>NZ_JAQQPS010000041.1:0-20948 GCF_036688685.1 Massilia sp. S19_KUP03_FR1 | reverse complement strand
GCAGTGTACGCAAAACGTGCCTGGCCTTGAAGAGTGGCCAACTGCGGATGGGTACATGATCCCACGAGTCGCTACAGTTAGATATTGCGCCCCTGAACTAATAGAATGCCCTCTCAACGTTTGTGACATGAGCGGCGAGTGAAAGGAGATAAAGCTGTTACGCGGCCAGTTGATGTCAATCCTCCAGGAAAAGGCGAATTGACCATTTGGATAAGTAAATACTTCTCGACGAATCTCATGAATCATCATTGGCTGTAGTGATGCTGAGCAAGATGCGTAATCGATTGAGAAAACCAAATCTGTTACTTCATGAAACACTAGATCGGCTGGGGCAAGGACAAATGCGAAAGCACTTTCGTCAGCAGAGGGCGGAAGCCACTGAACGATGAAATCAATGTCAAGCGTCAGTTGACCGCCGCATCCATCTGGTCCTTCGGCAATACGAAACCCGTGGATCGCATTATCGTGCCAGCTGAAACCATCAAATTGTTCGATCATGCATGCTTTCAGTTTCGAGCCTGTGTTCATTCTTCATTAGCATTACACCGTCAGAGTGAAGCGAACGGCCGCTTTTTGCCGAAATCGGCCTGTCGTTGTCAGGCCGGTTTCGACCCAAAGCAGCCGTTCGCGACTAGGTGTCATAGTGCTACCTAAGATTGTTTATGCAGTTCTCAATAATTGGTTTCATACAATTATACGACGCTGCTTTTCGCCGCGACAGCAATGTGTTAGCGGTCTTTTATTCTGAGGTACGCATGCGCAACGTCAAGGCAGTCGTGAATCAGCTCGCGGCGCTGCGGCGGGACAATGAGAAGCTGTGCAAAAGTTATGATGCCCAGCTGCGATCTATGAGGGCTCGAGTCGAGCATATGATCACGCTGCGCTAGTCGCCTTCATCGCCTCTTTGATTTCATTGCAGAAATTCTCATCATCGCCGTGAAGTAACAGCAGATGGTCTAAATGGTTGTGGATTCGAGCTTTCGCAGTTGGATCGGCATAAACAAGTTCTCCAGCAATCGCTTTTAAAAGGGCGAGCGTCCGCATGTCGTTGCGTTGGTGCCGTGCATTGTTTTCAAGGTTGTCCCCAAGATGTCCTTGTCGTGCTAACAAGCTAGTCGTGCCTTGTAAATATTGAAATGTAATATTTACTTTTATAGCCTTTTATCAACTATTACGCATGTCCGCTCTTCAGATTTATTAAAATTTTAAATATTAAAAAAAGAAACGCGTATGGTAGTAATGTCTTTACTAATAAACAAAACAAAGAGATGCAAAGACGTGAAAACAACAAAAACAATAAAAATTTTTTAAGTTGAAGGGTTAATTTTAAAAAATGTATAATCCTTATGTCAAATAGTACTAAATATTGCACTTAAAACAATGCCAATATTGAAGAATTCACAATCGCGGACTAAATGTCGTAAATGCATGCTCATTTTAGTGAGCCGTACCCTCAAATTCATGACTGGAATAACATGTTTGGAAACCTGCTTATTAAGTGGAAACTCGCGATCTTAATGGCTATTATGGTCCTGGCACTGGCGATCGTCGGATTCAGTGGCTATGCCGGAATAGTTCGGATGAGTGCTGCGGTCGACGAGGTGGGCAAGGTACGCTTGCCTTCGATCCAAGGGCTGCTTGGTATCAGCGAAGGCCAGACAGCGGTGACGGCGGCCGACCTGACGGCGGCGATCGCCGAAAATGATTACCTGACGGCTGGCCGTTTCGACGAAGCGCTGCGCTTGCGCGCCAAAGGCTGGGCAAGCATCGATAAGGGGTGGAAATTATACGAACCGCTGCCCCAGACGGTCGAGGAAGAGGGGCTTTGGAAGCAGTTCTTGGTTGACTGGGATGGCTGGAAAAATGCTGAGGCAAAAGTCGCTGTTAGCATGACGTCGATGGCGCGTAACAGCGACGAGCAGGTGCAAAAGACGCTGTTTGTTGCTTACTACCGCGACTATGCCGCCTCGCGTGCCTATTTCCTGAAGGCCGAGGCGGCGCTCGACAAGGTGCAGCGGCTTAATGACGACATCGCCAAGGTCAATGTAACAGCCAGTGCCGAAGCGTCGGCTGCGGCCAAACGCAATATGCTGATTTCGGCCGTGCTCTCCACCCTCGTTGCTGTGTCGTGTGCGATATTGATTTCGCGTAGCATCAGCGTTCCGATCAACAAGGCGGTCCGGATCGCGCAAACGGTCGCCGCCGGCGACCTGACCAGCCATATCGTGGCCACAACCGCCGACGAGACCGGGCAATTGCTGCGGGCGCTGCACGCCATGAATCAGAGCCTGGTCAAAATCGTTAGCGAAGTGCGTAGCGGAACGGACACCATCGCGACAGCCTCAGCGCAGATTTCCAACGGCAATTTCGACTTGTCGTCGCGCACCGAGGAACAAGCCAGTTCGCTGGAAGAGACCGCCGCCTCGATGGAAGAAATGACGTCCACGGTTAAGCAAAATACGGAAAACGCGGAGCAGGCCAGCCAGCGGGCAATGTTGGCCTCGTCCATCGCCGTCAGGGGCGGAGTAGTCGTCAACCAAGTAGTCGAGACCATGAATTCGATCAACGCGTCATCCAACAAAATCGTCGATATCATCGGCGTGATTGACGGCATTGCGTTTCAGACTAATATCCTTGCCCTGAATGCCGCCGTCGAAGCGGCCCGGGCAGGCGAACAGGGGCGAGGATTTGCCGTAGTCGCCTCGGAAGTGCGCAATCTGGCACAGCGTTCGGCCGCCGCAGCCAAGGAAATCAAGACCTTGATCAATGACTCGGTGGCCCAAGTAGCCACTGGAAGCCGGTTGGTGGCGCATGCGGGTGTAACGATGGGCGAGATCGTCGCAAGCATCCAGCACGTGAGCGATATAATGGGCGACATCAGCCAATCCACGCGGGAGCAGAGCAGCGGTATAGACCAGATCAATATCGCAGTTTCCCAGATGGACCAGGTGACTCAGCAAAACGCGGCGTTGGTGGAGGAAGCGGCAGCGGCGGCGGCCTCGCTTGAGCAGCAGGCCAGCGTCCTGGCCAGTGTCGTCAGTACGTTTACGCTCGATAGCAACGAGGCGCAGATCGAACCACTGAACCGCCCGGCGTCGACCCAACAGCTTGGCGCCGCGCCGCGTCGGGTACCGAAGTTGACAACGCGGCCGGCAGTGACGGCGCTGGCCAATGACGACTGGGAACAGTTCTAGATGGGGCGCCAGTACGGAAAGTGTCAAATTATTTGAGACATTTTTCTAAATAGTTTATTGAGTAATTTCGGCGACAACTTCGTCCCCTGATGCGTGTTTTGGCATGTTAGTGCCGGCCTCAGCTGGTATCGCCGGCCGCTGCGGTTTCCTAGCAATTTTATGAGCATGCCACGGTCACCCGGCAGCGCCACGGTGGACCGATGGGCATCGCCAAAGGCCTGCTCTCGACCCGAAGCGGTCGTTTAACTTTGCATGGCTCTGACGATAGGTTCAGCTGGTGCGGGTTTCCAACGCGCGGTTTGGACGATCTATCAGCATCGCGCTAGCGATCACATTAAACAAGTAGTCGCTGCGAGCGGAGTACGCGGCTTGATCCCCGATCCAGCCAAGCGCCCCGATCAAAGCGAACATATCGTTGCCTGTCATGCTCCGGTCCGCCGTTCCCACCTCCTGCGCGCGCGTCAAGAGGCGCGTGCCAGCACTGCGAAGGTTGGCACATGATGTGTGTAGTGCTGAGGTGGTGTCGGCAAGTGCAGTGGCCATCAAATTGACCACACCGCTATAAATCCGAACAAAGGCCACTGCTTCGCGTAGCCAAGCAACCAGCGCGTCATCAGCAGACGATTCGCTCTCCTCTGTGTTGGCCTTTTCCGTCAGTTCTTCGAGAGAATTTCTCAACAACGCATCGAGCAGGGAGTCACGCGTGGGAAAGTGCCGAAATAGAGTCGCCGGACCCACCCCGGCCTTACGAGCAATATCGCGCATCGACGCGTTCGCGCCTTCTTCCGCGACGACGGCGCGCGCCGTCACGAGGAGGTGTTGATAATTTTCTTTTGCATCAGACCGCATAAATCTCCCTTGACAATCGGATCAGTGATCCACATCATATGGATCACTGATCCTTTTATTGTAGCTCCGCTGCACTAAGGATGACAACAAGGAGCGATACATGCGATATAAAATTTTTGGCAAGCATACAGGCCTGCGGGTGTCAGAGCTCGTACTCGGGACGGCGAATTTCGGTGTGGCATGGGGTGGGCACGGGGCGAATCCAGAAGAAGCGCGCCGGATTTTTGACGCATATGCAAGCGCAGGCGGCAACTTCATTGATACGGCCAATGGCTACCAGGATGGCCAGTCGGAGCAATTTGTTGGCGATTTGCTGACGGGACGAAGAGATCAATTTGTGTTGTCGACTAAATTTGCCGTTAAGACGGACGCGAACTCGGGCCTCCTCGTAACAGGTAACAGCCGCCAGGCAATGGTCGCATCCGTTGAAGCCAGCCTAAAACGTCTAAAGACGGATCGTATCGATCTCTTTTGGGCGCATGTGGATGATGGCGTCACGCCGATGGAAGAGGTCATGCGCGGCTTTGACGACTTGGCCCGAGCCGGGAAGATCCTGTATGCCGGTCTCTCCAACTTCCCCGCGTGGCGCGTGGCCCGTGCCGCGACCATCGCCGAACTGCGCGGCGTCTTGCCGATCGCGGGCATTCAGGTAGAACACAGCTTGGTGCAGCGCGCGACCGAACAGGACTTGATTTCCGCCGCACAGGCTTTAGGACTGGGTGTGGTGGCCTATTCACCTATGGGTGGTGGTGTACTCACAGGGAAATACCGCAATCAAAACACTGAAAATCGGCGTGACGAAGCGTGGGGCGGTGCAGGATTTCAGCCTGAAAATACGCCGCAGCGCAGCGCGATCATCGATACCTTGATCGCGGTTTCCAACGAAGTTGGCGTAACCCCAGGCGAAATCGCCATCGCATGGGTTGCTGCCAAAGGGTCGATGCCAATCATTGGCCCTCGCACGCTGGACCAGCTTGAAAGCAATCTTAGTTCCGCTAATGTCGTCCTGTCACCGGAGCAAGTCGCAAGTCTCGACCAGGTCAGCGCCATCCCACGCGGCTATCCTTACACGGTACTTGACGATCCACGTATTAAAGATCTCATCACCGGCGGTAAGTTCGATGAAATTGATGCGCCACTGTGCTCTGTGGCCTGATCAACGACCCAGTTCGATTACCAGCCCGTTTTCTTCTACCTGCAACCGCCCCATGTGGAGGAGTCGCAGGGTGGCTAGAGCACGGGCCACTGCATCAGCCACAGCAGCATCTCTTTCCGCCTTACGGATTATCCGATTTATCTTTTTCATGCTACACCTCTAAGTTATTGAATTTTCACAATATCAGCGTCACGAGGTGTTGACATAGATCAAATAGGACTATCTTTTATGAATTGACATAGTGAGGTTCATGCACGTTTATTATTTCTTTTGGAAAATCTACGATACAATCGTAAGCGTCTCCCCACCACCGTTTTGAGCTGCGTGTCGATTTAATTGAAGATGGCATCACACCGCTGGAAGCGCAGTGTTGTTCAAGAAGGCTTGATCTGCTGGGGGGCAATTCCAGGGGTGTAGCTCGTCAACGCGGTTGACGGGGGGCCGGCGATCTGCGCCAGCACATGGCGCAACCAGCTTCGGGGTCGACGCCGTTTAGCTTGGCCGTGCCGATCAACGAGTAGATGGCGGCGGCACGTTCTCCGCCGCTGTCAGCGCCAGCGAACAGGTAGTTGCGCCGGCCGATGGCAATGCCACGCAGCGCCCGCTCAGCCGCCGAGTTGTCGATCTCGATGACGCCGTTATCGCAATAGCGCAGCAGTGCCGGCCACAGGTTCAGGGCATACATGATCGCTGCCGACGTGTCGGATTTGCAGCGAGAGCTTTTTAAGTGAGGCGCGCAGCCATTGCTCCAGGTCGTCGAGCAACGGTCGCGCGTGCGTCTGTCGCACCGACCGACGCTGGTCCGGTGGTTTGCCGCGGATATCGGCCTCGATCAGATACAGTTCGGCGATGCGGCGCAGCGCCTCTGTCGTCAGCGGCGATGGTCGCGCCACGTGCAGGTCGTGGAATTTGCGGCGCGCGTGCGCCCAACATGCCGCTTCGTCAATGCCGCCATCTTCGTACAGGGCGTTGAAGCCGGCGAAATGTTGTGCATAACATTTCGCCGGTTATGTTGCGGCCAAATTTATGTTGCGGTGGTGGGCAAACATCAGGATTTACTCACTACTGGTTGATGCGTGCCCGCACATAAAAAGGACCGCGCGCGGCTCTACATCTGCTTCAGAAACGCCATCAACGACGGTAATACAGGAGTACGGCGTGCGCCTGCAGGCAGTCCCGATATATCGACGCTGGCAAGCGCCTTCGCCTTCATTTCCAGGTCTACCTCGGCGTAAATATTTGTCGTATCCAGCGATACATGTCCAAGCCAGGCCCGGATCGTGTTGATGTCGACGCCAGCGCGCAGCAAGTGAACGGCCGTCGTGTGGCGTAGCAAGTGCGGGCTGACACGCTTATCCTTCATCGTAGAAATTGATGCCGCAGCGAGTGCGCCATATTGCGTGACGACGCGATGTATTCCGAACCGTGTCATCGGCTGATTGGTACGCCCAAGGAACACAGTTTCGCTCCCATTTCGCCCGATCACAAGCCGAGTCAGGGCCGACGACGTGGCTGGCCACAGTGGGCAAATTCGTGTCTTGTTTCCTTTGCCAAGGATGCGAACCGATGCCGGATCGCCGAGCCGCAAACGTCCAATAGTCAGCTTCGCTACTTCATCTGCACGGGCACCGCTGTTGTAGAGGAACAGGAGCAAGGCATAGTCACGTGCGCCCATAACGGTCCGACGGTCGGGCGCTGCCAGCAACGCATCCATCTCCGATTTCTCAAGATAGCCGACCATAGTCTTGGCCGTTTTCTTGAACGGTATTGATCGCACCTCGCTGCACCATGACAGATGTACTGGCGAATGCATGCCAATGAAACGTGCCAACGAGTGGATCGCGCTCAACCGCAGATTGCGGGTGGCGCCGCTGCAATGCCGATCATGTTCGACATGGTCCAGAAACTGGCGAACGATGGCTGGAGAGATATCCTCAACTTTCATTCGATCGATTGCGAAACCACCGATCTTGGCCGCGAACGGCAGCAGCAATGTTAACGTGTCCCGGTAGCTGACCTGGGTATTAAGCGAGAAGTTACGTTCCGCTACCATATGCTCGAGCAAGAAGCGGCGGATCCATGGGCCAAGCAGGTTCCGGTCATTCATGATCGTCTCCGCATTGTGCATACTGCGCGAAGCGTCGGCTTGCCTCTTCGAGCAATTCCGGGGTCATGCGCAGATATCGCTGGGTCGACTTGATGTCGACATGGCCCAGATAGGTCGCCAGTTGCGGAAGCAGACGTTGCACGTCCCTGCCATCGCGATACCATGCAAGAACGCGATGAACGGCTGCGGTATGGAGCAGATCATGCAGGCGCGGTGGATGCAATTCTCCTTCCGGGCATTCAATGTGGGCTGCACGTCGCAGGCGTTGAAACAGGGTTATGACTTGGGAATAAGGCCATCCTTGACCTGTGTATGAGGTGAACAGACGCGAGCTCTCTCCGGCTGGCATTGGCAAGTGTCGGCGCCACCCAACATGAGCAGCCAGTTCGACAGACAGCCGCGGGCCGATCGGCACCAGACGGGTCTTGAAGAACTTCGTGTCATGCACGACGATGACACGGTCGATCAAGTCTACGTCATGCATGGTCAGACGGAGCACCTCGCCGATGCGCATGCCACTGCCGTAAAGCAGCAGAATCAAGGTTTTAAACATGGATGCCTGCTGTCGGCTGCGGTAGCTGTACAACGACGGTGTGGCCTCAATCAGGCGACGGAGTTCTCCCGTCGAGTACACGTAAGGTGTTTGGGATGGAGGCAGTTTCGGCACACTTGTTGGAAGTGGGCATGTCTCGCAGTACCCCCGACTGACGGCGAACCGGTACAAGCCCGTCAGCACGTTGTACTTAAGCCGCCATGTCGCTGTAAGTTCTCCGGCTCCGTGCAGAAACGTCAGAACAGCTTCAGGTCGGACATCGACCATATCGACATTGCCCATCTCGCGGGCAAACTGCCTTAGGAGCCGGTCAGTGGCACTGAATCGCATGCCGAGTGACCGTTGCATTGCGACGTACGCCGTCACCACCTTGATCAGCTCCATGACAATTCTCCCAAATCGAAGTCGCCGACTTCGCGCAACGCACGCATATCGACCTTGGCGTAGGTCATCGTGGCCGACGCACTTCGGTGGCCAAGATGGTCACCGATCTCCTTGAAACTCAATCCCTGTGCGACCAGGCGTGCTGCACAGGCATGGCGCAATGCATGAGGGCCACAATGCTTTGCCTCGATCCCGAGCGATTTGAATTTTCCATTAACCACGTTGAACAGTGCCGCCGCACTCAATGCGCGATGGGGGGAGTTCAGTCCAAGAAATATCTCGGGAACAGGAGTTGGTGGGCGGACGGTATCGATATAGCGAGCCAATGCTTCTGCGACCGCTGGCAATAATGGATAAACCTGCGGCTGACGGCGCTTCAAACGAAATACACGCAGCTTTCGTCCAGCCCAGTCCACCTGGTCGAGGCGCAATGCGGCTACCTCACCCCGACGCAAGCGGTAAAT
Source organism: Massilia sp. S19_KUP03_FR1 (assembly GCF_036688685.1). Taxonomy (NCBI): domain Bacteria; kingdom Pseudomonadati; phylum Pseudomonadota; class Betaproteobacteria; order Burkholderiales; family Oxalobacteraceae; genus Massilia; species Massilia sp. S19_KUP03_FR1. The sequence continues at coordinate 12,241 of NZ_JAQQPS010000041.1, read as the reverse complement.
CGACAGGAGCATCAAGATTGCGCGGTTTCTGATGTCGCCCGGCCTATCGCTTTCCGTCGTCGCCAGAATCCGTTGAACATCGGTCCATCCTGGGCCTATTGGCAACGATTCCTGAGCGTACATGCGCGGTGAGCGCAACGCTTCGGCAAGGCGCGAGTCGCATAGGCCTTGGGCTGCCGCGTAACGCAGAAATATTCGCAGTGCGCCGGTAATCGCCTTCATCGAGGTCCGTCCCCATCGGGTCGCATTCTGAATAAAGTAAGTATCGATATCGGTCGGACACAGCCCTGCTAAGTCGCGATCTGTCTCCTCGCACCACTGAAGGAACTGCCTTGCTCTGCCTTGCCACTGATCGACAGTGGATGGACTGAACCCGCGTTCGTCGCGCATCCATTTGATGTAACCGTCGAGATTGGCCTGAAATGGCAGATCCTTGACTGGTTCGCGCCACCAGCCGAGGAAACGCAGCCATGGTCTGGCGATTACGATCATTCGTTCACCCATCGTTGCGCCGACATGCATCGATGCGCGCTGTCGAACGAGTTCACGCAATTGGCCAATGTCGACGCCTTGCGGCGCTGTCGCGGGGAGAAAGTGAGCGATCCAAATGAGCTCATTTCTCTTTACCAAAAGCGATCCTGGCGTTGCGCCAGAGTCCACGCAGCTGCGTAAATATCGTTCCCGCTCCGACAAGAACGGCGCTTTGTGATGGCGAAACCCTGCGACCTTTGCGTGTGTAGATTTCTTGGACATGGCAGAACTCCGAACGATGGTTGGGAAGTCACAAAGCACCGAAATTTATATCATGTCAATAGTCGATAAATCCCACTATTTCCCTATGCAGTAGGCCGCCACCGCAACATAAATTTGGCCGCAACATAACCAGCGTAAGCGTCAGCCTGCAGCACTCCTCGGAAGCTAGTCAGGTGGGTTTGGGGGTGGATGCCCTTGCGGTTTGGCGAGTAGGCGAACCACACTGCCGGCGGCGTCAGAACACCGGCTGGCCGGTCGTCCCGCACGTGGGTCCAGAGGCGCCTGGTCTTGGTCTTTCCATTGCCTGGTGCGAGTACCGGCACTGGCGTGTCATCAGCGTGCAGTTTGGCTGCCGCCAGCACGTGCTTGCGGATCGCGTCGACTAGGCGGCGCAGCAGCGCGCTGGCGGCGCCGACCCCGCTGGCTAGCCCGCCAACGCCGCGTTGAGCGTTAAGGAGCGGAGCAGATTATAAACATAGTTTTTAAATCAGCAGCTGGTCGTCCTTGCCAGCCGTACCCGTCCGGTAAAAGGCCGCAGGGAGTTGATGCCGCCGCCACCCGTCTTCGGGCGGCGGGCTGGGCCACTAATGCTCGCGCTACCGGAGCGGCTCGGTCATTGATGATTTTCTTGTTTTTGTTCGTACCTAGCCTATTATATAGTGTCGACGGTTAATTGATTTCCGCATAACGAACTAAAGAATCTGCTGATCCGTCCTCGAATGTGCTTTGGAACTCAGCGAGGAGATGTTCTCGCTAACCCACGATGAGTTGCGAAGGATTGCTGTGGTCAAGTAATTTCGGACACAACGATAGGTTCTTGTGCTGCCATTTTCCGTTCGTAGACGGTGGGCGGCAGATTGCCCAATGCTGAATTGATTCGCTTGCCGTTGTAGAAGCCGACGATGTAGTCGGTGATGTCTGCCTTGGCCTCGGCATGGTTGGCATATTGGCGTTGCCAAACACGTTCCATTTTGAGGTTCAGGAAGAAGCGCTCTGCGACGGCGTTGTCCCAGCAATTACCTTTGCGGCTCATGCTGCAGACAAAGCCGTTTTCCTTCAAGAGTTCCTGGTACAACTCGCTGGCATACTGGCTGCCCCGATCGGAATGAACGATCAGTCCTGCTGACTGTCGGCGCTGCCCGATCGCCATCTTCAAGGCGTCGCACACCAGTTTGGCAGGCATGCTCGGTGCCATCGCCCATCCGACCACTTTGCGTGCGTACAGGTCGAGCACGGTGGCCAGATACAGCCACCCGGCACCCGTCCGGATATAGGTAATATCGCTGACGTAAGCCAAGTTCGGTGCTGCCGGATTGAACTGTCGGTTCAGCACATTGGCGGCAATCGGCAGGTCGTGCTTGCTGTCTGTCGTATGGACGAATTTGCGCTTCCAGACGGGTTTCAAGGCTGCTTGGCGCATCAAACGACGCACCTTGTAGCGCCCAATCTGGAAGCCTTCGTTGGCCATGGCCGTGACCATCCGGCGGCTGCCGTAACTCTGATGGTTTGCCATGAATGCCGCTTTCAAATGAACGCTTTCTTTGCAGACTTTCGGTATGGCGAAACGTCGCTTTGCTTCGTAAAACGCAGACCTGCTTACGTCCAAAACACGGCAGCTTTGTTGCACCGTAATGGCCTCCTTTTGCAGCGCTTCAATGACCTGATGAGTCACTTCATTTCGCGGGCAAAGAAGGCCGACGCTTTTTTTAATATTGTCACGTCCTGGCGAAGTTGCTGATTCTCCAGCTCCAGCTGCCGGATCCTCTGCTGCTCCGCAGTCAACGGCTTGCCGATACCTGGCTGGCCACTCTGCTCGGCGCCGACCTGTGCCAACCACCGTCGGATAGCGGTCTGGCCAATGTCCATGCTTTCGCTGACATTCCGGATACTTTGGCCTTGCTCTGTGATCATCCGAACCACTTCCAGCTTCAGGCTCGGATCGAATGTTTTGCGTTTTCTTGTTGCCATGTGTTGCTCCTCAGGTGGTGCATTTTCCACCTATTGAGGTGTCCGGACAAATTAGACCACAGCAGATCGATGATGCCTCCATTTGGCCCGTTACTTCCTCTGCTGTTCAGTGCCGTAAGTCTTTTTGGTCTGCAAGGTTGCGCTAGTCACGATAGCATCTCCGTCAAAAATACTCCAGCGTCGTTCCGGGGCGACAATAGTGGTATCGATGAGGCACCGAGGACTGAGATGGGGTTTTCTGGACCGCCACCAAAGTCCGCAGCTTTTGTCGGGTTAGCGTTATCGGGCGGTGGGAGCCGCGCAGCGAACTTTTCCCTAGCGGTAATGGAGGAGCTTAATCGCATGGGCTTGCTAGAGCAGGTGAACGCTATATCGACTGTCTCGGGCGGTAGCGTCGCCGGCGCATATTTCGCTCTTCATTCCGATAAGATCAACTGGCCGCGTGCCAGAACGCTAATGGTTGAGGACTTTATCACTCCGTGGGCAATGCAGACAATTCGACCCGATAATTTGCTAAGGCAATTTTGGACCGACTTTGATCGATCCGACATCATGGCATCCGTTTTAGACGAAAAGCTTTTTGGCGGTGCTACTTTTTCTAATCTTGGCCCAGTGGGGCCGGGGCGCCCCAAGCTTTTTATAAACGCGACGAACGCTAATGGAAAGATAGGGTACTCCGGAGTAGAAGGTGTCCGGTTCGTTTTTGATAACACCACTGTCAGGATGGGACTACAATCTGATATTGGAGCATATCCTATCGCCTCGGCCGTTATGGCCTCGGCTGCTTTCCCTGGAGTGTTTAATCGCGTTACATTAGAGCGGTTTGAACGACCATTAGACACGGGCGATGACCAGCCCTATCGAGCAAAGGCACAAAATCCGCGGCAGTTCATACATTTGATGGATGGCGGCCCGGCGGACAATCTGGGCATTGAAACTCTATTGGAAGCGGCTTTCTCGCATTTTTTTGTGTCGGCAGACGATCTGCCCAGTAGAGAGTCAGGACCGTGTCTCTTGATTTTGGCTGATGCGTATCAGAGCGAGAGTTCACCGGAGACCGAGTTGAAGTCCGATCCACGAAGTGCGTTAGATCATTTCATCGATACTGATTTCTTCGACTCAATTTCCGTAATGCTCGCTCAACGGCGCGAGGATATGTTGAAAGCCCTGGGAATCAGAGATGAGGTATCGCCTTCAGCAAAACTCAACTCTCGAGAGATCTTGCCGTCGGGACTGCTTGGTGCCTTTAGACAGGCTATCGTTAATCACGGTTCCCGTCGCACCGGAACGATCGACCTGTACTACAGGTGCAGGGGGGGAGGCCCAGAGCCAAGAGAATGTGACATGTTGCCACGATTTGCGAGCTCCGTTAAAAGTGGCGTGTTTACATGCAAAGTATGGCACCTAAGCTTAACTGATATCAGCGGAACTGGGAGCTTAGACGAAGACAACAACCTGGTGTATTCGGAGGCGCGAAGGCTTTCGAATCTTATGGTATCTCACATTGTGGACAGAATCTCCACAAATTTCAGACTGACGGGGCCAAACCGATGTGGCCCGCGAGTGCTACAAGCAGCTATTTACCAAGCCGCGGCCTATTTAACCCGCGATCTGCCTAGTGTTAAAGAAATTTGTGATTTTTCTAGCGAAGCAGGCATTGTGAACGTTGACGTGTGTATGGCGCCTTCTAGATCGCAACCTGACATCGTTCGAATCGCAGTTGAACCTGTCTCCGGCTTGCGTCAGTATGCACCTAGTGAATTTACACAAACAGTCGAGCAGCCGTTGGAGTGCATTACCGACGAAGATTTTGCAGCAAGAGCGGAAAAATGATGCCAGAGCACAATCAAGTGGGCATGCAAGGGCAGTGCTAAGCCGCCCTTACTCTCGAGGTTACCGGCACTGTTGTGGCTTAACTCGGAACGGGTGCCAGTCGCAACTACTTCACTAATCCTGCAGATCGGTCGCATCAATTTGGTGTAAAAGTGTCGCAGTTATTGACAGAATGCGTTGACAGTTGCCCGGCACAGTAATGGACGCTGTCGCATTTATTTCAGGAACTGACACTCTTGTTGTCGATCCTGACTTGCTAGAACTTGTGGATCCCAGCTACTGCTATAAGCCGCTGCAGGGCTTCGTCGAGTGATTTCGCCCCTATAGCCATTTTGAGGTCGGCGAGTGCCGCCAAGGCGGCCGGATCGAGCCAGAAGCCACGCCACGCGAAGCCGGCTTCAATCATGCGAGCACGGCGTGCATTCTGCGCCGCGGCGTTTCGCTCACTCGGAGTAAGCGGCGACGTACGCTGGCGGCCAGGTCTTCGCTTGACAACCACTGGCAGCTCTTCGCCGAACCCGGCCGTAGAGCCCAGCATAACAGCTCGTCAGACCGGAAATTCAGCGGCAGCGGCGACAGGCTGCATCCGACCCAGGCTGCGTAAAAACGCAAAAACTAGAAATTTCCATCGTTAGGATGACCCTTCCCGATCCCGAAAAAATCGCATAGCGGCCGTTCTGAGCGGCCGATTTTTTTGCTCTCAGACTTTCTTAACGTTTTTACACAGCCTGGACCCGAAGCTGACCAACTCTGCCCGCCGGACAAACTCGGCTCGATAGAGCCAGCCGTTTGGTCGCTTAGAAATATCGCTGTTCGCTCGGATAAACCTGCATTGGGAGACCTGATTTTTAGAATGAGAGGGGACCCTGCAACAGGGTCTATATGGATTTCCGCCTCACCTTCACTGCCTCGAAGAACGAGGGAAAGTTCTATCCACTGTGTGTCGTCGGGCGTGCGACTGTTGCCGTCTGAATCGATATTCGCTTTCGATCCCCAAAGGTGATCGGCAAACTGACCGTAAGGTGGCCTGCCGCGAGGGGCTACAAGGTAGAAAACCGATTCAATTAGCATGCAACATCCTTTGTACTATTTCAAATGTCTTCTCATGACTGAAATCTGTTAGTCGCTGTCAGGCCGGGTTCGACCCGAAGGGGACGTACAAGCGTCCATGATGACCTAGTTCAGCGTGGCAAGACGAGGGCCGCGATCTTCGCCGCCAGCTCGTCCGGAGCAGGATCGCCAGCGTCATTGTTCGCCAGCACGGCGATAAAAATTTCCTGCTGCGGGAAGTGCATTATGTCGGCGCTGAAGCCGCCGATATCGCCACCGTGCTCAATCGCAGCTTTGCCCCGTATGCTGCGGATGAAAAAGCCGTAGCCATAGCCTGTAACGCGTATGCCGTGCAACCGGTAACTAGTGGTCATCCGCTGCCAGGATTCGGGTTTCAGCAACTTGCCGTGAACGATAGCCTGGTCCCACAGTGCTAGATCATCGACACTTGTGCGTAACGCGCCTGCCGCGTAAGGCCAGCGCATGCTGTAATCCGGCGACACGGTCAACTTGCGGCGTTCCTGTGTGTAGCCGATGACGTCGGCAGGAGGAGCGTTGCCGGTTTCGATACGGGTATGCGTCAGTTGCAGCGGCTCGAAGACGTTGCGGGCCATAAAGTCCGCGTATGGCATGCCGGACACGCGCTCGATGATGGCGCCCAGCAGGAAGTAGTTGGAATTACTGTATGCAAAGCGCTCACCTTGTGCAAATTCAGGTTTGGCGTCTTTGAAGAAGGCGATGCCATCGTCCACGCTTATATCTGATTTCATTCGTTCGACGAATTGCGGCAGCTCGGTGTAATTCCGGATGCCGGAGGTGTGCGTGAGCAAATGCTCGATGGTCACCGCGCCGACCGTCCCGGCGAAAGCCGGCAGGTATTGCCCGACGTTGTCGGATAGCGCGAGCTTCTTCTGCTCCGCCAGCAGCATGATTGCCGCTGCCGTAAATTGCTTGGTGATGGAGCCGACACGCAAGCTCATTCCGGGATCGAGCGCGACGTTTTCGCCGACCTTGGCGAGGCCGTAGGCTTTGCGGAACAACGGCCTGCCATGGTCGGTTACCAATACCACCGCACCCGGTACGCCGGGCTTGAGATAGCGCTGCAGCATGGCGTCGATGGCGCGCACGCGTTCGGCCGCGCCGTCGTCCTGCGCATTGGCTGGCAGTGCATCGGCGGCGGCCTGTGACGTAGCACAGGCGCCGAGCAGCGTCATGCCGATGATCAGAGCGCAGCGCGCGGGCGCCATGCGTCGCGGGCGGAAAATCTTCATATGCCTTTAGTCGCGCTTGCCAGTGGCTTGGTCGCGCTGCTTCTTGTAATCGTCATAGCTGGTCGAGGAACTGTTCATGCAAGTGCTGCGGTCAGGGTCGCTCATCGCGCTGCAACGATCGCGTGCTTGGTCTTGCAGTGAGTCATAAATGTTGGCGGTGCTACAGGCCGATAAAGCTGTTGCCAAAGCCAGGGCAGTAAAGAGGACGGAGATGCGCATGTGAATTGGTGTTAATTTAAAAATTGTTAATCAATAAACGCCGGAGCATGATGACTGTTAGCTCAAGGTGACCGCTAAAAACCCACTACCGGGGGTGCGGAAGCCACCGAATGTGCGATGCGCTACATATTCTAGTGTTCTTGCGCACAACCTCAGTATGGGCGAAGTTACAATTTGACAGCATTTCGCTTTTTGGGGTTGTACGCCCTAACCCACGAAAATTTCAGAGTCCCCGGTTTTCTCAGCATCCCAGTAGCTTCTGACCGTCTTGGTGCAGCGCGCCGTCAGGGCCAATATGCCGGTAAAGGGTCTGGCGCGCGCGGTCTATGTTATCTGCGATGACTCCGGCCACAAACCCAAACAGCGATGGTGGAAAATCGTGGCCCATTCCCTCGACGATGAGTAGTTCGGCTCCTCTAATATTGGCCGCCGTGTCCTTCCCAGCTTCCGGGGGAACTAGTGGGTCGTCTGACCCATGCAACACAAGCGTCGGAGCACTTATGTTGGCTAGTCGTGATCTTAAGTCACCGGTTGCTGCGATGGCGGCGATTTGCCGCCAAAAACCGCTTGGGTTGTATGTTCGTTTGACTTCGGCTAACGCTTGATCTCGTTGAGCGGATTCGTCAAACGGATAGCCTCGCCCGGCTATCACTTGAGAAAGGGCAACGCAATGTGCGATATAGCCCTGTTCGTCTTTCAAGGGATGTGGCGCGGGCGATGTCATCGCCGCCATCACTTCTGGTCTGGCCTGCGGCAGATCACGATTGCCAGTGCTCGACATAATGGAAACCAGAGATAGAACGCGTTCAGCATGCTCGCTGGCCAACAGTTGTGCAATCATGCCGCCCATTGATCTCCCAACCACGTGCGCTCGTTTGATCCTCAACGAATCGAGAAGTCCTACAGCGTCGTTCGCCATATCGAAGAGCGTATAAGGCACATTGGGCGTTTCGCCGCGAGAGACTGCATCGGCAATTGCAGCGAGATCAGGCATCGACGCGCTATTGAAGTGAGTTGAAAGGCCAGCGTCGCGATTGTCAAAGCGAATCACGCGGTATCCATGTTCTGCCAATATCCGGCAAAACGTTTCGCTCCAGCGAATCATCTGCGTACCCAGACCGGAAATCAGCAACACAGCTTCCGCATCGTTATTGCCAAAACAATCGTATTCAATCTCAATTCCGTTCGCTTTAGTCTTGGGCACGGCGTGTGGTCCTTAAATGTTCTGGTGTCGCGCGCTTTTTGGGGGCGCTCTGATATTTCGTTTAGCCGGCTTCACTACAGCACGATGGAGGCTCCGCCAAGCTGTGCAAGTGACAACGCACCCAACAAATCGGCGCTATAGCGTTGCTCATGAGCGTGCCAAGATCGACGTGCGTGCAAGCGTTACTAGTGCTGCGGAAACTGTCGCAACCACTGCGGAGTCGATTGACTCGACAGCTTCGGTGCAAATGCTATCGGCAGTCTCGCGCGCAGCGTTTTCCAGCGCACGACCGGGCGGGCGAAGCACGGCCTGACGAAGTCCATTCGCACCGTCGCGCACTACGAGACCAATCTTCTCGAGTACGATCAACTGACGCAGCACAGCCGATTGAGGCTGACTCATCGGACGCACGAGTTCCGGAATACTTACCCGACCACCGTCCGCTTGCGCGAGTAAATTCAGTAACGTAAAGTCGTTGAAACTGATGCCATGGTGTAGGCCCAACTCGTCGTCAAGCTTGAGTTGCAGGCTTGCATGGGCACGGTGTAGCGCCAAACAGAAGCCGAGATTCGTGTTCATCAAGGTTGGCTCCTCGGATCGCCGTAGCCGAGTTCGCCGAGGCAAGGGATTTCCTGGCACCACAAGCTAACCAGCATTTCCAATTCTCGTCCGGCATTGAACGCTGGGTCTTCGCTGGGTTTGAGCATGTCGAGTACGTTGAAGAGAAAGTTGGTCTCGCCGTGCTCGACCCAGTCCTGCGCAAGCCTCGCATTGCGATGCAGTCCATGTTGCAGTTCAAAACGATGCCGGTTGAGTGTGCCCTGAACGTTCGTGCTTCCTGCAACCAAGGCCCGGCCCGTGATCTGGTTACGGATCGCATAGACACCGGCTCGGGTTTTCGTCTCCAGATACTGTCGTTTCAGCGTTTTTCTGTCTGTCATCATCAGTCCTCTTTGTCTCAAATGAGTCACGGTGCAAGCGATTGCACTTCTGTCAGCGGCAGCGGATACGCTAGATACCTGACGTAATCGCGAACGTCGGTCGGCCAGGCTTCGGTCTGTTGGCGGAACTTTGCCGCGTTGTTTGCGAACAGCGCACGCGAGGCCTCTTCAAAGCCAGCCACATCACCAGCCATGGCTGACATGAAGTGGTACGCACATTCACTCGCCCGGCGTTGCCGGTCTCGGTCCGCGTTGGCCCGGCGTGCCTCATCAACCAGTTTCCGCAAAGTCACCGATGCACCGCCTGGCTGTGCCGCCAACCAATCCCAATGACGCGGCAGTAGCGTGACTTCTCGCGCGACAACCCCAAGCTTTGGCCGGCCACGGCCACGTGGCTCACCAGATTCCCCGGAATCGATCAGTGCCGATCCGTTTCCTTGAAGCTGGCACCCCTCTGGAGGCAGGCGTGCCAACATCTCGGCATCGCTTCCTCGAATGTCAATTTCGACAACTTGGCCAGTCTGGTCGCAGAAGGTCAGCAGCGGACTGGGTACGCCGGATGCCAGAGCGTGTTTCACGGCCAATGCATTGACCGTCAAGCTGCCAGATGCGATTCGATTGTGGCCACTGAAGCTGGTGTAGGAAGGCGTAGCGGCATCAATCACGGTGAGATTTGGCTGAATTGGATGAGTCAATAATACCCGGGTTAAATTACCGTGTCAATAATACCCGGGTTAAATTTGAGCCATGGTGCTTCGTGACTGGCACATCGGCACTGCCATGGGTTGAAAGCTCAATCTGGCGAAAGTTGTCATGAATCGCCACGACTACCGTAGACACTCCTGAGCCATAATTACGGGCATTAGGAGATGGTATGAGTGGAAATCGTTACACAGAGGAATTCGAGATTGCCGCAGTCAAGCAGGTGGCACAGCGCGGCCACCCAGTCAGCGAGGTAGCGGAGCGGCTTGGAGTAAGCATCCACAGCCTGTACGCCTGGACCAAGCGGTACGGCGTGCCAGAGGTAGAACGCAAGGCAGTCGAAGCGCAGTCAGACGAAATGCGGCGCTTGAAAGCCGAGCTTAAGCGCGTCACGGAGGAGCGTGACATCTTGAAAAAGGCCGCGGTGTACTTTACCAAGACGTCCGGGTAAGGTACACCTTAATTGTCGAGTTACAGGACCAATTTCCAGTGCGACGGCTGTGTAAAGTGCTCGAGGTTCATCCCAGCGGTTTTTATGCACGGCGTCTGAACCCGGAAAGTAAGCGAGCCAAGGAAGACAAGCGCCTGCTGGTACCCATCAAGGAATCCTGGCTGGAAAGTGGCAGCGTGTACGGCTATCGCAAAGTCTGTGGCGATCTGCGCGAGCTTGGCGAACAATGCGGCATCAACCGGGTTCATCGCCTGATGCGCTGCGCTGGGATTCGCTCTCAGACGGGCTATGCCAAACGCAAGTACAAACGCGGCGGTGCGCCGTCGCTGGTGGCTCCTAATCATCTGCAGCGCCAGTTTGATGTGCAAGAGCCAAATCGCGTTTGGGTCACCGATATTACGTACATCCGAACGTACGAGGGCTGGCTTTATTAAGCCGTCGTACTCGATCTGTTCTCGCGCCAGGTGGTCGGGTGGTCAATGAGTTCACGCATCGACCGTGAGCTGGCAATGAACGCACTCCTGATGGCTGTCTGGCGTCGCCAGCCCCAGCAATACGGTGATGGTGCACTCCGATCAGGCCAGCCAGTTCAGCAGCTATGACTGGCGCGATTTCCTGGACGAACATAATCTGCAACAGAGCATGAGCAGGCGTGGAAATTGTCACGACAACGCCGTCGCTGAGAGCTTCTTCCAGCTGTTGAAGCGTGAGCGAATTCGGCGCAAGACTTACGGGACAAGGGAAGACGCAAAACAGGACGTCTTTGATTACATCGAGATGTTTTACAATCCGAAGCGCCGGCACAGCTTCAGCAATGACTTGTCGCCAGTCGAGTACGAAAAGCAGTATTCCAACGGCTGTCGAGTGTCTAGCAAACTCGTGGAGATTCAGCGTGACCAACGTATGAACCTGTCGTAACAGGTTTGCCATGGCCCGTAGCGTGGAGGAATGTCGCGCCATGGCGCACCCGTTCTCAGCCGCCAAAGGATCCTGTTGATCACATGTCTGTGCCCGATGTAGGCGTGGCCATGGCGTGGATTAGGCGGCAAATGCGGTTCCAGCTGTCGCCACTGTTGTTCAGTTAGATCGGTTCGGCTCATCGCCGTCTGACGAATCGAACAAAATTTGGTTCAGTCAGTCAGACAGACCCTAGCGGTGAAGGTCCGCTTTTGGCCGAAAACGGCCGGTTGGCCAAGCTTAGCGGTTGCCAGGACGAAAAGCCAGCGGAGACGTCGACAGGCCGGATTCGCCCCAAAGTAGCCACCCGCGTCGGGCTTCACATGCCGCCGAGGTAATGATTGAGAAGGCCATTAGAACTGTCGATCCCGAGAATGTCCATGATCGATTCGATCTCCATACCGAAGTGATCACGGCCCTCAGTGTCTTCCCCCTCTACAGCTTTGAGCGAAGGTTGAAATTGCGCAAGCACCAAACGTTTCGTGGGGTTTTGCTCGACTCCGCATAGCAGTCGGTCTACAAGGTTATCAAGATTTTCCCGAAGTCGGTCACGCTCCTCGGTCACGTCGATACCTGGTAAATGGGGCAGCTTCGACGCTAGTCGATATTCTCGTAATTGTTCTAACACGCGTGCATCGACTGTGAGCGGTTCGTCAATGACTTCTGAGAGAGGGTCGTAGGACATGCAACTTCTTCCTCGTAGATTTTCGTTGGGCGAATGACCGCTTATGGCCGAATCCGGCCGGTGGAGCCAGCATAGCAGGTGCCAGGTCGAAAAGGCAGCAGGCGCCGTGACAGGCCGGAAACGACCCTTAGCGCACCTCGTTATACACAAGTCCGCACCGTCGTCCGGCCGGCATGAAAACACGTTTACATTCAAGGACTTAACGCG
>NZ_JAQQPS010000040.1:0-21220 GCF_036688685.1 Massilia sp. S19_KUP03_FR1 | reverse complement strand
GTCACCAGCAGCGACAACCGCATCGACGGCGATGTGTTGAATGTTGCGGCGACGGCGGCCTTCGGCGACAAGAACGCGGCCAGTGGCAAGGCTGTTTCGGTCAGCGGCGTGACCTTGTCGGGTGCGGATGCGGGCAACTACACGCTGGCGTCGAGCACGGCTTCGACGTCCGCCGCCATCACGGCCCTTGAACTGAGTGCCAGCTTTGCCGGCGTCAACAAGACCTATAACGGCACCACGGCGGCCAGCGTCACCAGCAGCGACAATCGCATCGGTGGCGATGTGTTGAAAGTTGTGGCTACTGCGGTTTTTGGCGACAAGAATGCGGCCAGCGGTAAAGCGGTCGTGGTCAGCGATGTGCGCCTGTCGGGTGCCGATGCGGGCAACTACACGCTGGCATCGACCACCGGATCGACGACGGCGGATATCACGGCGCGCGCGCTCAATCTGCGCTATAGCGGCGGTGACAGGGTCTACGACGGCACGCGCAGCGCCAGCGTCAGCCTCGGCGACGACCGCCTCGACGGCGATATCCTGAGCGTCGCCGTCCAGGCAAGCTTCGCGGACAAGAACGTCGGTGTCAACAAGCCGGTATCGCTGAGCGGTGTCGCGCTGGGCGGCGCGGACGCTGGCAATTATCGCGTGGTAACGCCAGCCGGTTTGCTGGCCACCATCACGCCGGCGGCATTGTCCCTGAGCGCCGTGAGCGCCAGCAACAAGGTGTATGACGGCACGCAAACGGCCAGCGTCAGCGGCACGCTGGGCGGCGTCATCGCCCAGGATGCCGTCAGCCTGACGGGTGGCAGCGGCGTTTTCGCCGACAAGAACGCCGGCGCCGGCAAAGTCGTCACGGCCAGCGGTTTCCGCCTGGCCGGTAGCGATGCCGGGAACTATACCTTGAGCAACACTGGCGGCGTGACCCAGGCCGATATTGCGCAACGCGCACTGTCAACGTGGACCGGCCCGGCTGGCGGCTTGTGGAGCGACGCGGCCAACTGGGAAAACGGCGTGGCGCCGGATGCGTCGAACGTGCTGGCTGCCACCGCCGCAGCCGGCAGTGGCAGCATTATTTACGATGCGGCCGCTGGCGACACGGTGTTGGGCACCATCAACTTTGGCCGTGGCCTGAACCTGAGCGGCGGCAGCTTGCGCATCGGCCAGGCGACGACCGACAGCGCGTCCGTGCGCGACTTGCAGATCAGCGGCGGCAAGCTGGCACTGACGGGCGCTCTGGCAGTGGCCAATTATGCGCAAACCGGCGGCGCGCTGGACGGCAGCGGCAGCCTGGCAGTGAGCAACAGCTTCAGCCAGAGCGCCGGCAGCATCGCGCTGGGCGGCGCGCTGGCGGCCAGCCAGGCCAGCGGCGACCTGCTCTTCGCCAGCCTGGCGGCGCAAAGCATCAGCCTGAGCGCGCCTGGCGGCGCCATCGCGCAGAGCGGCGCCGTGGTGACTGACAGCCTGACGACCCAGTCGCAAAGCGGCGCGACGCTGAACAACAAGGGCAACCTGGTTGCCAGCTTCACGGCCAGCAATAGCGGCGCCGGCGGCATCGCGCTGACCAGCACGACGGCGTCTGGCCAGCTGCTGCTGGGTAGCCTGGGTACCGGTTCGGGCAATATCGTCATCGAGAATATTGGCGGCATCGAAACCCACGCCATCAACGCCAACGGCGGCAATGTGTCGGTGACGGCGCACGGCCCGGTCATGGTACGCGGCGTCATCCAGGGCAATGACGTGACCGTCACGGCCGGCGCCGATATCACGCTCGAAGGCGCGGCGGCCGTGCGTGCAGCGCGCGCGTTGGCGCTCGACGCGAACGCTTCGATCGCACTCAATGGTACGTCGGCGCTGGAAGCGGGCGCCGCCGGCAGCATGAGTCTGCTGGCCCGCACCGGCAATATCAGCGCCGTCAGCGGCGTACGGATTGACAGCCACGGTGCGCCGTTGACGCTGCGCGCGCCGCTGGGCAGCGTGCAGATGCCGTCGTCGGTATTTGCCAGCGGCACGCTGCCGGTCATCAATGGCGTAGCGACGACCACGCCCACCAGCCCGGTAGTCATTGTCGCTGTGCGCGAGGCAATCAACCTCATCAATACGTCCTTACAAATCCCCAATCCGACGCCCAATGGCAGCTTCAGTAATGTTGAACAGTTCGGGCAGTCCGTGACGAAAAGCGACAGCAACTCCACCACAGGAAGCAAAAAAGATGACTCCATTAAAAAGACTTACTGCAACTAATTCGCTGCTGTCGCTGGGACTGGCGTGCCTGGGCATGCAGACTTGCGCTGCGCAAGTGGCCGGCACGGTGATGCAGCTGAGCGGGCCGCTGATGGTCAAGAAGCCGGACGGCAAGGTCAAGATCCTGGCCTTGCAGTCACGGGTCGAGTCGGGCGACACGATGGTGACGGAGAAAAACACCTATGCCTTGGTGAAATTTATCGACGACAGCGAAATCACGCTCAAGCCGTCGACCACCTTCGTCATTGAACAGTTCAACTTTGAAGCAAGCCAGCCCGAGGCCGATCGTGCGTCGTTCAGCCATGGTGCATGGCGGCGTGCGTTCCCAGTCCGGCCTGCTGGGCAAACGCAACCGGGAAAAATTCGCCCTGAAAACGCCGGTCGCCACCATCGGCATCCATGGCACGTATTTCATCGCCGAGTATGTCCCGACGTTGTCGCCAGCGCCGGTCTCCCCGGGCGCGCAAGCCGGGGCCCCGTCGCTCGCGCCGGGCCTGTATGTGAATGTCCTCAACGGCCAGATCGCCGTGAAAAATAACGGCGGTTCGCTCGATTTGACGAGCGGCCAGTTTGGCTTTACTCCGAGCTTCACCTCGCCCCCACTGACCTTGCCGACCAATCCCGGCATCCCGTTTTCGGCGCCACCGTCTTTCACTTCGTTTCAGGCGAGCCCGGTCGTTGGCGCGACTGCCAATCAGGGCGCAGTCGAATGCGTCGTGCGTTAGTAAGCAGTCGCGCCAGGCGCCGACGACGCGATTGAACAGCCGGCGCCCGGCGACTGGTCAACCCAGCGGATCGACCACAAACGCCGGCATCTTCGTCTTGTCGCTGGCGCACGCCAGGAATTTGTCGGCCGTGTTCAAGGCTTCGTGGATGGTCACATCCATGTCGAGGTAGCGGTAGGTGCCCAGCCGGCCGACAAAGGTGACGTTTGCTTCATCCCGCGCGATGTTCACGTAGCGCTCCAGCTGCGCCTTGTCGCGCGCAAGGCGGATCGGGTAGTACGGAATATCGTTCTCTTCGCACTGGCGGCTGTATTCCTTGTACATGATCGTGCCTTCATGCTGCTCCCACGGCGAGAAATGCTTGTGCTCGGTGATGCGCGTGTACGGCTCGGCATTGTCGCAATAATTGACGACGGCATTGCCCTGGTAATCGCCCTGGTCGCGGAACACCTCGAAATCGAGCGTGCGGTAGGGCAGGCGGCCTTCGGTGTGCCTGAACCACGCGTCGATCGGGCCGGCATAGAACACGTGCTCGTAATCGGCCTTCGAGGCAGGGTCGAAGGGCGTCGACAGGTGGACGCTAATGCCCGGCACCTCGAACATTTTTTCCACCAGCGTGGTGTAGCCGTCCACCGGCATGCCCTGGTATTTGTGGTTGAAGTAATTGTCGTCGTAATTGAAGCGCACCGGCAGGCGTTTCAGAATGCTGGCCGGCAGTTCGCTGGGCGACAAACCCCATTGCTTGATCGTGTAGGTCTTGAAAAACGCTTCATACAATTCGCGCCCGACGAAGCGCAGCGCCTGGTCTTCGAACGTCAGCGGGTTCTCGATGGTCTTGTCGCCCAGCTCGGCCAGGAAGGCTTGTGCTTCGGCCGGACGGAAGGTCTTGCCGAAGAACTGGTTGATGGTCAGCAGATTGATCGGCAGCGTGTAGACGCGGTCGTTGGTAATCGCCTTGACGCGGTTCACGTACGGCTTGAATTCGCTGAAGCGGTTGACGAATTCCCACGCGCGCTCATTGTCGGTGTGAAAAATGTGCGGGCCATACACGTGCAGCATGACGCCCGTTTCTGCATCGCGTTCGGAGTGGCAATTGCCGGCCACGTGGGGGCGGGTCTCGAAAACCTCGACCGTATAGCCGGCGTGTGCCAGCTGGTTGGCGATGACGGCGCCGGAGAAACCGGCGCCGACAATGGCGATACTCTTTTTCATCTGGTGTCCTGTCTCATCATCGTTGTTGACGCGCGGAACCTACTCGTGGTTACCGCAGATCAGACGATTGTAAGTCGTACATTAATTGCAACTCTGTACGTTAGAACACGGAAACGCGGTCGCGCTTGCGCCAGAAAAATCAGTTCTTGAGGGTGCGTTCGAACAACTGGTTGATGCGACGGTATTCGTCGTACCAGCTCTCCGGCTGCACGAAACCGTGGCGTTCGAGCGGATAGCTGGCCAGTTCCCAGTTGTCCTTTTTCAGCTCGATGAGACGCTGCGACATGCGCACAGAGTCCTGGTAGAACACGTTGTCGTCGATCATGCCGTGCGCGATCAGCAGGTGGCCCTTCAAATTTTCCGCGAACTCGATCGGCGACGATACCTTATAGGCTTCCGGATCGACGTCCGGCGTGTTCAGAATATTCGCCGTGTACTCGTGGTTGTAGGTGGTCCAGTCCGATACCGGGCGCAACGCCGCGCCGGATTTGAACACGTCCGGCGCGCGCATCAGTCCCATGAAGGTCATGAAACCGCCATAGCTGCCACCGTAAATGCCGACGTTTTTCGCGTCGCCCTGGTGATTGGCCACCATCCAGTTCACGCCGTCGAGGTAGTCGTCCAGTTCGGGATGGCCCATCTGGCGGTAAATTGCGGTACGCCATTTGGCGCCATAGCCTTTCGACGCGCGGTAGTCCATGTCCAGCACGATGTAGCCTTGCTGCACCAGCAGGTTATGGAACATCTGCTCGCGGAAATACACCGGATAACGCTTCGTGACGTTTTGCAGGTAGCCGGCGCCGTGCACGAACATGACCACCGGGTATTTTTTGGACGCATTCATTTGTGCCGGCCGATACAGCTTGGCCCAGATGGGGCCGGCGCCATGGGTCGACGGCACGGCGACAATTTCCGGCTGCACCCAGCTGCGCGCCTTGAATGCTGCACTGCGGGTATCGGTCAGTTTCACGGTCGTCCCGCCGCGCACGGCCACGGTCGCCAGTTGCGACGGCATGTAGGCTGACGAATACTGCACCAGCAATGTCGACTGGTCGGGCGAGACGGCGAAGCGTTCGACGCCGCCGTCGAATGCGGTGACTTCTTTGGTGGCGCCGTCTTTGATCGACGCCGCGCACACTTCATACACGCCCGGGGTGGCGCGATTGCACAGCATGTATGCGGTGCTGCCGTCGCTCGACCAGGTGATGTCGGACGCTTCCCAGTTGCCAGTGGTAAGCGCGCGCTGGTGGCCGTCGTTCAAGGTGTACAGCTGCGAGTAACCGGTTTCTTCGGACAGGAACCACAGGGTGTTGTTGTCCGGCAGCCAGCCGAACTCGCTGTTGTCGTAATTGACCCAGGCCACATCCGTCAGGCGGTGCGCCGCCTTCAGTTTGGCCGCGGCCAGATCGACGGTGGCGATCCAGCGGTCCTTGTTGTCGATCGAGCGCAGCATGACGGCTGCCTGCGTACCGTTCGCGTTCCAGTGGATGCCGTCGCCGTCGTCGGCGATGCGCAGCGGGCGGTTGCCTTTGATTGCATCGAGTTTTTGCGCGCTGCGCATGGCGGCCAGCGGGTCGGTCGTGATGCCGGGCAGGGTGTCGAACGGCACGTCCACCACTTTATTGGTGCGCAGGTCGATCAGTTTCAGCAGGTTCGGGGTCGGCATGTTGCGACCGACGCGGGTGCGCTGGTCGTCGAATTCTTCGTATCCCGATTCGGTCACGTAGCGCGGCATCTTGCCGATGCGGCCCTTTTCGCTGCCTTTCGGCGCGGTGACCACCAGCAGGTAGCGGCCATCGGGCGAGAGCACGCTGCTGTCGATGACGATCTTGTCGCCCAGGTAAATTGGCAGTGGCGCGCGCGATGCGTCGGCGCTGCGTTCCTGCTCGGCCTTGGCGCGGTTGGCGTCACGATCGTCTTTCTGGCGCTTCAAGGTGGTGATCAAACGCAGCTGCAGCGTGCGCATCGAATCGTCATCCGGCGCGGCAGCCGGATCTTTGCTGGCGCGCAGCAGGGCCACGGGCGCGTTGATACGATCAAGACGGTTCCAGCTGTACCAGTCGGCGCCGCTGCGGTATTGCACCTTGCTGCCGTCGCTGGAGAACTGGACGTTGGCGACGCCGGCCATGCCGCGCGAAATTTGGATCAGGGCGCCGCTTTTCAGATCGCGTTCAAACAGGTCGCCATTTCTCAGGAACAGGCTGCGCGTGCGCTCGCGGTTATAGATGACGGCGGCGCTGTCGAGCGTGCCGAGCTCCGCGTCGGCCACGATGCGCGGCGTGACCCCGGCCTGGTAGGTGTCGCGCAGTGGCGAGCCGATGCGCTTTTGACGGTAAAAAACCTGTTTGCTGTCCCAGCGCCACCAGGCCTGCTCGGCGGGTGTGCCGATCCAGTCGGGATTGGCCATGGCCTGGTCGAGGGTAATCGGGGTGGCGGGCGTGGCGGCATGTGCCGGCAAAGTGGACAACGCGCTCAGCGCGGTAAGCAAGGTCAGGACAGGAAGTCGCATCGGAGAGGAAGTGAGGGGTCTGGAAACGGAAAATGCCTTCGTCGCAAGATATTGCGAGAAGGCATTCTAGCGCAGGCGACCCTGACCGGGGACTGCTGATACAAGCGCGCAATATATGCGCGCAGGCGTCAGTTTATGCTGCGGTTGCGGCGTTGTTTTTGCCCGAACGTGGGAAAAACATGATGATGCGGGCGGCCATGACGGCGATGGCGATGGCGATGGAGACGTATTCGACGGTGTTCATGATTTATCCTCTCGAGGCAATGAAACGTAATTCGGTGGAAAGACTAGGGGAGTGTTGCTGGTGCTGGTTCGCAAGCGAAAACAATTCCTCCAGGGCGAACTGACGGGCGCGGGAGCTCAGGGCCACTGGAATGACAGGATCGGCAACCGTGAATTCACGGGCCTGGGCTGCGTAAAGGGCGCTGGAGAAATTGCCCAGCGCCCGGCGCAGGTTGGCAAATTGTTGCAGCAGGCTGTTCTGTGGTGCGCTGTTGATTGTTGCGGTGTTCATGTGTTCCTCGGATGAATACTGTGTTGATGCAGCGCAGTATAAATACGTTTAAGCCATAAAGAAAATTTTGATTTGTGATGTAGGCGATACGAATTGTGAATATCAATTGACTTCCCTTTCGATACCATCGATACGCCAAACATATATCTCTAGAGAAATTTATTCGGCGATAACTTTTCATGTGGCAAGCAGTTTTCCGCACGGACAAGACTGTTAGTCGCCTCGATTGCACGGCTACCTTTCGCTCAAATATCACGAATACAACAAATCACATTGATGTATTAATTCTCCAGATCTATACTGCCCGTTCTGCATACAGTCCTGGCTGCTGCCTACTGTGCGCTTCTCCTCACCGCCCGACATTCCATGCCCATTCCATCCTGCGCGCCTCCTACCCTGGGTTCCAACCAGATCGGCATGCGCGAATTCAATGAGCGGGTCGTGCTGCAGGCCATCCGGCTGCACGGCAGCCTGCCGAAGGCGGAGGTGGCGCGGCTGACGCTCCTGAGTACGCAGACGGTGTCGGTGATCGTCAACCGCCTGCTCGACGAAGGCCTGGTATGCAAGCTCGATTCTCTGCGGGGCAAAGTCGGCCAGCCGTCGCAGCCGATTGCACTGGCGCCGGACGGAGCGTTTTCGATCGGCATCCAGATTGGCAGACGCAAGCTCGACGTGATGCTGCTCGACTTTGCCGGCGCCACCCGCTACCACGCCTGCATCGCCTACGGCACGCCAGACGTCGACGCCGTGTTTGCAGAAATCGCGCGCCAGCTGCAGAAGATGGAAACCCTGCTGGGCGCGGACTTGCCGCGCCTGACCGGCATCGGGCTGGCCGCACCGCTGATGTTCGGTGGCTGGCAACAACTGGTGCACATGTCGCCCCAGGATGCCGACGCCTGGACCCGCACCAGCATGCGCGAGCGCCTGCAGCGCCTGACACGCCTGCCGGTGGAATTTGCCAAGGACACCGCCGCTGCCTGCGTGGCCGAACTGGTAGCCGGGCGTGGGGGCAGCCTGAGAAGTTATCTGTACCTGTTCGTCGACACGCTGGTCGGCGGCGCGCTGGTGATCGACGGCCAGCCGCACAGCGGCGTGTATGGCAATGCCGGCGCAGTCGGCTCGATGCCGCTGGCGCTGGCAGGCCCGGCGCGGCCGCCGCAATTGCTGGGCGTGGCTTCGCTGGTGACGCTTGAACAGATGTACGCCGCAGCCGGCCTGACCGTGCTGGGGCCGCTCGATGAGCGCATGTTGCAGGGGGCATGGCTGGCGGTCACCGAGCGCTGGCTGCGCGACGCGGCCGGCGCGCTGGCGTTTGCCATCAACGGGTCCGCCTGCCTGCTCGACCTCGATGGCGTGATCGTCGACGGGGCCATGCATGCGGCCTTGCTGGTGCGTTTGCTGGAGGCGGTGCGCACGGCGATGGGGCGTTACAGCTGGGAAGGGGTCATGAAGCCGACCCTGCAACAGGGCGCGATCGGGGTCGATGCCAAGGTGACTGGCGCCGCGTATTTGCCCTTGCACGCCAACTTCGCGCCTGCGCATGCGCTGTTTTTGAAGCTGGCGTAGCGCGCGCGCGCCCCCGCAGGATTTCCGGCGGCCTGTTCAATGCCGCATGGCACTCATCTTGCTTATACAGATGCATGAAATCACCCCCCCGCAAGCTGCGCATTGTCGTCGTGAATACCGTCGTCCTGCCCGACGACGAAGGCGACGCCGCGCTTGCCGCGCAGGCCCAGCGCGGCGCTGACCTGCGCATCGGCCTGCTGGAATCGGGCTACGACATCGTCGCGTCGCTCCCTGCCGACTTCTTCCTGCCCGAGCGCATCGCCCAGCTGGCGCCCGACATGATCATCGTCGACAGCGAATCGGACGCGCGCGACGTCCTCGAACACATCGTCATCGCCACCCGCGACGCGCGCCGCCCCATCGTCCTGTTCACCGACGACCAGTCGACGTCGAGCATGGATGCGGCCATGGCGGCCGGCGTGTCGGCCTATATCGTGGCCGGCTTGCAGCCGGCGCGCATCAAACCGGTGCTCGACGTGGCCCTGGCACGCTTCAAACGCGAGCAGGTGCTGCTCGACGAACTGAGCGAAACGCGCCAGAAGCTCCAGGAGCGCAAGGTGATCGAGCGTGCCAAGGGCCTGCTGATGCGGCGCGGCGAGCTGAGCGAAGAACAAGCCTACGCGCGCCTGCGCGCCATGGCCATGAACAAAAACCTGAAATTGGCGGATGTCGCCCAACGTATTGTGGACGTGGAAGACCTGCTCGGTTAAGCGCGCAGGTGGAGAAGAGCATGACAATTCAAGGTAATGTTGGCACTGCCGCCAAGCCGGAAAAAAAAACGGTACGGGTAGGCTTTTTGCCGCTGACCGATTGCGCCCCGCTGGTAATGGCGTCGGTGCTGGGCTTCGATGAAAAGTACGGCATCAAGATCGTGATGAGCCGCGAGCATTCGTGGTCCGGCCTGCGCGACCGCCTCACCAGCGGCTCGCTCGACGCCGGCCACGTGCTGTATGGCCTGATGTATGGCGTGCAGATGGGCGTCGGCTGCGCGGCGCAGAAGATGGCGGTGTTGATGAACATGAGCCAGAACGGCCAGTCGATCACGCTCTCGCGCGCGCTCGCGCAGGCGGGCGCCATCGACGGTCCGGGCCTGGCGAAGGTGATGCAGGCGGAGCCGCGCCGCTACACGTTCGCCCAGACCTTCCCGACCGGTAACCACGCCATGTGGCTCAATTACTGGCTGGCCGCAGCCGGCATCGATCCGCTCAACGACTGCGCCATGGTGACCGTGCCGCCGACCCAGATGGCCGCCAACCTGGGTGCCGGTCACATGGACGGCTTTTGCGCCGGCGAGCCATGGGGCGAGCGCGCCGCCGCCGACCGCTTCGGCGTGACGGTCGCCACCAGCCAGCAAATTTGGCGCGACCACCCGGGCAAGGTGCTTGGCTCGAGCGCCGCGTTCGTCGAAGAGTGTCCGAACACGGCGCGCGCGCTGATCGCGGCCATTCTCGACGCGTGCCGCTGGATCGATGCCTCGCTGACCAACCGCCAGGCCACCACGGAAGTCATCGCCAGCCCGGCGTTCGTGAATGCGGGCCGCGAAGTGATCGAGCCGCGCCTGCTGGGCTTTTACGACAATGGCTTTGGAAAGCGTTGGAAGGATCCGCACTGCCTGCGTTTCCATGCCCACGGCGCGGCCAACTACCCCTACCTGTCGGACGGGATGTGGTTCCTGACCCAGCAGCGCCGTTGGGGCCTGCTGAAAAGCGGTCCGGATTACCTGGCCGTGGCCACCGAGGTCAATCGCATCGCCCTGTACCGTGAAGCGGCCGAGATGGCCGGCGTGGCCTCACCGCGCGCCACGCTGAGATCGAGCACCTTGATGGACGGCAAGGTCTGGGACGGCACCGATCCGGCTGGCTACGCGGCCTCGTTCGCCATTTCTGCACTGGCCTGACGCGCACGGCGCATCATTTTCGCGCACGGCGCACCGCAAGCTTGCGTGACGATGGCGGTGGCGCCCCTGGCGGCATCTGGCACGGCGCTTGCATAGACTAACTTGCAGGATCAACGGCGATCCGCAACCAATTCAGCTGTCCCAACGACGGGGCGGCACAAGGACAACGGCGTCCGCTCGACTCAGCTATCAAGCTTTGGAGGGCGGACGCTTTTTGCGTTTTATCGTATTCCTGACCTCGGGACTATCATGGCCACCAAAGCTGACAAGATCGCACTGTTCACCTTCAACACGCCGCAAATGCGCGCCTTCCACCTGACCTGGATGGCGTTCTTCGTCTGTTTCTTTGCCTGGTTCGCCTGCGCGCCGCTGATGCCGGTCATCAAAGGCGAATTCGGCCTGTCGATGGCGCAGATCGCCAACATCAATATTGCCGCCGTCGCCATCACCATTCTCGTGCGCTTGCTCGTCGGCCCGCTGTGCGACCGCTACGGCCCGCGCAAAACCTACACGGGCTTGCTGGCCATCGGCGCCATCCCCGTCATTGGCGTGGCCTTCGCGCACAGCTACGAAACCTTCCTCATGTTCCGCCTCGGGATCGGCGCGGCCGGGGCCAGCTTCGTCATCACCCAGTACCACACCTCCGTCATGTTCGCGCCAAAAGTGGTGGGGACGGCCAACGCGGCGGCGGCCGGCTGGGGCAATGCCGGCGGCGGCGCCGCGCAGGCGCTGATGCCGCTGCT
Organism: Massilia sp. S19_KUP03_FR1; assembly: GCF_036688685.1. NCBI lineage: Bacteria > Pseudomonadati > Pseudomonadota > Betaproteobacteria > Burkholderiales > Oxalobacteraceae > Massilia > Massilia sp. S19_KUP03_FR1. The sequence goes on along the minus strand of NZ_JAQQPS010000040.1, from coordinate 9,816 downwards.
GATGGGCGCCGTGATCATGCTGGGCGTGTCGGAAACGCTGGGCTGGCGCGTGGCGCTGCTGATGCCGGGCGTGCTGATGCTGATCATGGCCGTGGTCTACTATAAATATACGCAGGATTGCCCGGACGGGAATTACGATGCCATGCGCGCGGCCGGCATCCCGATCGAGGGTGGCAAGAAAGGTGGCTGGGACAGTTTCAAGACCGCGTCCGCGAATTACCGGACCTGGCTGCTGTTCGTCACCTACGGCGCCTGCTTCGGCATCGAGCTGTTTATCCATAACATCGCCGCCGTGTATTACGTCGACCACTTCGGCCTGTCGCTGAAAGCGGCCGGGTTTGCGGCCGGCAGTTTCGGCCTGCTGGCGCTGTTTGCCCGCGCCCTGGGTGGCTGGCTGTCCGACAAAGGCGCCGCGCGCGGCACGCTCAACACCCGCGTTACGCTGCTGTTCGTGCTGATGATTGGCGAGGGTCTCGGCCTGCTGTGGTTCGCCCACGCCGGCAGCGTGACGTTCGCCATCATCGCCATGCTTAGTTTTGGCCTGTGCACCCACATGGCCTGCGGCGCGACCTATGCCCTGGTGCCGTTCATCGACAGCAAGGCGCTGGGCGGCGTGGCCGGCATCGTCGGCGCAGGCGGCAACGTCGGCGCCGTGCTGGCCGGCTTCCTGATGAAGGGGAACGGCAGCATCCAGACCACGCTGACCATCCTCAGCGCGCTGGTGGTCGCTTCCAGCATGTGCGCAATCGCCGTGCGCTTCACGGTCGCGGCGGACAACACCACGGCGCCGGCGGCAGCATGAAAATCGTCGTCATCGGCCACGGCATGGTGGGCCACAAATTCGTCGAGTCCGTGCAGAATGCGCCCAGGATCGACGTCACGGTCCTGTGCGAAGAGCCGCGGCCGGCCTACGACCGCGTGCACCTGTCCGAATTTTTTGCCGGTAAGTCTGCGCAAGATCTGTCGCTGGTGACGCCGGGCTTTTTCGACCGCGCCCACCTCGATTTGCGTCTGAACGCGAAGGCGCAGGCCGTCGACCTTGCTGCCAAAAACGTGACTCTCGTTGATGGCGCCGTGATCGATTACGACAAGCTGGTGTTCGCCACCGGCTCCTATCCCTTCGTGCCGCCGTTGCCGGGCAAGGACCGCAAGGACTGCTTCGTCTATCGCACCATCGAAGACCTGGAAGCGATGCGTGAGTGCGGTGCCCGCTCGAAGACGGGTGTCGTCATCGGCGGCGGCTTGCTCGGTCTCGAATGCGCCAAGGCGCTGCGCGACCTGGGACTGGCGACGCACGTGGTCGAATTCGCGCCGCGCCTGATGGCGGTGCAGGTCGACGACGGCGGCGCGCGCACCTTGCGCGCGAAGATCGAGGAACTGGGCGTGACGGCACACGTGAGCAAAAGCACGACGGCGATTGTCGATGGCGAGACAGCCACGCACCGCATGCTGTTCGCCGACGGCACCTTCCTGGAAACCGACATGATCGTGTTCTCGGCCGGGATCCGTCCACGCGACGAGCTGGCCCGTTCCTGCGGCCTGGCGCTCGGCCCGCGCGGCGGCGTCGCCATCGACAGCCAGTGCGTCACCAGCGACCCGGACGTGTTTGCCATCGGCGAATGCGCCGCGTGGAATGGCCAGGTGTACGGTCTGGTCGCACCGGGCTACGACATGGCGCGCACAGTGGCGCGCATCCTCACCGGCGGCGAAGGCGCGTTCACGGGCGCGGACATGAGCACCAAACTGAAACTGATGGGGGTCGACGTCGCCAGCATCGGCGACCCGCACGCCAGCGCACCGGGTGCGCGCAGCTACCAGTTCGTCGATGAGCGCAAGCAGGTCTACAAGAAGCTGGTGGTTTCAAACTGCGGCACGCAGTTGCTGGGCGCCGTGCTGGTGGGCGACGCCAGCGAATACGGCACGCTGTTGCAGATGATGTTGAATAAAATTGCGCTGCCCGCGTCACCGGAGTTTCTCATTTTGCCTTCGTCCGACGGCAAGGCGCGTCCGGCGCTGGGCGTCGATGCGCTACCGGATACTGCGCAGATCTGCTCCTGCAACGATGTCTCGAAAGGTGCCTTGTGCGCGGCGGTGGCCGGTGGCGCCACGTCGATCGGTGCACTGAAAAGCTGCACGGGCGCCGGCACGGCCTGCGGCGGCTGCGTCGCGCTGGTCACGCAGGTGATGAAAGCGGAGATGACGAAACAGGGTCTCGAAGTGAACAACCACCTGTGTGAACACTTCGCTTACTCGCGCCAGGAACTGTACGACCTGGTGCGCGTGAACCGCATTACCACCTTCGGCGCGCTGCTGGCCGGCCACGGCAAGGGCCTTGGCTGCGATGTGTGCAAGCCGGTCGCGGCGAACATCCTGGCCTCGACCTGGAACGATTTCGTGTTAAAGCCGGAGCACGCAAGCCTGCAGGACTCGAACGATTATTTTCTGGGGAATATCCAGAAGGATGGCAGTTATTCCGTCGTGCCGCGCATGCCGGGCGGGGAAGTGACGGCCGACGGCCTGATCGCCGTGGGCATGGTCGCCAAAAAATATGGCCTGTACACCAAGATCACGGGCGGCGCGCGGGTTGACCTGTTCGGCGCGCGCGTGGAGCAGTTGCCGCTGATCTGGGAAGAGCTGATCGCGGCCGGCTTCGAATCGGGCCATGCCTACGGCAAATCGCTGCGCACCGTGAAATCCTGCGTCGGCTCGACCTGGTGCCGTTACGGCGTCGCGGACTCCATGGGTTTCGCCATCGCCCTGGAGAACCGTTACAAGGGCCTGCGCACGCCCCATAAAATCAAGTTCGGCGTGTCCGGCTGCACGCGCGAGTGCGCCGAAGCGCAGGGCAAGGATGTCGGCCTGATCGCCACCGAAAAAGGCTGGAACCTGTACGTGTGCGGCAATGGCGGCATGAAGCCGCGCCACGCGGAACTGCTGGCCACCGAACTCGATGAGGCGGCGGCGGTGCGGCTGATCGACCGCTTCCTGATGTTTTATGTGCGCACCGCCGACCGCCTGCAGCGCACCAGCACCTGGCGCGACAACCTCGAAGGCGGCCTCGATTACCTGAAACAGGTGGTGGTCAAGGACAGCCTGGGCGTCGGCGCGCAGTTGGATGTGGAGATGCAGCACGTGGTCGACACCTATGCATGCGAGTGGAAAAACGCAGTGGAAGACCCGGCCACGCGCAAGCGCTTCCGCCATTTCGTCAACAGCGACAAGCTGGACGACAAGGTCGTGTTTGAAGCCGAGCGCGGGCAAATTCGCCCGGCCCGACGCACGATTCCGATTGTTCGCGCGGCCTGAGGAGATGAGCATGGAATGGACCCTGGTGTGCCCGTTGGACGATATCGTGCCTGACACGGGCGTGTGCGCCTTGCTGGGAAACGAGCAAGTGGCCGTGTTTCGGGTCGGCGTTGATGCCGTGTTCGCGATCGGGAATGTCGACCCGCATTCGCGCGCCGCAGTACTGTCGCGCGGCCTGGTCGGCAGCATCGGCGAGCGCATCGTGGTGGCGTCGCCGCTCTACAAGCAGCATTTCGACCTGCAGAGCGGCGCATGCATCGAATCAGGCGCGCATTCGGTCGCTTGCTACCGCGCCCGCGTGATGGACGGCCAGGTCTGGATTTCGAGGTGACGCAAATGCGGAAACCGAAGCAATCGCTGGTCGTCGTCGGCAACGGCATGGCCGGCATGCGCACGGTGGAAGAGCTGTTGACACTCGAGCGCGACCTGTACGACATCACCGTGTTCGGGGCCGAACCGCACGGCAATTACAACCGTATCATGCTCTCGCCGCTGCTGGCCGGAGACAAGCAGGTCGAGGACATCATGCTGCATACGCGCCAGTGGTATGCCGACAACGGCATCGTGCTGCACGCCGGCGACCCGATCGTGAAAATCGACCGCCGGCGCCGTTTCGTCCATTCGCAGAAAGGGCTGGAAGTGCCGTACGACCGCCTGCTGCTGGCCACCGGTTCGTCGCCGTTCATCATTCCGGTGCCTGGCCACACCTTGCCCGGCGTGGTCGGTTTTCGCGATCTGGCCGATGTGGCCACGATGCTGGCCGCCGCCATTCCCGGCGCGCAGGCGGTCGTCATCGGCGGCGGCCTGCTGGGACTGGAGGCGGCCAACGCGCTGCAGCGGCGCGGCATGCATGTCACTGTGGTCCACGCCAGCGCCTGCCTGATGAACCAACAGCTCGACCCGCCCGCGGCGGCGCTGCTGAAAACCGCGCTGGAAGACAAGGGACTGCACTTTCGCATGGACACACAGACCACGCACATCCTTGGCCGCAAGCGCGTCGAGGGCGTGGCATTCGCCGATGGCAGCGGGTTGCCGGCGGCGCTGGTCGTCATGGCCGCCGGCGTGCGCCCGAACATCGCGCTGGCGCAGTCGGCCGGCCTGCATTGTGAGCGGGCCATCGTGGTCGACGACACGCTGCAGACTTACGATCCGCGGGTCTACGCGGTGGGCGAATGTGTGCAGCATCGCAGCAGCACCTTCGGCCTGGTGGCGCCGCTGTGGGACCAGGCGCGCGTCTGCGCCGGCCACCTGGCTGGCGCCGGCCACCGGCGCTATGTGCAGCGCGCCACGCCGACCAAGCTGAAAGTGACTGGCGTCGACCTGTACTCGGTGGGCGACTTCATCGGCGGGGAGGGCAGTGAAGACCTGGTGCTGCGCGACCGCCGCAGCGGCATCTATAAACGGCTGGTGCTCAAGGGCGACTGCGTGACCGGCGCCGTACTGTATGGCGACGTGCGCGATGGTCCGTGGTATTTTGATCTGATCCAGCAGAAAACCGACATTCGCACGCTGCGCCACGGTTTGCTGTTCGGCGAAGCGCATTGCAAGCACGGAGAAGCCGCATGACCTTAGCAGTACGCACTACCTGTCCCTATTGCGGCGTTGGCTGCGGCGTGAAGGCCACGCCCTTGGCTGACGGTTCAGTGGCCATCGCGGGCGACGAGGCGCACCCCGCCAGCCGTGGCCTGCTGTGCGTGAAGGGCGCCGCGCTGGGCGAGACGCTCAGCCTGGACGGGCGCGTGCTGGCGCCAGCGATGCGCGTCAACGGCGTGCTGGTCGACACCAGCTGGGACGAGGCGCTGGCGCGGGTCGCCACCACGTTCACGGACATCATCGCCGCACACGGCCCCGATGCGGTCGCGTTCTACGTCTCCGGCCAGCTGCTCACCGAAGACTATTACATCGCCAACAAGCTGATGAAGGGCTACATCGGCAGCGCCAATATCGACACCAATTCGCGCCTGTGCATGTCGTCGTCGGTGGCCGGCCACAAGCGCGCGTTCGGCGAAGACATCGTGCCCGGCTGCTACGAAGATTTCGAGCTGGCCGACCTGGTGGTTCTGGTCGGCTCCAACACGGCCTGGTGCCACCCGACGCTGTTCCAGCGCATCCTGCGCGCGCGTGAACAACGCCCGCACATGAAAATCGTCGTCATCGATCCGCGCCGCACCGCCAGTTGCGAGCTGGCCGACCTGCATCTGCCCATCAAGCCTGGCACCGACGTCTGGCTGTTCAACGGCCTGCTGCACTTTCTCGCGCGCGAAGGGGCGCAGGACGTCGACTTCATCCACGCGCACACCAACGGGCGCGACGCCTCTTTGGCGGCCAGCGGCGACTGCGCCGATCCCCTGTTCGTGGCGGCCGCCTGCCATGTCGACCCCCAGCAGCTGCTGGCGTTTTACCGCATGTTCAGCGCGACGGAAAAGGTCGTGACCGCGTATTCGCAGGGCGTGAACCAGTCATCCAGCGGCTCCGACAAGGTCAACAGCATCATCAATTGCCACCTGCTCACTAGCCGCATCGGCCGCCCCGGCATGGGGCCGTTTTCGCTGACCGGCCAGCCGAACGCGATGGGCGGGCGCGAAGTGGGCGGCCTGGCGAATATGCTGGCCGCGCACATGGAGCTCGACAATGCCGCGCACCGCGACACGGTGCAATCGTTCTGGGATTCTCCACGGGTCGCCAATCAACCTGGACTGAAAGCGGTTGACCTGTTCCAGGCAATCGAAGCCGGTACCGTGAAAGCGGTGTGGATCATTGCCACCAACCCGGTGGTCAGCCTGCCCGATGCCGACCAGGTCAAGCGCGCGCTGGCTCGCTGCGATCTGGTGGTGGTCTCCGACATCGTCTCTGGCACCGACACCAATGCGTATGCCGATGTGCTGTTGCCGGCCCTGGGCTGGGGCGAGAAGGATGGCACGGTGACTAACTCGGAGCGTTGCATCTCGCGCCAGCGCGCCTTTCTGCCGGCGCCCGGGTCGGCCCGGGCTGACTGGCAGGTGCTGTGCGAGGTGGCCCGCCGCATGGGATTCGACGGTTTCGATTTCGAGGATGCCGCTGCCATCTTCGACGAACACGCGCGATTGTCGACCTGGAACAACTGGGGGACGAACGGTCACGGAACCCCGCGCGTCTTCACGCTGGCCGGTCTGGATGGCATGACGCCGCAAGCCTGGGACGCGCTCGAACCTGTGCAGTGGCCGCTTGGCGCGCCACGCCTGTTCGGCGACGGCGTGTTTGCCCACCCGGACGGCAAGGCGCGCTTCATCCCCACCGTGCCGCGCCTGCCGGTTCACGCGACGACTGACGACTATCCGCTGGCGCTCAACACCGGCCGTGTTCGCGACCAATGGCACACGATGACGCGCACCGGCAAATCGCCGCGCCTGGCCAGCCACGTGCAGGAACCCTTCATCGATCTGCATCCGCAGGACGCGCTGCTGCATGGCGTGCGCGCGGGCGAGCTGGCGCGCGTGACGAGCGCATGGGGCCAGATGGTGGCGCGCGTCCAGCACGGCGGGGGCATGGCCCGTGGCGCTGTCTTCATCCCGATCCACTGGAGCGGGCAGACCGCGTCCGATGCGCGCGTGGGTGCCGTGGTCAGCCCGGCGGTCGATCCGGTATCGGGCGAGCCGGAATTCAAGCACACGCCGGTGCGCATCGAACCGTTCGGCGTGCGCTGGCATGGGTTTATTTTGAGCCGCCGCGTGCTCGAGCTGGACAGCGTCGCCAGCTGGACCAGAATCCAGGGGACGCAGTTCGTTCGTTATGAACTGGCCGGACGCAACGTGATCGGGAACGCCACCGAATGGTCGCGCGCACTGCTGGGCATCGACGATGACGACGCCGACTGGCTCGACTACGAAGACAAGGGCGGCCGCAGCTATCGCGCGGCCCACCTCGTCGATGGCGTCATCGATGCGTGCATCTTCATCGCGCCGAGCGCCGACCTGCCGGCGCGCGCGTGGCTGGCCAGCCTGTTCGAAGCAGGCGTCCTGTCGACGCCGCAGCGCATGGGATTGTTGGCGGGACGTTCGCCGGAACCAGTCGCCGACGTCGGTCCGACGGTGTGCTCATGTTTTGGGGTGGGCCGCAACACGATCTGCGCGGCCATCAAACAGCATGGCCTGATCGACGTGGCGGGCGTCACCGCATGCGTCAAAGCCGGCGGCAATTGCGGTTCGTGCGTGCCCGAGATTCGCCAGTTGCTGTCCGATCAGGCTGCCGGCTCGATTCAGCGCAGCACCGGCAACTCGATATAACTTTGCGTATTGCCCGCATGGTGGATGACGTTGTCCGCAACCACACCCACCTTCTCGCTCTCGTTCGGCCCACCGGTGTTCAGGTTGCGCACGAATTTGGGGAAATTCGATGACGTCACTTCGACCCGGATCCGGTGGCCCACGCCGAACCGGTTGGCCGTCGTCATCGGGGTCGGACGGATGGTCGCCACTTCGCCGGGCGCCAGCATGACCGGCTGGTCGTAGCCGTTGCGGTAGCGCGCGCGGAAAATCGTGTCGGCGATGATCCACGCGGTGCCGTCCGGCGCCACATCGACCAGCTTGACGGCAAAATCGGTGTCCTTCGCGCTGGACGACACCTTCAGCACCGCGTCGACAAAGCCGACCACGTCGACCGCCTTGGTCAGCGCGTCGGTGCTGTAGACCAGCACGTCGCCGCGCGCTTCGATCGGGCGTTGGTCAAACGCGCCCGGGATCACGACGCCGCCGTTGCAGCAGTCGCCGCCGCCGATCGTCTGCACCGGGTTCATCGGATCGTAGCGATAGCGGTCCGGCGCTTCGTTCGCCGGCGCCGCTTCGGCGAAGAGGCGGCCGTCGCCGTTGAGGGTATTTGCTTTGCCGCCCGAGCGCAGGTACAGGCGCAGCGGCTGGACGTTTTTCGGTGGCCACTGCTCGGCGCTTTGCCATCGATTCGCGCCCATCAGGTAGTAGCGCACGCGCGCCGTCGAGGCCGGAAACGCCTTGCCGTCACCTTTGAGCCAGCGGTCGAACCAGCTGTAGACTGCGCCATCGACGTCGAAGGTGGTGTCACCCATATCGCGTTCGCCGACCTTGGTGTCCGGTCCCAGGCGCGAATAGGCGCAGTGCGGCACCGGCGCCACCACGGCGTACTGGTTGGCGCTGGCGACCTTGTCCGTGTTCGCGGCGCGCGCCAGGTTGAACAGCTCCATGTTCGGGCCGATCGACACGTCGTACCAGGTATTGAACCACAGCGCCGGCACGCTCCAGCCCATGCCCTCGTGGTACAGGCCACCCTGGTTCCAGGCCGGATCGGCAGGCGTGCGGTCGATGAACTGCTCGAAGGTGCCGGCCGGTTCGCCCAGCGAGGAGAGCATCTGGTTCACCGGCAGGTGTTTCAGTTGCCGGTTCCAGTCCACCTTCGGTTTCGTTGCATCGAGGTCGTTGTAGCTTTCGAGCCGCGCGCGCATTTTTTCGTCGGTGACGGACGCTGGCAATTGTGCGCGCAGTGGGTTGTCGACGCCGTACAGCCAGACGAAGAACAGGTTGCGCGGCACGCCGCCGGTGTACCAGTTGCCCTGCTCCTGGAAGCGGCCCACTTTGCCGATGCCGGCGCCGGCCGACATTGGCACCATGGCCGCGTGGGCCGGATGCTTCATGCCCGCGAGCGCGAGTTGCCACTCTGCCGACGACGAGCAGCCCAGCGTGCCGACTTTCTCGTTCGACCACGGTTGCGCGGCGATCCAGCTCAGGGTGTCGTAGCCGTCGGTTTGCGGCTTGCCGAGGATTTCAAATTTCCCTTGCGAGAAATAGCGCCCGCGCTCGTTCTGGACGATGAAGATATAACCGCGTTTTACCGATTCGAGCACATAGCGCATGGTCGGGCCGCGCAGCTTCTGTTCGTTGTATGGCGTCTTCCACAGGATGGTCGGCAGGCGGCCGGTGGCATTCTTCGGTGTGTAGACATCGGTCGCCAGCGCCACGCCATCGCGCATCGGGACCATGATGCCGCGCCGCGCTGTCGCAATGCTGGCCAGCTCTTTATCCTGTGCCTCCGGGCTGTATTTGGCGTAATCCTGTGCGAATGCGGTGGACGCCGGGCTGGCGAGGAGGGCGATGGCGGAGAAAATGGCGCTGGTCAGCGGGGATAAACGAGGCATCGGCGTGGGTCCTGGCAGGCTGGTCGGTAAGCCGGTGAGCATACACCAGCCGAGGGTGTCATGATCGTGTGCGATGAAGCTTTTTGGGGGAGCCGGGAATCGGGGCCTTGCACAGTGGCCGGGCATCGCCACGGCCGCAGCACTGCGGCAGCACTTGCAGGCCATCGCGCCGGTCGAAGAGTATGTCTTCTGGCATGGCGACCTGGTCGACAGCAATGTGTTCTTCGATAGGGAGACGATCTCTATTCCATTGACGTGGGGCGGGGCGGCAGGGCAGATCGGTGGCTCGATAGCTGTAGCGACTCGTGGGATCATGTACCCATCCGCAGTTGGCCACTCTTCAAGGCCAGGCACGTTTTGCGTACACTGCT
>NZ_JAQQPS010000004.1:0-326390 GCF_036688685.1 Massilia sp. S19_KUP03_FR1 | reverse complement strand
TGGCGGAGCGGACGGGACTCGAACCCGCGACCTCCGACGTGACAGGCCGGCATTCTAACCAACTGAACTACCACTCCCCGAAACACAACAACGACATAACGGCGATCAATTGCCAGTCATGCTTCCGATGCTTGTCACCGCACCGAAGGCAATTAGTTTACAGCATCTTTAAGCGCTTTACCAGCCTTAAATTTCGGGACGCGGGCAGCTTTAATCTTGATCGCTTCCTTGGTGCGCGGATCGCGGCCGGTACGCTCGGCGCGGTCGCCGACCGTGAAGGTGCCGAAACCGACCAGGGTGACGCTGTCATTGTTTTTCAGGGTCGTCGTCACGGCGTGGAGCATGGCGTCGAGTGCGCGTGTCGCGGAAGCCTTGGTAATATCCGCCGACTTCGCGATTTCTTCAATTAGTTCTGCCTTGTTCACTCTTGTCCTCGTTCAATAATTCGATGGCGCGAACGCCAACATTGTAAAAACTCAAGGGCGTATTAAACAAGCGGGGGTGATTTCTGTCAAGAAAGTTCAACCGAGCGTGGCGTCTACGCTGCGCGCGGCCACTGGCCGCAAGACCGTCTTCCCGGCGCAGGCCGGGACCCATAAGCCGCTTGCGTTAGCCGCGTGCACAAAAAAACAGGCGCCACAGCGGGCGCCTGTTCATCACATCAAACCAGCTTAGTGTTTGACCACATCCGCCACCGCCGGCTGCGCTGCCGCCGCAACCACCGGCAAGGCCTCTACAACTGGCTCAGGCATGCGTTCCAGGGCAATCTCAAGGACCTTGTCGATCCAGCGCACCGGGACGATCTCGAGCTTGTTCTTGACGTTGTCAGGAATCTCGGCCAGGTCCTTCACATTCTGCTCAGGGATCAGCACGGTCTTGATGCCGCCGCGATGCGCCGCCAGCAGTTTTTCCTTCAAGCCGCCGATCGGCAACACTTCGCCGCGCAGCGTGATCTCGCCGGTCATGGCCACGTCGCCGCGCACCGGAATGCCAGTCAGCGCCGACACCATCGCCACTGTCATCGCGGCACCCGCCGAAGGTCCGTCTTTCGGCGTCGCACCTTCCGGCACATGGATGTGAATGTCGGTTTTCTCGAACACCTCGTTCTTGATACCCAGGCGCGCCGCGCGGCTACGCACCACCGTGCGGGCGGCATCGATCGATTCCTTCATCACGTCGCCCAGCGTACCGGTGCGAATCACCACACCTTTACCTGGCACCTGCACGGCCTCGATCGTCAGCAAATCGCCGCCGACTTCGGTCCATGCCAGACCGACCACCTGGCCAACCTGGTTTTCTTTCTCGGCCACGCCGAAATCGTAACGGCGCACGCCCAGGAATTTATCCAGGTTCTTGCCGTCGACCGTGACCTTTTTCTCGGTCTTGGTCAGCAGGAGCATCTTGACGACCTTGCGGCAGATTTTCGACACTTCGCGTTCCAGCGAGCGCACGCCGGCTTCCCGGGTGTAGTAACGGATGATGTCGCGCAGTGCCGATTCGTCGACGGCGATTTCGCCTTCCTTCAGACCATTCGCCTTGATTTGCTTCGGCAACAGATAACGCTGCGCGATGCTGGTCTTTTCGTCTTCGGTGTAACCCGACAGGCGAATCACTTCCATGCGGTCGAGCAGCGCCGGTGGAATGTTGAACGAGTTCGACGTCGCCACGAACATCACATCGGACAGGTCGAAATCGACTTCGATGTAGTGGTCCGAGAACGTGTGGTTCTGTTCCGGGTCCAGCACTTCGAGCAGGGCGGACGATGGATCGCCGCGGAAATCCGCGCCCATCTTGTCGATTTCATCCAACAGGAACAGCGGGTTGCGCACGCCGACTTTGGCCAGCGATTGCAGCACCTTGCCCGGCATCGAACCGATATACGTACGACGGTGACCGCGGATCTCGGCCTCGTCCCGCACGCCACCCAAGGCCATGCGCACGAACTTGCGGTTGGTCGCCTTGGCAATCGACTGGCCCAGCGAGGTCTTGCCGACGCCAGGAGGACCGACGAAGCACAGGATCGGCGCTTTCAGTTTATCCACGCGCTGTTGCACCGCGAGGTACTCCATGATGCGTTCCTTGACCTTGTCGAGGCCAAAGTGGTCGTCATCGAGCACTTTTTCGGCATTCGCCAGATCGTTGTTGACCTTGGATTTCTTCTTCCATGGCAAACCGACCAGGGTGTCGATGTAGTTGCGCACGACGGTGGCTTCGGCCGACATCGGCGACATCAGCTTGAGTTTTTTCAGCTCGGCGGTGGCCTTGTCGAGGGCTTCCTTCGGCATCTTGGCGGCAACGACTTTCTTTTCGAGTTCGTCGATATCGGCGCCGTCTTCGCCTTCGCCCAGTTCTTTCTGGATGGCCTTGACCTGCTCGTTCAGGTAGTACTCGCGCTGCGATTTTTCCATCTGGCGCTTGACGCGGCCGCGGATACGTTTTTCAACTTGCAGGATGTCGAGCTCGCCTTCAAGCTGGCCGAGCAGGTGCTCGAGGCGCTTGGCGACGTTGAAAATTTCCAGGATCACTTGCTTCTGCTCGAGCTTGAGCGGCAGGTGCGCGGCCACGGTATCGGCCAGGCGACCGGCGTCATCGATACCGGCCAGCGACGCCAGGATTTCCGGTGGAATTTTTTTGTTGAGCTTGACGTACTGGTCGAACTGCTGCACGATCGCGCGCCGCATGGCTTCGACTTCGGAGTCGTCGCCGACTTCGGAATTCACAGGCGTGAGCTCGGCCACGAAGTGGGTGTCCGAATCGCTGATCTTGTTGATGCGCGCACGCTGGGCGCCTTCAACCAGAACCTTGACGGTACCGTCAGGCAGTTTCAGCATTTGCAGGATGTTGGCGACGCAACCGATCTCATAGATATCGTCCGCGGACGGCTCGTCCTTGGCGGCGGCCTTCTGGGCCGCCAGCATGATGCTCTTGCCCTGCTCCATCGCGGCTTCGAGGGCCTTGATCGATTTTGGACGGCCGACAAACAGTGGGATCACCATATGCGGGAACACGACCACGTCGCGTAACGGCAAGAGAGGCAGAGTCGTTTGCTCGGTTAATTTGGAAGTTGTCATGGCATACCTTATAGAGAGCGTGTTGATGATATTGGGAGCGGCGCTGCGCTTCACAAGGCCACCGCAAAAATATTTCTACAAGTTAAAACAAAGTGCCCGGTAGCGAACTACCTGGCGTTCATTAACTTGTTTCAAATACCATCATAAAGAACAAGTTAAAAAGGCATCAAAGAAAAAAGCCACTGCGCAGCTTACGCTGCGAGTGGCTTTTCGAGTGAAGCCGATTTCTCTTATTGAGGTAAATTGTACCGCCAAGAATTAAAATTTCCAGCCTTTTTGTTGCGTGCGCACGGCATATTTATCAGTTTTCGCCTGAAGCTTTTGCCGGTTCGCTATAAATCAATAACGGTTTGGCACCGTTCGTGATCGTATTCTCATCAATCACAACCTTCACCACATTTTGCTGGTTCGGCAAATCGTACATCACGTCCAGCAAAGCATGCTCCAGAATCGAGCGCAAACCACGTGCGCCGGTCTTGCGCGCCAGCGCTTTGCGGGCAATCGCGTGCATTGCGGCCGGGCGAATTTCCAATTCCGCGCCTTCCATTTCCAGCAATTTCGAATATTGCTTGATCAACGCATTTTTTGGCTCGACCAGAATTTGAATCAGCGCTTCTTCAGTCAATTCTGCCAATGTTGCAACAACCGGCAAACGACCGACCAGTTCCGGAATCAGGCCGAATTTAATCAGGTCTTCCGGTTCCGCTTCCAGCAGCACATCGCTGTTGGAACGCTGGCTCTGACTTTTCACCGTTGCACCAAAACCAATGCCACTTTTTTCGGACCGGTTCTGGATGATTTTGACCAGGCCGTCAAATGCGCCGCCGCAGATGAACATGATGTTGGTCGTGTCGATCTGGATGAAATCCTGGTTCGGATGCTTGCGCCCGCCCTGCGGCGGCACCGAGGCCATGGTGCCCTCGATGAGTTTCAGCAGCGCTTGCTGGACGCCTTCTCCGGACACGTCGCGCGTGATCGAAGGATTGTCCGATTTACGCGAGATTTTGTCGATTTCATCGATGTAGACAATGCCACGCTGGGCCTTTTCCACGTCGTAGTTGCAGCTTTGCAGCAGCTTCTGGATGATGTTTTCGACGTCTTCACCCACGTAGCCGGCTTCCGTCAGCGTGGTGGCGTCGGCGATGACGAACGGCACGTTGAGCATGCGCGCCAGGGTCTGGGCCAGCAGGGTTTTACCCGAGCCGGTCGGGCCAACCAGCAAGATGTTGCTCTTGGCCAGTTCGACTTCGTCCTTCTTGCCCAAGTGCTTGAGGCGCTTGTAGTGGTTGTACACGGCCACCGACAGGATGCGCTTGGCAGTCTGCTGGCCGATCACGTACTGGTTCAGCAGTTCGGCGATTTCGTGCGGCGTCGGCAAGTCGGACTTGGCGCCGGCCACGGTGTCGACTGCGGACGTTTCGTCGCGGATGATGTCATTGCAGAGGTCGATACACTCGTCGCAAATGAACACGGACGGACCGGCGATGAGTTTCTTGACCTCGTGTTGACTCTTGCCGCAGAACGAGCAGTACAAGAGCTTTTCGCCGCTGGAGGATTTTTTGTCGGACATGGGCAGGTTTCTTTAATTACTGTGGATACAACGCTGATCGGGTACGCGCAAGGCGAGACAGGACCTCATGCTAACCGAAATAAAAAAGAAACGCCCGAACGTACTGCGTCCGGGCGTTTTTTAGGGGATGCATGCATCCCGGTCGATGCATCGATCAACCAGATTGCATGCATCAAGCGCGAGTGGTCAGAACCTGGTCGATCAGGCCGTATTCGACGGCTTCGTCAGCGGACATGAAGCGGTCGCGGTCGGTATCCTTGTGGATCTGTTCGATGGTCTGGCCGGTGCGCTCGGACATGATTTTATTCAGGCGCTCGCGCAGGTACAGGATTTCCTTGGCCTGGATTTCAATGTCCGACGCCATGCCCTGCGATCCACCGGACGGCTGGTGAATCATGACACGCGAGTTCGGCAGCGAAAACCGCTTGCCCTTGGTGCCGGCGGCGAGCAGGAAGGCGCCCATCGAGGCAGCCAGGCCCGTGCACAAGGTCGACACATCTGGCTTGATGAAATTCATCGTGTCGAAAATCGCCAGACCCGCCGACACCGACCCGCCAGGCGAGTTGATGTACAGCGAAATGTCCTTGTCCGGATTTTCGCTTTCCAGGAACAACAGCTGCGCAACGATCAGGTTGGCCATCTGGTCGTTGACCGGGCCCACCATGAAAATCACACGCTCCTTCAGCAGGCGCGAGTAGATGTCGTAGGCGCGTTCGCCACGACCGCTCTGCTCGACGACCATCGGCACGAGGCCGAGTGCTTGGGTATCCAATGCCGGATTATGGTTCATATGTCTCTTTCATGTGTGTCTAGAAGAGCCTGGACGACTACCCGGCCGGAGCCGGATAAGCGTTTAAGCCTGTGCGTTGTTGCCCATCAATTCATCGAAGGCGACCGCTTTGGTCGTGACCTTCGCTTTACCGAGAACATAGTTAACGACGTTTTCTTCCAATACAAGGGCTTCGATCTCACCGAGGCGATTACGGTCGCTGTAGTAGTACTTCAGGACTTCTTTCGGGTCTTCGTAGCTCTGCGCGAAATCTTCGATCTGGGCTTTGACCTGCTCGCTGGTGGCTTGCAGATTGTTTTCACCGACCAGTTGCGACAGAATCAGGCCCAGGCGCACGCGGCGTTCGGCCTTGGTGGCGAACAGCTCTTTCGGGAAAGGCATGCTCGACACATCCATGCCGCGCTGCGACATGTCGGCACGGGTCTGCTCGGCCAGGCGTTCCGAATCCTGCTCGATCATGACTTGTGGCACGTCCATTTCGGTGGCGGCAACCAGGGCGTCCATGACGGCTTCCTTGTTGCGCGCTTTGACACGGCCGGCAACTTCGCGTTCCAGGTTGACCTTGATGTCAGCGCGCATTTTGGTCGCGTCGCCGTCTTCGATGCCCAGCGATTTGGCGAATTCTGCGTCAACTTCTGGCAGGTGCGCCCACTCGAGTTGTTTCAGGGTGATGGTGAAGTCGGCGGTCTTGCCGGCCACATCTTTACCGTGGTAGTCCTCTGGGAAAGCCAGTGGGAAAGTCTTGCTTTCGCCAACTTTCAAGCCCAGGGTTGCGGCTTCGAATTCCGGCAGCATGCGGCCTTCGCCCAGCACGAACTGGTAATCGTCTGCTTTTCCGCCTGGGAATTCAACGCCGTCGATGGCGCCGGTGAAGTCAACGGTGACGCGGTCGCCGGCGGCTGCGACTGGCTCGCCGCCATCGCCGTGCTCGCCTGCTACGCCCTTGGCGTGGTAGTGCACGCGCTGTTTGCGCAGGATGTCGATGGTCTTGTCGATTTCGGCATCCGACACCTCGGCTTGCACGGTTTCGATGTCGACGCCGGACAGCTCGCTGATGGTGAACTCAGGGAACACTTCAAACGTGGCTTCAAAGCTCAGCATGCCTTCATCGGCTGCATCTTTTGGCTCGATTTTCGGGAAGCCGGCAACGCGCAGCTGGTTTTCGTTCGCAGCCTGATTGAAGGCGCGGCCGACGCGGTCGTTCAACACGTCCGATTCGATCTGGTAACCGTACTGGGCGGCGACCATCTTGATCGGCACTTTGCCTGGACGGAAGCCCGGCGCCTTGGCCGTCTTGGCCTGCTTTTTGAGGCGCTTTTCAACTTCCGTACGGACGTCAGTCAGCGGAAAAGAGATCGTCAGGCGACGTTCGAGTTTGCCAAGGGTTTCGACTGCAGTTGCCATTATAAAGATCGTCCAAAAAATTAAATTGTTCGTGGTGCGAGGAGGGGGACTCGAACCCCCACACCGATGAGGGCGTCAGGACCTAAACCTGGTGCGTCTACCAATTTCGCCATCCTCGCGCAGAGTGCATTTTCTACACAAAAACAAAGGGTGTCCGGTTTCCAGATTCAACACCCGGATCGGCCACCCTGCACTTCTTTTGTTTGTGGGCTCCAACTTCAACCCGGTATTTTACTGGATTTTCTGACAGCATGGACGTTTTTTGGCTGCCGTGCCAGACCGATGCACGTCGCTGTTACCATGCGCACTCTTTCAACACGGTTCAATTCCACATGGCTGTCGATCATTACGAAAATTTTCCGGTCGCATCGATCCTGTTGCCGCGCCGACTGGCACCGGCAGTCGAAGCCATTTATGCCTTTGCCCGCAGTGCCGACGATATTGCCGACGAGGGCGATGCGACGCCGGCCGAACGGCTGGCGGCGCTGGCCGCGTACGATGCCGGACTCGATGCCATTGGCGCAGGCGCGCTGGCGCCCTCGCCGCTGTTCGATCGGCTCGGCCAGATCGTGCGCCAGTTTGATTTGCCGCTGCAGCCGATGCGCGATTTATTGTCGGCGTTTCGCCAGGATATCGTCACCACCCGCTATGCCGATTATCCGGCCCTGCTCGATTATTGCGCGCGCTCGGCCAATCCGGTGGGCGTGCTGATGCTGTCGCTGTACGGCGCTGCCGATGCGCGCAACGTGCGCGATTCGGACGCCATTTGCAGTGCGCTGCAACTGATTAATTTTTGGCAGGACGTGGCGATCGACTGGAAAAAACAGCGCATCTATATTCCCCAGGACGATATGGCGCGCTTTGGCGTGCGCGAAGAAGATATTGCTGCCAGCGCCGCGGGCCAGCCATTCCAGGCGCTGATGCAATTCGAAGTGGCGCGGGCGCGCGCACTGATGCTGTCCGGCGCGCCGCTGGCAAAGCGTCTGCCGGGGCGCATCGGCTGGGAATTGCGGATGATGGTGCAAGGCGGCCTGCGCATTCTCGAGCGCCTCGACCGGGTCGGCTATGACGTATTCGGCCAGCGCCCTAAGCTGGGCAAGCGCGACTGGATTGCGATCGTCATCAAGGCTTGCCGGATGTAGCCTTGGCAGGTCGCCAACTGCTAAGATAGCGAATTCGGCTCCGCCTACCTTTACGAACTATGTCTCCCGACGAATACTGCCAACAAAAAACCGTCCAGAGCGGTTCCAGCTTTTATTACAGCTTCCTGTTCCTGCCGCCGGAACGGCGCCGCGCCATCACGGCGCTATATGCCTTTTGCCGCGAAGTCGACGACACCGTCGACGAATGCACCGACGAATCGATTGCCCGCATCAAGCTGGCATGGTGGCGCACGGAAGTGTCGACCACCTACAAGGCGACGCCGACCCACCCGGTGATGCTGGCCTTGCAGCCGCACCTGGCCGTCTACAATCTGAAGGAAGAACACCTGCAAGCCATTATCGACGGCATGGAAATGGACTTGAACCAGACCCGCTATCTCGATTACAAGGCGATGCAGAATTACTGCTGGCACGTGGCCAGCGTGGTCGGCATTTTATCGGCCAGTATCTTCGGCGTGACCGATCCGAAAACGCTGGAATACGCCGAGAAACTGGGGCTGGCGTTCCAGCTGACGAATATCATCCGCGACGTCGGCGAAGATGCGAGAAAGGGCCGGATTTATTTGCCGGTCAATGAGTTACAACAGTTTGGCGTGACCGCTGCGGATTTGCTCAATGCGCGCCATTCCGACAAATTCGAAGCACTGATGGCGTTCCAGGTCGCGCGCGCGCAAACGGTCTACGACGAAGCGTTTGCGCTGCTGCCGAAACAGGACCGGCGTAGTCAAAGGCCCGGCCTGATGATGGCGGCGATCTACCGTACCCTGCTCAGCGAAATCGAAAACGATCACTTCCACGTCCTGACACAGCGCATCTCGCTCACGCCGGTGCGCAAGCTGTGGCTGGCGTGGAAGACTTATGTGCGCAACTAGAACCGTCGCCGTGGTCGGCGCCGGCTGGGCCGGCTGCACGGCCGCCGTCGAACTGGCACGGCGTGGCCACACGGTGACGCTGTTCGAAGCGAGCCGCACGCTGGGCGGGCGCGCCCGTGCCTTCGAGTTCAACAGCCAGGTGCTCGACAACGGCCAGCATATCCTGCTGGGCGCCTACAGCCAGACGCTGGCAATCATGAAGCGGGTCGGCGTCGATGCCCGCTCGGCCCTGCTGCGCCTGCCGCTGCAGATGCGCTATCCGCCCGGCAGCGGCGGCATGGATTTTATTGCGGCGCGCTTGCCGGCGCCGCTGCACGTCGGCGTCGCGCTGCTGCGCGCGACCGGCTTGAGCCGGGCCGACAAGCTGTCGCTGGCGCGCTTTAACACCAGTGCGCGCTGGATGGGCTGGACCCTGCACGTCGATTGCAGTGTCGCCGAACTGCTGGCGCGCTTTGATCAGACCGACAATCTGATTCGGCTAATGTGGCGCCCGCTCTGCCTGGCGGCGCTGAACACGCCGCTGGAACAGGCCTCGGCCAAGGTCTTTCTGGCCGTGCTGCGCGACAGCCTGGGGGCGCGGCGCAAGGCGTCCGACATGTTGCTGCCACGGGTCGACCTGGGCACGCTGTTTCCGGTCGCGGCAGGCCGCTATGTGGAACAGCACGGCGGCACGGTGCGGCTGGGCGCCAACGTCAACCAGCTGGCCTTCGACGGCCAGTGGCACGTGCATGGCGCCCAAGCGTTTGATGCGGTGGTGCTGGCCACGCCGCCGGGCCAAAGCGCGCACTTGCTGCGCGACATCCCTGGCGCTGCGGCGACGGTGGCACAACTCGATGCGTTTACTTACGAGCCCATCGTCACCGTCTACCTGCAATACGATGCGGCCTTGCGTCTCGCGCGGCCCATGTACGCCCTGCTCGACGATGCGGCCGTCGGCCACTGGGGGCAGTTCGTGTTCGACCGGGGCCAACTGGACGCGGCGCAGGCGGGCTTGCTGTCGGTGGTCGTCAGCGCGGCCACGGCAGCGACGCGACTCGACCAGGGGATGCTTGCCGAGGCCGTCGCTGGCCAGCTGGCCGCGGCGCTGCAACTGCCCGCCTTGCAGCAACCGGCGTGGACCCGGGTGATCGCCGAAAAACGCGCGACGTTTGCCTGCAGCGCAGGCTTGCAGCGCCCGGGCAACCAGATTGGCGTTCCGGGCCTGGTGCTGGCGGGCGACTACACCGCAAGTGACTATCCCGCCACCCTGGAGTCCGCCGTGCGCAGCGGCCTGGCTGCCGCCAAGTTACTGTAAATCGGCGCCGGCAGCACTTCAAACCGCAATTCGTGCAGCCTGTCGCGTCGACGCCGCACGCTTGTCACCATCCCGATACAGTGGAATCGTTGCAACCAGTCCGCCTCACGCGCAGAACACGGCGCAGTACACATAAAGTCTATTCAAAATGGGTAAAACAGATTTTCTCGATGCCCTGAAACGGGCCATGCCCGGCCTGCCGCCAGCGCTCCAGGCCCGGACGCTGGCCTATTACGAACAGCGTTTCGTCGATGGCGTCGCGCTCGGGCTCAGCGAGCAGGACATTGCACGCGAGCTGGACGAGCCGTCGCGCATCGCCATGACCTTGCGCGCCAGCGCGCACGAGGCGGCCATTGCGCGCCCTGCGCCCCTTGCACCTGGCCTCAACCGGCCGGCCGGCGTGCTGCGCACGCTGCTGTCGGCGCTCGGCCTGGGCATTTTCAATCTGTTTATGGTAGCGCCGGCGGCGGTGGTCGGGGCGCTGCTGCTGTGTGTCTACCTCGGCGCCATGACCTTGTATGTCAGCGGTATCGCAATTACCGCCAGCGGCCTGGCCGGCGCCAACGAACTGGTGTTGCGCGCGCCGCTGCGTGCGTTCGGCATCGACGACGCCAACCGGACCCGGATTTCGATCACGGAAACCGGCATCCAGGTGGGTCAGGAAAAAACACCTGAGGTGGCCGGCGAGGTCGACACGCCGGACAGCGATCCGGCCGCCACGCCGCGAGTGGTGCGCGGCGCGGAGGCCGTGGCCGGACGCGGCTTGCACATTTCGACCGACCTGGACGAATCGTCACGGACCACGCAGGCCCTGCTTGGCCTGGCGATGGTTATGGGCGGCATCATCCTGTTCCTGCTCGGGCTGGTGGCCACCCGCTACACGCTGCTTGGCCTGCAACGTTATTTGCAGATGAATTTGTCGCTGCTGCGGGGGCACTGATGCGTTCTCTTTTTAAAGTGGCCTTCAGCCTGCTGATACTGGCCTTGATCCTGATCGGCGTGTCCTACAGCATGCTGCGCGCCGAGGGTGTGCAAACCGGCAGCCGGGCCGAGCGGCGGGCGCTGGCCAGCGAAACGCGGGTGCTGGCACGCGGAATCGAAGTGGTCGAACTGTCCGGTCCGATCGACCTGACCCTGCGCTATGGCACCACCGCCTCCCTGACCGTCAAGGGCGAGGAGCGCCTGCTGCCGAACATCGACTCCTTCCAGCACGAAAACGTCCTGCATATCGGCACCAAGGGCATGGTGTTGCGCCATCGGCAACCGCTGCAGGCAGTGCTGGTGCTGCCGGCGCTGTCTCGCCTGATCGTCGACGGCAGTGGTGACAGCGTGATTTCTGGCCTGTCCGGCGACGCCATCAGTTTGATGGCGAGCGGTTCGGGCAGCGTTCGCTTCAACGGTCGTTACCAGCGCGTGGATGCCGCGCTGCGCGGCAGCGGCGACCTGGAACTGAACATCGGCAACAGCGACGACGTCACCTTGTTGCAGGAAAGCTCGGGCAACATCACGGCACTGGGCAGTACCCACAAGCTGGCCATCAAAAAAGAGGGGTCGGGTGAACTCGACGCCCGCCACCTGCGCGCCGACGCGGTCACGCTGCGCCAGACCGGTTCCGGCGACAGCGTGATCCTGGCGCGCGAAACGGTGGCAATCGACATGAGCGGCAGTGGCGACGTGCGGGTGCGCGGCGGCCCGCGCGTCCAAAGCGTGGCCCGCACCGGCAGCGGCGACGTCACCTTCCGCGATTGAACCACCCTATCCTGCAAACAATTACCCATCAATTAGGGTCAGAGTCGAATTAATTGGCAATTTTGTGAATTGCCGAATAATTCGACTCTGACCCTCGTTGGTGGTGCCGTCGCGCTCGCATGCAATCAATGAGGGTCAGAGTCGAATTATTGAGCAATTGTTCAGAATTGCCGATTTAATCTACTCTGACCCTCGTGTCAGCCAGTCCAGTGCATCGGTGGCGGCGGCGCGGCCGCTGGCGAAGCAGGCGGTCAGCAGGTAGCCACCGGTCGGCGCTTCCCAGTCGACCATTTCTCCAGCAACAAACAGGCCGGGCAGCGCGGTGATCATTGCACCTGACATCGCTTCGAAGGTGACACCGCCGGCGCTGCTGATGGCTTCGTCAATCGGGCGCGTGCGCTGCAAGACCACCGGCAAGTGCTTGAGCGCCTGCGCCAACTGCACCGGATCGGCATAGGCCGTGGCGCCCAGGCATTCGCGCAGCAAACCCGCCTTAACACCCTTGATGCCGAGCCGGCTCTGCAGGTGGCTCGCCATCGAGCGGCTGCCGCGGCCGCGCATGATTTCCGCTGTCACGCGCGCGCCGTCGAGGTCGGGCAGCAGGTCGAGCCAGATGGTGGCGCTGCCATGTGTCAGCAACTGGTCGCGTACCGGGCCCGACAAGGCGTAAATCAGGCTGCCTTCGATCCCGCTCGCGGTCACGATGCACTGGCCCTGGCGCTTGACCAGCAGGCCCCGCGCGTCAACCCAGCTGATCGCCACGGTCGTCAAAGGCGCGCCGGCGAAACGGCTGCTGAAATGGCTGCTCCAGTCGGTGTCGAAGCCGCAGTTCGAGGGCAGCAGCGGCGCCACCTGCACCCCGCGTGCTGCCAGCAGCGGCACCCAGGCGCCATCCGAGCCCAGCCGCGCCCAACTTCCTCCGCCCAGCGCCAGGATCACGGCATCGCACGCAATGTCGACGGCGCCGTCGGGTGTGGCAAAGTGCAGCGCATCACCGCGCCAGCCGAGCCAGCGATGGCGCATGTGGAAGCGCACACCGGCGCCGCGCAGCCGGGCCAGCCAGGCCCGCAGCAAGGGCGCCGCCTTCATATCGGCCGGAAAGACGCGGCCGGAGGTGCCGACAAAGGTGTCGACGCCGAGGGCGTGGATCCAGGCACGCAGCGCCGTGGGGTCGAACGCCTCGAGCCAAGCTTGCACCTGGCTGCTGCGCTGGCCGTAGCGCTGGACGAACTCGGGGTACGGCTCGGCGTGCGTGATATTCATGCCGCCCTTGCCCGCCAACAGGAATTTGCGGCCGACAGACGCCATCGCGTCATACAGATCGACCTGCACGCCGGCCGCTGCGAGGGTCTCGGCCGCCATCAGGCCGGCGGGGCCGCCGCCAATGACGGCGACACGATAGGGAATGGAAGGTGGCATGGGCGCAGGCGCAAATGAAGGAGCGCAATTGTAGTCGAGAAGCTCCTTGAGAAAAAATGTAAAGGTAGCTTGACATCGGAAATCGACTGCCATACGATGTAAAGCATACTTTACATGGGGTGCCAAATGAATCAGAAACAAGTGGTTTCACGCTACAAACGCGAGATGATGCTGTCGCTCGTGCTCTACATTGTCTTGCTGGGGTGTTCGATCAAATTCGCTCGCCCGATGCCCGACAGCCTGCTGCGTACGACCATGCTGGCATCGCCCATGCTCGGCTTTCTCGGCGCCATCTGGGCGATTGCCCGGCATGTGCGCGGCATCGATGAATACCAGCGCCAATTCCTGCTCGAAACGTGGGCCCTGGCCGCCGCGCTGACGGCTGCCTTCACGTTTTCATACGGCTTTCTGGAAACCGCCGGCTTCCCGAAAATCTCGATGTTTGCCGTCTGGATCATCATGTGCGGCGCCTGGGCCACCGTCTGCCTCGCCCGCTGCGTGCTGAAACGATGAGCAACACCATCCGTCAGCTGCGCGGCGAGCTCGGCTGGAGCCAGGCCCACCTGGCCGACCTGCTCAACGTGTCGCGCCAGACGGTGAATGCGATCGAAACCGGTCGTTACGACCCCAGCCTCCCGCTCGCCTTCACGATCTCCCGGCTTTTCAAGCAATCCATCGAATCCATCTTCACACCCGACCAGGAACCAACATGAAAACCACCTTGCTGTTTGCTGCCCTGCTTGCCCTCGCCACGCCCGCTTTTGCCACTCAACCCGTCGCCAACCGCTACGCCGCCACCATCGCACCGGTCGAACGCTTCGACAGCGGGGTGCTGTCAGTTGAACGCCACGGCAACAAGGGCCGGCCCTTGATCCTGGTACCGGGCCTTGCCAGCGGCGCCTGGGCCTGGCAAAGCGTGCTGCGCGACCTGGCGCCCGATTACACGCTGTATGTCGTCACCCTGCCCGGTTTCGATGGCCGAGCGTTCCCGCCGGGCGCCGGCCTCGACGCCGCCCGCGCAGGCCTGCTCGAACTGATCAAGGCGCGCAAGCTCGACCGGCCGGTGTTGATCGGCCACAGCCTCGGGGCGACCCTGGCCTTTGCCGTGGCCGAGGCCGCGCCGCAGGCGGTCGGCGGCGTCGTTGCCATCGATGGCTTGCCGGTCTTTCCGGGCACCGAAGCGATGCCACCGGCCGAGCGCGCCGCCATGGCCGCGAACATGAAGGCGCGCATGGCCGCGGTCGATCCCGCCCTGTTCGCCAGCCAGCAACAAGCCTATATGCGCACCATCGGGGTGCGCGACATGGCCCAGGCCGACCAGTTGGCGCTGCTGAGCGCACGCAGCGACCCGGCCGCCACCGGCGTCTACATGGCCGAGCTCCTCGCCCTCGACCTGCGCCCGGGCCTCGGGCAGATCACGGCGCCTGTCCTGGTGCTGGCGCCATGGTTCGACCAGAACCCAATGTATGGGCGCGCCACGCCAGAGGCAAAAGCGGCCTGGTACCAATCCCTGCTGGCCGGTGCCCCCCACCTGCAGGTGCTGCCGGTGCCGGATGCACGGCACTTCGTGATGTTCGACCAGCCGCAACGGGTCAATACCATGCTGCGCGCTTATTTACAGGGCTTGTAGTCGATATGGCACGCACGTTTTTTAGTTGTTGATTTGTATAATGCTTTGTATATAGTGGGACGACGGCTCGATCAATAGCGCACGACCTCCTCCCCGTAGAGGGAGACGATGTGCCGCGAGCTGCCACAAGCGATCGATCAACATCTTGGAGGATGTGCATGTCGTTGACCACACGCAGGACTGTGCTGGGGGCGCTCGCCACCAGCCCACTCTGGTTGCAACAGGGCGCCTGGGCCCAGTCGACCAGCCTTAAAATTTCCCACCAATTCCCGCGTGGTAACGTGGCCGAGGGCGACTTCCGCGACCGCCTGTGCCGCAAGTTTGCCGCCGATGTCGAGCGGCGCACGCGCGGCACCCTGCGCTTTTCCATCTATCCGGGTGCCGAGCTTTCCAAAGCGCCGGCCCAGTTCGGCGCGCTGCGGCGCGGCGCGCTCGACCTGGCGCTGGTGCCGCTGTCGTATGGCGGCCCGGAGCTGCCCGAAGTGGACATCGGCCTGATGCCGGGGCTGGTGACGTCCTACGCGCAAGGCTATGGCTGGAAAAATGCGCCGGTTGGCAAGGAGCTCACCCGCATCCTGTTCGAGAATGGGATCGTGGTCGTCAGCTGGATCTGGCAGGCCGGCGGCATGGCCTCGCGCAGCCGTGCGGTGGTCGAGCCGGACGATGTGAAAGGCCTGCGCGTGCGCGGCGGCTCGCACCTGATGAACGTGGTGCTGCAGGCCGCCGGTGCGACAGTGGTCGACCTGCCGTCGAACGATATCCATGCGGCGATGCGCAGCGGTGCGCTCGACGCGGCACTGACATCGTCGACGTCGCTGATGTCGTTCGCGCTGCACGATGTATCGAAATCGCTCACCACAGCGCGCGGCGGCGCCTACTGGTTCATGTTCGAGCCGCTGCTGATGTCGAAGGCGGTCTACGACAAGCTGACGCGCGAACAGCAGGCTGCCGTGATGGCCGCCGGCGCGCAGGTCGAAGCCTTCGCGCTGCGCGCAGCACAGGAAGACGATGCGGCGGTGGCGGCCGTCTACCAGCGTGCAAATGCGCGCATTGTCGACCTGAATCCAGCCAGCTTGAAGAAATGGCAGGCGATCGCGCGCGAGACGGCGTGGGTAGATTATGCGAGCAAGAATGCAAACTGCGCCCGTTTGATGGCCTTGGCGGAGATGACGCTTTAAATTGTCGCCATCTTGCAAATCATTTATATCGTTTTGCGCAACTGCCATCGCGCAGGCGGGAACCCGAATCGAGCCGCCAACGTCACGTCGCCTGGTGACTCGCGCTTGCATGCCTCGGTTCTGCGCCTTCGCGCGGCGTGGCTCTTAACTGCGGCAACGACGCCATCAAATCCGCAAACCGCTGCCCCTGGATCATCACGTGCTCGCGCGTGAGCTTTGCCGCAGTCTCGCCGTCGCCGTTGAGGATGGCCGCGACGACTGCATCGTGCTCCGCATACGAATTCGCGATCCGGTCGCGCACGCGCAGCTGCAAGCGCCGATACGGCCGCAGGCGTCGGTACAAGGCGCGCGTCTGCTCGATCAGGAACTGGTTATGACTGCCTGTATAAATGGCTTCGTGGAAGGCCTCGTTCTTGTAGTAATACTCGTCTTCGTCAACCGCATCGCGCGCGGCATTGCAGGCGGCATGGGCGGCCACCAGCGCCGCCTGGTCCAGCGCCGTCATGCGCCGCGCGGCCAGCCGGCTGCAGCTCGCTTCCAGCTCCGACATCACTTCAAACATCTCGACCAGTTGCTGCGGCCCGAACTCGGCCACCACCGCGCCGCGGCGCGGGCGGATCACCACCAGCCCGCGCGATGCGAGTCCGATCAGGGTCTCGCGGATGGGCGTACGCGACACGCCAAAGCGTGCAGCAAGATCGGTCTCGTCGAGATGCTGACCCGGCGCGTAGATACCAACCGCAATCATTTCTTCGATCGCGTCGCGCAGGGTTTCGGAACGACTTTTCATCTTGGTTTTTGCATAACTCGGGTAGACAGTTTTTCATTATAAAAGCTGCTCAGTGCTTGACAACGTATTTTTAAAGTTTATTCTTGTATACACAAAATCGGACGATGCATACCAGCACGATTCGACGTTAGATGAATATCCGATAGTTCGGTTGACAATTACTTGGAGACGTACATGTCCGTCATGACACGCAGGACCTTGGTGAAAGCACTCGCGACCACCCCACTCTGGCTCCAGGCGTCCGCCTGGGCCCAAGGCACCACGCTCAAAATCTCGCACCAATTCCCCGGCGGCAATATGGCAGAAGGCGACTTCCGCGACCGCCTGTGCCGCATGTTCGCCGCCGAAGTTGAAAAACGCACCAAGGGCGCACTGAAATTCTCGATCTATCCCGGCTCCTCGCTGATGAAGACGAATGCCCAGTTCTCCAGTATGCGCAAGGGTGCGCTCGACCTGTCGCTGGTGCCGCTGTCCTACGCCGGCGGTGAAGTGCCCGAAGTGAACATCGGCCTGATGCCTGGCCTGGTGACCTCCTACGACCAGAGCTACGGCTGGAAGAACGCCGAAGTGGGGAAAGAGTTGGCCCGCATATTGGCTGAAAAAGGCATCATCATCGTCAGCTGGATCTGGCAAGCCGGTGGCGTGGCCTCGCGCTCCAAGCCCATCGTCGATCCGGAAGATGCCAAGGGCCTGAAGGTGCGTGGCGGTTCGCGTGAAATGGACCTGATGCTCAAGGAAGCCGGCGCTGCCGTCATCAACCTGCCATCCAATGAAATCTACGCCGCCATGCAAACCGGCGCGATGGATGCGGCCCTGACGTCGTCGACTTCGCTCATTTCGTTCCGTCTCGAGGAAGTCTCGAAAGCCCTGACCACCGGCCGCGCCGGCGCGTACTGGTTCATGCTGGAACCCTTGATGATCTCGAAACCGATCTTCGACAAGCTGCCGAAAGACCAGCAGGCCGCCATCATGGCCGTCGGCGCGGAACTCGAAACCTTCGCCCGCAAATCGGCGCAGGAAGACGATGCCGCCGTCGCTGCCGTGTATCAGAAGGTCAACGCCAAGGTGGTCGACCTGAACCCGGCCGCGCTGAAAAAGTGGCAGACCATCGCCCGCGCCACCGCGTGGAAAGACTACGCCGGCCGCAGTCCAAGCTGCGCCAAGCTGCTCGCCCTGGCGGAGAAAACGCTGTGAGCCACGGCTTCGATCTCGAACCAGCCAAGTCGCTGGCCTTGCCCGACAATGCGGCACTGGCCGGCGTGACGGTCGCGCTGGCGCGCTTCAATACCTTCCTCATGCGTCTGTCGATGGGGGCACTGATCCTGACCGCCCTGATCCTGACGTATTCGGTGGTGTCGCGCTATTTTTTCAAGTCGCCCACCGACTGGCAGGATGAAGCCTCCGTGTTTCTGCTGGTCGGCGTGACCTTCTTCTGCACGGCCTGGGTGCAAGGACAGCGCGGTCATATCGGTATCGAAGCCTTGAGTTCCCTGCTGTCGCCGCGTGTGAATGCGGTGCGGCTGTTCATGGTGGACGTCATCTCGTTCGCCTTCTGCGCCTTCTTCTCCTGGAAATCCTGGTCGCTGTTCCATGAAGCCTGGGTCGACGGCCAGACCACCTCGTCGACCTTCGGCCCGCCCTTGTGGATACCGTACGGGATGATGGCGGCCGGGATGAGCATCCTGGCGCTGCAAATCCTGGTGCAGGTTCTTACCCACTTCGTTGGCGTGCGTGGTACTTTGAGGAATCCGGCATGAGCGATCTTACTTTAGGCGCCCTGTACGGGATCGTCACCCTGATTGTCATGTTTTCCGGGATGCCGATCGCCTTCGCCCTGGGCGTCGTGGCGACCGGCTTCATGTTCTTTTTCATGCCATCGACCTCGCTCGACACGATCACCCAGAACGTGTATGAAGAGATGGCGTCGATCACGCTGCTGTCGATTCCCCTGTTCATCCTGAAAGGGTCGGCCATCGGCAAGTCGCCGGCTGGGCGCGATCTGTATGGCGCCATCCACGCCTGGCTGCACAAGGTGCCGGGCGGTCTTGGCATCGCCAACGTGTTTGCCTGCGCCCTGTTCGCAGCCATGGCCGGTTCGTCGCCCGCCACCTGCTCGGCCATCGGCTCGGCCGGCATTCCCGAAATGCGCAAGCGTGGCTACTCTCCCGGTTTCGCGGCCGGCATCATCGCCGCCGGTGGCACGCTCGGCATCCTGCTGCCGCCGTCGATCACCATG
The DNA here is from genome assembly GCF_036688685.1 of Massilia sp. S19_KUP03_FR1. Classification (NCBI taxonomy): domain Bacteria; kingdom Pseudomonadati; phylum Pseudomonadota; class Betaproteobacteria; order Burkholderiales; family Oxalobacteraceae; genus Massilia; species Massilia sp. S19_KUP03_FR1. The sequence continues at coordinate 307,224 of NZ_JAQQPS010000004.1, read as the reverse complement.
ATCCTGTACGCGGTGGCCGCCGAACAATCGCTGGGACGCCTGTTCCTGGCCGGGATCGGCCCCGGCGTGCTGCTGGTCGGCCTGTTTGCGGGCTACGCCGTCTACCGCGCCCGCAAAGAGTATGCAATGGCGAAAACGGTGTATGAAGGAGGCGGCGTCAAGTCGGCTTACCTCGACACTGAACACTTCACGCTCGGCCAGAAAGTCGAAATGCTGCCGCGCGTGCTGCCCTTCCTGATTCTGCTGATCGGCGTGATGGTTGCGCTGTACGGCGGCTTTGCCACGCCATCCGAGACGGCCGGCCTGGGCTCGCTGCTGGCGCTGGTGCTGATCGCCGTCGTATATGGCGTCTGGCGCCCGAAAGATCTGGCGCCGATCCTGTCTTCGACGATCAAGGAGTCGACCATGCTCTTGCTGATCATCGGGATGTCGCTGTTCTACTCGTACGTGATGAGCTACCTGCACATCAGCCAGTCGGCAGCGCAGTTCGTCGTCGACATGCATTTGTCGCGCTGGCTGCTGCTGGCGGTGATCCTTGGCATGGTCATCGTGTTTGGCTTCTTCCTGCCGCCGGTGTCGATCATCCTGATGACGGCGCCGATCATCCTGCCGCCGCTGAAGGCTGCTGGTTTCGATCTGATCTGGTTCGGTATCGCCATGACCATTGTGATGGAGATGGGCCTGATCCACCCGCCGGTGGGACTGAACATCTTCGTCATTAAAAACATCGCGCCCGACATCCCGCTCAAGGACGTTATCTGGGGCGTGATGCCATTCGTCGGGTTGATGTTCATCGCCGTGATTCTGCTGTGCCTGTTCCCGTCGATCGCGACGGCCTTGCCGGACATGCTGATGGGGGCCAAGTAATGAAAGTCTGGAACACGCTGCAAGTGAACCGCGCCGCGCGCCTGGCCCGGGTTGGTGCGCTACTTGGCAGCGGCTTGCAGGGCAAGGTCGTCGATGCCGGGCGTGTCGACGACCTGCTGTACGCTGCGCTCGAAAGCGGCGACCGGGTTTGCCTCGAAGGGAACAACCAGAAGCAAGCCGATTTTCTGGCGCGCGCGCTGGCCAACCTCGACCCGGCCCGGATCCACGACCTGCACATGCTGCAGTCGGTGCTGGCCCTGCCCGAACACCTCGACGTGTTCGAGCGCGGCGTGGCCGCGAAACTGGACTTTTCGTTCAGCGGGCCGCAAGCCGGGCGCGTGGCCAAGCTGGTGTCCACCGGTCAGCTGCACATCGGCGCCATTCACACCTACCTCGAGCTGTTCGGCCGCTACATGATGGACCTGCCGCCACGCGTCTGCCTGGTGGCAGCCGAAGCGGCGGACCGTCACGGCAACCTGTACACCGGCCCGAACACGGAAGACACGCCGGCCATCGTCGAAGCGACCGCTTTTAAAAACGGTATCGTGATCGTCCAGGTCAACAACATCGTCGACACGCTGCCGCGCGTGGACATCCCGGGTGACTGGGTCGATTTCGTGGTGCAGTCGCCGCAGCCGTACTACATCGAGCCGCTGTTCACGCGCGACCCGGCGCAAATCTCGGACATCCAGGTGCTGATGGCGATGATGGCCATCAAGGGCATCTACGCCGAGTACGCGGTCGAGCGCCTGAACCACGGCATCGGCTTCGACACGGCCGCCATCGAACTGCTGCTGCCGACCTACGCGGCGCAGCTGGGTTTGAAGGGCAAGATTGCGCGCCACTGGGCCTTGAATCCGCATCCGGCCCTGATTCCCGCCATCGAAGCAGGGTTTGCCGAATCGGTGTATTCGTTCGGCTCGGAGCTCGGCATGGAAGACTATATCCGCGCGCGCCCCGACGTGTTTTCGGTGGGGCCCGACGGCAGTATGCGCAGCAACCGCGCCATGTGCCAGGCGGCTGGCCACTACGCCTGCGACATGTTCATCGGCTCGACCCTGCAGATCGATTTGCAGGGTAATTCATCGACCGCGACGCTGGGCCGCATTGCCGGCTTCGGCGGCGCGCCGAACATGGGCGCCGACGCCCGCGGGCGGCGCCACGCCAGTCCGGCATGGCTGAAAGCCGGGCGCGAAGCGCGCGCCGGCATCGACACGATCCCGCGCGGCCAGAAGCTGGTGGTGCAGATCGTCGAGACCTTCCGCGAGCACATGCAGCCGGCCTTCGTCGACAAGCTCGATGCGTGGGAACTGGCCGAGCAGGCTGGCTTCGACATCCCGCCCGTGATGATCTACGGCGACGACGTGACGCACATCCTGACCGAAGAAGGCATCGCCAACCTGCTGCTGTGCCGCAGTCCGCAGGAGCGCGAACAGGCGATCCGGGGTGTGGCCGGCTACACGCCGGTGGGGCTGGCGCGCGACAAGCCGATGGTGGAAGCGCTGCGCGCGCGCGGTGTGATCCGGCGCGCCGAAGACCTCGGCATCGACAAGCGGCTGGCCACGCGCGACCTGCTGGCAGCAAAAAACATGAAAGACCTGGTACGTGCGTCGGGCGGCCTGTATGCGCCGCCGAAGCGCTTCAGGAACTGGTGAGATCAAAGCGATGGAACATTTGACGTATGTTTTCAAGGGCGGCACGCGCCCGCTGGTGCGCCAGGCCGAGGTGGTCGGCGTGGTCGGCTCCGGCAACCTGGAGGTGCTGATCGAAGCGGCGCCATTGAACGGCGACTGCAGCATCACCGTTGCCACCGCGGCGGAGGGATTCGGCGCGATCTGGCAGGCGGTCATGACTGACTTTCAGGCGCGCTGGCAGTTAATGGACACTCGCATCGCGATCAACGACATGGGCGCGACGCCCGCCGTGGTCAGTCTGCGCCTGGACCAGGCGGTGGAAACCATGCTGGAGGGGCGATGAGCAGCTATCTCGAAGCGACCGCGCGCGAACGCCTGCAGCGCCTGTTCGACCCTGGCAGTTTCCAGGAATTTTTGCCGCCCTCGGCGCGCGTGGTCAGCCCCCACCTGGGCCAGTTGAACGCGCCGGTGGCGTTTGACGATGGCGTCGCGGTCGGCCGCGCGCAGCTGGACGGGCGCCAGGTGTTCGTCGCTGCGCAGGAAGGCGGCTTCATGGGTGGCGCGGTCGGCGAAGTGCACGGCGCCAAACTGGTCGGCATGCTGCGCCGCGCCATCCTCGACGCGCCGGCTGCCGTCCTGCTGCTGCTCGAAACCGGCGGCGTGCGTCTGCATGAAGCGAACGCCGGCCTGATTGCGGTGTCCGAAGTGATGCGCGCCGTGCTCGATGTGCGCGCAGCCGGCATCCCGGTCATCGCCTTGGTCGGCGGATCGAATGGCTGCTTCGGCGGCATGGGCATCGTGGCGCGCTGCACGAATGCGATCGTCATGTCGGAAGAAGGCCGGCTTGCCATGTCCGGCCCCGAGGTGATCGAGACCGCGTCCGGGGTGGAGGAATTCGATGCGCGCGATCGGGCGCTGGTGTGGCGCACCACCGGCGGCAAGCATCGATATTTGCTTGGCGAGGTGCAGGCGCTGGTGGCCGATTCGGTCGACGCGTTTCGCGCCGCGGCGCTGGCGCAGATCGATGCGGCATCCACCAGGCCGGTGCCGCTGACCCTGGCCGCGCTCGAAGCGGAGCAGGCCTTATTGACGGATCGGTACGAACGCTTCGGCCACGTACGCGAACCAATGGAACTGTGGCGGGCGATCGGCGTGACCGATCCGGAAGACCTGCCGTTGCTGGAAGCGGACGTGTTTGTCGAACGTGTCGACGCGGTACGACTGGGAGCACGCTGATGGACTGGCAAACACTGACGGCAGCGCTGTTCCCGCAAGGCGCAAACATCACGGAATCGCACCAGGTATTGACTGGCGAAGGCACGGCGGCAGGCGCGACGGTGGCCGTGGTCGGCACCACCGGCCATGTCCCGATAGGCGTCGAAACCGCGCTGGCGCAGGCGCGCTTCATTTTACAGACAGTGCGCGAACATCCCGGTCGGCCGATCCTGATCCTGGTCGACACCCAAGGCCAGCGCCTGCGCCACCGCGATGAAATGTTGGGTATCAACGGCTATATGGCGCACCTGGGCAAATGCGTTGAACTGGCGCGCCGCAGCGGGCACCGCATCATGGCCCTGGTGTACGATCAGGCGCTGTCGGGCGGCTTCATTACCAGCGGCCTGATGGCAGATGCCTGCTACGCTCTGCCGGATGCCACCATCCGGGTCATGGGCCTGCCGGCCATGGCACGCATCACCAAGGTGCCGGAAGAACGCCTGACCGAACTGGCTGTCGACAATCCGGTGTTTGCGCCGGGGCCGGAGAACTACCTGCGCATGGGCGGCATTCAGGCAATCTGGCGCGGCGACCTCGGCGTGGCCCTGGAGGAAGCGCTGCAGCTGACCAGCTACGGCGACGTGCGCAGTGCGCTCGGCCTGGCGCGCGGCGGGCGCGGTCTGGCGCAGCGCGTGGTCGACGCGATCGTGGCGGGACAAGATGTTCTCGCGCCATGACCTGGTCTGGCTGACGCCGGCCGGCTGGGACACCGCGCCGGCGCTGACCGAATGGCGAAAACAGGACTGGCCCGCGATCGTGCGGCGCCGTGACGCGGGTGTCGGTGCCGACGCCGTCTGCCTCGGCATACCGCTGCCGGAACGCCAGCGCGTGGCGCTGGTCGTCGACGCAAGACACATCGCGCGCAGCGCGCCGCCGCTGACGCTGGCGGACGCCATCGCCGCTGCACCACCACAGTGGCTGGCTGGCCTGGTGGCGCTGCAGCGTGCCGCTGAAGCGCTCGACGTGCGCGTCTACGGCTCGCTCGCCATGGCCAGCATCACCGGTTTACCCTACCTGCGCGCCGGTTCCGACATCGACCTGCTGGCGCGGCCCACGACTCGCAGTGAGTTTGCCGCCGCCGTGGCGCTGCTGGAAGAACACGCGCAGGTGCTGCCGCTGGACGGCGAGATCGTGTTCCCGTCGGGCGACGCAGTGGCCTGGAAGGAGTGGATCGCGGCGCGGCGCGACCATGCTCGCGTGCTGGTGAAATCCTTGCACACGGTGCGCCTGGCCGATCCGGCCCAGCTTTTCAGTTCGCTGCCAGCATGATGCGCACGGACACGCCCGTCGACACGGCGCTGGCGGCGGACATCGCGCGCATCGCTGTCGGCAGCCTGTATGCGGAACTGGTGCTGTACCCGAAGCCGGGCCTTGTATCGCTGGTCGACAACGGCAGCCACAGCGACATGCAGGCCGCCACCTTCATGCGCAGTCTGTTCACCTTGCGGCATTATTTTGGCCACGTGTTCCAGGCTGGCCGCGACGATGCACCTTTTGCCCGCCTGCGCACACTCGGCATCGACGCCGAACGGCGCATGATGCTTGCCACCAGCGGCATCAACACCCACCGCGGCGCCATCTTCAGCCTCGGTTTGCTGTGCGCCGCGGTCGGGCGCGCATCAAGCCAGGGCTTGCAGATGACACCGGCGGCCTTGCGCGCCGTCTTGCTGATCTGCTGGGGTGAAGCGCTGGCCGGGCACGCACACGGCGCCCGTGGCGCCCGCGAAGAAGGCGCGCTCGGCTTGCCGTCCGTCTTTGACGTCGGCGTGCCTGCGCTGCAGGCCACGCTGGCAGCCGGTCGCAGCATGCGCCATGCCCGTGTGGATGCGCTGTTCGCGCTGATGGCGCAGATCGACGACACGAATGTCGTCCATCGCGGGGGCCTGGCGGGCGCGCGCACGGTCCGCGCAGGCGCGCGCGCATTCGTCGATGCCGGCGGCACCGCGCAGGCGGACTGGATGGAGCGCGCCGTCGCGCTGCACCATAACTTCATCGGCGCGCGCCTGTCGCCCGGTGGCGCGGCCGATCTGCTGGCCGCAACCTGCTTCGTGCATAGCGCCTGCACGCGCGGGGCGCCGTGAGCGGGCGCCTGCTGTTGCTCTGTCCTGGCCAGGGTGGCCAGCACGCGCACATGTTCGACCTGGCCCGCGCTCACGCAGGCGCGCGCGCTTTTCTGGAACACTGTGCGCTGCCGGACGATCCACAAGCGCTGTTTGACAACCGCGTGGCACAGCCGGCCATCGTGGCCGCCACGCTGGCGATGTGGCTGGCGCTGCGGGATACGTTGCCGGCGCCGGCGCTGATAACCGGCTACAGCGTCGGCGAGCTCGCCGCGTATGGCGTTGCGGGTGCGCTGCCGTTGGAACAAGCGGTGGGCCTTGCCCGCGCGCGCGCGGCATTGATGGATGCCGCCGCCGCCGGCGTCGCGCAAGGCCTGGCTGCAGTCAGCGGCGTCGACGTCGGACAGGTGGGTGCGGGGGTGGCCATTGTGACGGGCCATGACACTTGTATCGTCGGGGGGGTACTGGCCCGGCTCGACGCCATGTCCGACCGTTGGCCTGGCGCACGCATCCAACGCCTGCCGGTGGGCGTGGCGTCGCACACGGCGCTGATGCAGGCTGCCGTCGCCCCTTTTGGCGCGCTGCTGGAACAGTCGACATTGACGGCGCCGCGGGTCCCCGTATTGGCGGGTATCGACGCGGGCCGGGTGCTGCGCCGTGAGGTTGCCATCGACCGGCTGTCGCGCCAGCTGGCCGAGACGATCGAATGGAGCGCGTGCATGGACGCGTGTTCGGAAGCTGGCATCACGGTGGCGCTGGAACTTGGACCCGGCGCTGCATTGGCGCGCATGCTGCAGGCGCGCCATCCGCACATTGCGTGTCGCTCGGTGGCCGATTTTCAGACCCTTCCCGGCATCGCAGGATGGGTAGCGCGCGCGCTCGACTAGCCGCCGGTCACCGGTGGGAAGAAGGCCACTTCGCAGCCCTCCTGCAGCGGCGTGGTGGCCGGGCACATCACCTGGTTGAAGGCCATGCGCAGTGCGCGCCCCTCCCCCAGTGCCTCGGCCCAGGCGCCGCCGCGCGCGGCCAGCAAGGTGCGCACGGCACCAACGGTAGTGACATCGCCGGCGACGGTGAGTGCTTCGTTTGCGGTGCCGAGCAGCTCGCGCACGCTGGCGAAAAATCGTAGGTTGATTTGCATGATGGGGTCAGTGTTGGAGGTCGACAAAGGAAATGAACCGCACCATATCGCCGCAGGCGATCGCCTGCCCCGGCGGGTTGTCGATCAAGCCGTCGCCCCAGACGGTGGACGTGAGCACGCCGGAACCCTGGTTCGGGAACAGTGCCAGGCCGCCGGCGTCGTTGATGTGGGCGCGCAGGAATTCATTGCGGCGGTCGCCTTTGGGCCAGTCGAAATCGGCGCGCATCGTGTAGGCGCGCGGTTCCACGGCGCCGGCGACACCTTGCAGGCGCAGGATGAACGGGCGCACGAACAACAAAAAGGTCACGAAGCTCGAGACCGGATTGCCGGGCAGGCCGAGGAAGAAGGCCTGCTGGACTTCACCGAAGGCGAGCGGCTTGCCGGGTTTCACGGCGATCTGCCACATGTCGAGCCGCCCTTCTGCTTCGACGGCCGGTTTGATATGGTCTTCTTCGCCGACCGACACGCCGCCCGAGGTCACAATCAGGTCGTGCTCCTGGGCGGCCAGGCGCAAGGTGGCGCGGGTGGCGTCCAGCGTGTCCGGCACAATGCCGTAGTCGGTGATCTCACAGCCAAGGTTTTCCAGCAGTGCGCGCAAAGTAAAACGGTTCGAGTTGTAGATGGCGCCGGGCGCCAGCTGGCCGCCGGGTGCTTCGCCCGGCATCGTCAATTCGTCGCCGGTGAAGAAGACGGCGACGCGCACGCGGCGCACCACCGGCAGGCTCGCCAGGCCGACCGATGCTGCCAGGCCGAGTTCCTGGGCGCGCAGGCGCGTGCCGGCGCTGAGGATGGTGGCGCCGGCGTGGATATCTTCGCCGCTGCGGCGGATCCATTCGCCGGCTTGTGGCGCATGGCGCACGGTGACGACGCCCTCGCCCGCTTCGCACTGTTCCTGCATGACGACCGCATCGGCGCCTTCTGGAATCATTGCGCCGGTGAAGATACGCGCGGCGGTACCGGCCGCCAGCGGCTGGCCGACGTGGCCGGCCGGGATGCGCTGGGTGACCTTGAGTACCGCGTCGCCGCTGGCGCAGTCGGCGGCGCGCACGGCGTAGCCATCCATCTGGGTGTTGTCGGCGGATGGCACGTTGATCGTGGCCGCCTGCGCTGCTGCGAGGACGCGGCCATTGGCGGACAGCGTCGCGATCGATTCCGTCGCCGTCAGCGGACGCACCGCGGCCAGCAGATGGTCGAGTGCCGCGCGCACGGTCAGCATGGGTTTACGGTAAGGGGCAGCTGTCATTCTCAGAGCGCCGTATTTTTCGCGATGTACGACTTCATAGCGGCGACATCGGCGCCCATCACGATGAATTTTTGTGGCAGCGCTTCGATGTTTTCGAAGCCGGCCGGGCGGACCGCGTCCATGCCCAGCGCATCGAGGATGATCTCGTTGAATTTCGCCGCCAGCGCGGTTTCCAGCACGATCATCGGCACGCCGGCGACCTGGTGCTCGCGCGCGACCTTGATGCCGTCGGCGGTGTGCGGATCGATCGTGATGCCGTAATCGTCTTCGACGTCGCGGATGGTGGCGAGGCGGTCCTGGTGCGTCGAGCGTCCCGACTGGAAGCCATACTTTCGCACCAGTTTGAATTCGTCGCCATCGCTGCCGGGCGCGCCGGACAGATCGAAGCCGCCGTGCGTTTCCACCTTGGTGAACAGGGCGTGGGTACGGGCGGCGTCGCGGCCAACCAGGTCGTAGATGAAGCGCTCGAAGTTCGACGCTTTCGAGATGTCCATCGACGGGCTGCTGGTGTGGTACGTTTCGGCCGACTTGCGCACGCGGTAGACGCCGGTGCGGAAGAATTCGTCGAGCACGTCGTTTTCATTGGTGGCGGCGACCAGTTTGTCGATTGGAAGACCCATCATGCGCGCGATGTGGCCGGCGCAGATATTGCCGAAATTCCCGGACGGGACCGTGAACGACACCTTCTGGCTGTTATCGCTGGTGGCGGCGAGGTAGCCGCGGAAGTAATACACCACCTGGGCGACGACGCGGGCCCAGTTGATCGAATTAACGGTGCCAATCCGGTGGCGCGCCTTGAAGGCCAGGTCGTTCGAGACGGCTTTCACCATGTCCTGGCAATCGTCGAACACGCCTTCGACGGCGATATTGTAGATATTCGCGTCCTGCAAACTGAACATCTGCGCGGTCTGGAACTGGCTCATCTTGTTGTGCGGCGAGAGCATGAACACCTTCACGCCGCGCTTGCCGCGCATGGCATATTCGGCGGCACTGCCGGTGTCGCCCGAGGTCGCGCCAAAGATATTCAGCTGCGCCTCGTCCTTGGCCAGCGTGTACTCGAACAGATTGCCCAGCAACTGCATCGCCATGTCCTTGAAGGCCAGTGTCGGTCCGTTCGACAGCGCCTGCAAGATCAAGGTCTTGCCATCCGCCTCTTCGAGCACGCGCAGCGGCGTGATGTCGGCCGCGGCATCGCCGGCACGGGCGTTTTTATACACCTGCGGCGTGTAGGTCTTGCTCACCAGAATCTTCAGGTCGGCCTCCGGAATATCGGTGGCAAACTTGCGCAGGATTTCAAACGCCAGATCCGCATACGACAGCGTGCGCCACGTATCGAGCTCGGCACTGGACACCTGCGGATACTCGGCTGGCAAATACAGGCCGCCATCCGGCGCGAGTCCCGCCAACAAAATATTCGAAAATTCCTGGGGATTGCGGGAAGCGGAGGCGCTGGTGGCGCGGGTGGACACGTAATGCATGCTGTTCAAATCCGTAAAAATCAGGTGGCGACCACCAATTATAGTGCCCCCGCCCCGATATTGCCGACTTGCCATCCGTCACCACGCCACGGTAGGGTCAGTGTCGAATTATTTGGCATTTTTGTGTCTTGCTCAATAAATCGACTCTGACCCTAATTATCGAGCAATTGCCCCGTGAAAAGCGCAATGAGGGTCAGAGTAGAATTGATTGGAAACTTTGGAAAATTGCACATTTAATCTACTCTGACCCTCATTGTTGGGTAATGGATTTTTAGCAAGCGGCGTGGTTGACCGTGACGACGTGGATGGCGAGGCCGCCCAGGGAGGTTTCCTTGTATTTGACTTGCATGTCGGCGCCGGTCTGGCGCATGGTTTCGATGGCCTGGTCGAGGCTGACGAAATGGGTGCCGTCTCCTTTCAAGGCCAGCGAGGCCGCCGTGATGGCCTTGATGGCGCCCATGCCGTTGCGCTCGATGCAGGGGATCTGGACCAGGCCGCCAATCGGGTCGCAGGTCATGCCGAGGTGGTGCTCGATGCCGATCTCGGCGGCGTTTTCGATTTGCTCGTTGCTACCACCCAGCGCCGCCACCAGGCCGGCGGCAGCCATCGCGCAGGCGACGCCGACTTCTCCCTGGCAACCGATTTCGGCACCCGAAATCGAGGCGTTTTTTTTGCACAGCATGCCGATTGCGGCTGCCGTCAACAGGAATTCGCGGATGCCACGCACCGGGTCGCTCGGGCGACAATCCTCGGCGTAGTAGCGCAAGACCGCGGGAATAATACCGGCCGCGCCATTCGTCGGCGCCGTGACCACGCGGCCACCGGCGGCATTCTCTTCATTGACCGCCATCGCATACAGGCTGACCTGGTGCACCGCATCGTGCGGCAGGACATTACTGCGGTTGTCGACGTGCAGGGTTTGCTGCGACTGCGACCACAGCTTGGCCGCGCGGCGTTTCACATTCAGGCCACCGGGCAATTGGCCCCCGGTAACCAGACCCTGTGCGATGCAATCGCGCATCACGCCCCAGATGCGGTCGATGCCGGCGTCGAGGGCGGTATTCTCCATGCGCTGGCATTCGTTGGCGCGCAGCATGGCGGGGATGGACAGGCCGGTGCGCTGGCCGTGGTCGAGCAGATGGCGCATGGTGTCGAATGGGTACGCGACTGCATTTGTGCCGCCTGCTTCTGCGCGCACCTGGCTGTCGCCGGCGGCCGTGATGAAGCCGCCGCCCACCGAATAAAAGATGCGCTCGATGACACTGCCGTCCGCCAGTTGCAGGACGAACTTCATGCCGTTCGGATGCTCAGGCAGGCTCGACGCCTTGTGCCAGACCAGGCCGGTGCGTGCCGTGAACGAAATCTCTTTCAAACCCAGCAATTTCAAGACGCCATCGAGTTCCACTTCGGCCAGGCGGTCGTCGACTGTCAGCGGGTCGACATCCATCGGCGTCTCGCCCATCAGGCCGAGAATGACCGCCTTGTCGGTCGCATGGCCGATGCCGGTCAGCGCAAGCGAGCCGTACAGGTGCGCTTCCACCCCGCTTGCCGCAGCCAGCGCAGCCTCGCCGCATTCGAGCAGGAAGCGGCGCGCCGCCACCATCGGCCCCACCGTGTGCGAACTCGACGGCCCGATACCGATCTTGAAAAGATCAAACACACTCATGTCCATCGCCAGTCTCCGTTATTTTTTTATGCGTGGCTCAGGCAGCGACGGCGGTGCGGACGTCCACTTTGACGTTGGCCAGCATGTCGGCCACCATCTGTTCCGTACCAACCGCCGCTTTCCAGCCCCAGTCCTGCGTGGCGCGGCTGTCGTCCAGGCTTTTCGGCCAGGTATCGGCAATCGCCTGGCGGCTGTCCGGCGCATACGAAATGATAAATGCCGGCAGCTTGCGCACAATGGCGGCGGCCAGTTCGCGCGGGTTGAACGACACGCCAGCCACGTTGTACGACGAGCGGATCACCACGTTCGCAAGCGGCGCTTCCATCAATTCGATGGTGGCGCGGATTGCGTCGGGCATGTAGATCATCGGCAGCGTGGTCTCCGGGCCCAGGAAGCAGCTGTAGTCTTCGCCTTTCAAGGCAGCGTGGAAGATCGCGATGGCGTAATCGGTGGTGCCGCCGCCCGGAGGCGACTTGTAGCTGATGATGCCCGGATAGCGGATCGAGCGCACATCCACGCCGTATTTCGTGAAGTAGTACTCGCACAGGCGCTCGCCGGCCAGTTTGCTGATGCCGTAGATCGTGGTCGGATCCATCACCGTGTACTGCGGGGTGTTCTCGGACGGGGTGTTCGGGCCGAAGGCGGCGATCGACGATGGCCAGAACACGCGCAGCGGCGTGCCTGCTGCACCGCGCTCGCGCGCCACTTCCAGGATATTCAACAGGCCATCCATGTTCAGGCTCCAGGCTTTCAGGGGCGCCTGTTCGCCGGTGGCCGACAACAGCGCCGCCAGCTGGTACACCTGGGTGATCGACTCGTCGGCCACGAGCTGGGCCAGGCCCGCCTTGTCCATCACATCCAGGCGCACATAGCGCGCCGCGCCGTAGAGATTGGTCGGGCTGATGTCGGAAGCGATGACGTTGCTGCTACCGTGGCGGGCGGCCAGCGCCTCCACCAGTTCACTGCCGATTTGCCCGTTGGCGCCGATGATGAGGATGCGTTCCATGAATTTCCTAAACTGTGTAAATGGTATGAATTAAATCGTCTTGAGGATGCCGAGTTCACGGCCGGCCTGCTCGAAGGCCTTGAGCACGAATTCGAGCTGCTCGCGGGTGTGGGCTGCGGAAAGCTGCACACGCACGCGCGCCTGCCCCATCGGCACCACAGGGTAAAAGAACCCGGACAACAACACGCCCAGCTCAAACATGCGCGCCGCGAACTTCTGTGCAATGGGCGCTTCGAACAGCATCACCGGCACCACCGGGTGTGTGCCCGGCTTGATGGTGAAGCCGATGCGCTCAATTTCGGCGCGGAAGAATGCGGTATTTTCATGCAGTCGGTCGCGCAGTTCGGTCGATTTTTCCAGGCGCTTCAGCACCGACAGCGAGGCCCCGGCAATCATTGGCGCCAGCGTGTTCGAGAACAGGTAAGGCCGCGACTTCTGGCGCAGCGTGTCGATGACTTCCTTGCGGCCCGAGGTAAAACCGCCCATCGCGCCGCCCAGGGCTTTGCCCAGCGTGCCGGTGATGATGTCGATGCGGCCCATGACATTGTGGTGCTCGTGCGTGCCGCGCCCGGTCTTGCCCATGAAGCCGGATGCATGCGACTCGTCGATCAGGGTCAGCGCGCCGTATTTCTCGGCCAGTTCGACAATTTTATCGAGGTGGGCAATGGTGCCGTCCATCGAGAACACGCCATCGGTGACGATGACTTTATGACGCTTGCCGGCTGCGGTGGCGGCCTGCAGTTGCGCTTCCAGGTCAACCATGTCGTTGTTGGCGTAGCGGTAGCGCGCAGCCTTGCAAAGGCGGATGCCGTCGATCAGCGAGGCGTGGTTCAGGGCGTCGGAGATGATGGCGTCGTTCTCGTCGAACAGCGGCTCGAACACGCCGCCGTTGGCGTCAAAGGCGGCCGCATAAAGAATGGTGTCGTCGGTGCCGAGGAAGGTCGACAGCGCTGCTTCGAGTTCCTTGTGCACGGTCTGGGTGCCGCAAATGAAGCGCACCGAGGACAGGCCGTAGCCGTATTTTTTGGTCGCTTCGATCGACGCTTCCTGGGTTTGCAGGTCGCCCGACAGGCCGAGGTAGTTATTCGCGCACATATTGATGAGGGTGCGGCCGTCAATTGACACCACTTCGGCGCCCTGGCGCGAGGCCAGTACGCGCTCCGGCTTGTACAGCCCTTGCTCGCGCAGGGTCTCGAGATTGTGTTGCAGGCCGCTGTAAAAGGCGTTTTTCGCTTGATCGCTCATGGTGTCCTCGTCAAAGTTGATGCCGGCCGGGCCGGCAAGTGCGCTATGCTGTATTTTGCACCGGTTCGATGGGAGCGTACTGCTTCATACGTTTTCCTGTATCTCGAACTTAAATTCAATATAATGGATATTACCCGTGCTGACTGAACTTGGCAAGGCGCACCCTTAACGTTAAGCAACCCTTCATGATGATCACCTCGCCCGCCACCAACGCCCCGCCCGAAGTCGGCGCCACCCTGCAGCGCATGCGCCTGGCGCGCGGCCTGACGCTGGAAGACCTGTCGCGCATTGCCGGCGTTTCGAAATCGATGCTGTCCCAAATCGAGCGCGAGAAGGCCAATCCGACCATTGCCATTACCTGGCGCCTGGCCAATGCGCTGGGTGTGCAGATCGGCGAATTGCTTTCGTCCGAGCCGCGCGAGGTGGAGGCCATCCGCGTACTCGATGCGCACGAAACACCGACGCTGCCGGGCAACCACGCGGGTTACGTGCTGCGCATCCTGGGGCCGATGGAGCTGGCCGGTAAATACGAGTGGTATGAATTGACGCTGGCGCCCGGCGGCGAACTGGCCTCGCAGGCCCACGATCCGGGCACAAACGAACACCTGACGGTGCTGCACGGGTCGGTTGAAATCGAGGTGGGAACGTCGAAGCGCAAGCTCAAAACAGGCGGCACGGCGCGCTACGGCGCCGACCAGAATCACGTGCTGAGAAATACTGGCAAAACGGAGGCGAAGGCGCTGCTGGTGGTCGTGCACAGGTAAACGTAAAAAAACCCGGGGCGCCTGCGCGGCCCCGGGTTCTCATGCGAATGCCTTGTTTACATCTTCAGGCTTTTGACCAGGAAACCCCAGCGATCGGCCACTTCCTCGATCTGCTTGGTGGTCGGCTTGCCCGCGCCATGGCCGGCCTTGGTGTCGATGCGGATGATGACCGGGGCGCTGCCGCCCTGCGCCGCCTGCTCGGTGGCGGCAAATTTAAAGCTGTGCGCCGGCACCACGCGGTCGTCGTGGTCGGCCGTGGTGACCATCGTCGCCGGATAGCAGGTACCCGGTTTCAGGTTGTGCAGCGGCGAGTATTTGACCAGCGCCTTGAACTCTTCCGGGTTTTCCGACGAACCGTAATCGGACGTCCAGGCCCAGCCGATGGTGAACTTGTGGAAGCGCAGCATGTCCATCACGCCCACTTGCGGGATCGCCGCGCCGAACAGTTCCGGACGCTGCGTCAGCGCCGCGCCGACCAGCAAGCCGCCGTTGCTGCCGCCGCCAATGGCCAGCTTCGCCGGCGACGTCACCCTGTTGGCGATGAGCCATTCGGCCGCGCCAATAAAATCGTCGAACACGTTTTGCTTGCGCAGCTTGGTGCCGGCTTCGTGCCACGCCTCGCCATATTCGCCACCGCCGCGCAGGTTCACCGACACGTAGACGCCGCCCATTTCCATCCACGCCAGGTTGGCTGGCGAGAAGGCCGGCGTCATCGAGATATTGAAGCCGCCGTAGCCATACAGGTAAGTTGGATTGCTGCCATCGAGCTTGATGCCCTTCTTCGAGACGATGAACATCGGTACTTTGGTGCCATCGCGGCTAGTGAAGAATTGCTGGCGCGTTTCATACTGGGCCGGGTCGAAGTCGACCTTCGGCTGGCGGAACACTTCGCTCTTGCCACTGGCCATGTCGAGGCGGTAAATCGTGGTCGGGTTGGTGTACCCCGTGAACGAGTAAAACGTCTCGGCATCGCCGCGCTTGCCCGAGAATCCCGCCACCGAGCCAATGCCGGGCAAACCGATGTCGCGCACCGGCTTGCCCGTCAAATCAACCACTTTGACTGCGCTACGCGCGTCGGCCAGGTATTCGATGACCAGTTGCTGGTTCAGCATCTGGGCGGCGACCAGGGTCTCGGTCTGTTCCGGCACGATGGTTTTCCAGTTGGCCTCGCCAGGTTTGCGGGTGTCGATGGCGACGATGCGCTGGCGCGGCGCCTTGCGGTCGGTGTTGAAATAAAACACCGGGCCGACGTTGTCGATGAAATCGTATGCGGCGTCGAAGTTGTCGATCAGCGGCAGCACCTTCGCACCCGGCTTGGTCAGGTCCTTGTAGAACACGCGGTATTTGTGCGCGGTGCCCTTGGTGGCGGTAATGACCAGGTAGTGGCCATCGTCGGTGGTGTGGGCGCGGAAACCCCATTCTTTTTCGTCCGGGCGGTCGTAGACCAGCGTGTCGGCCAACTGGGGTGTGCCGATCTTGTGGTAGTACAGTTTCTGGAAATAATTGACGTCGGCCAGCTTGGTGGCTTCCTTCGGCTCGTCGTAGCGGCTGTAAAAGAAGCCCTTGCCATCGCGCGTCCAGGCGGTCGCGGAAAATTTCACCCACTTGAGGTGGTCGGCCAGATCCTTGCCAGTGGCGATGTCGCGCACCTTCCACTCGTTCCAGTCGGAACCGGACGCGGCGGTGCCGTAGGCCAGCAAGGAACCGTTCGGGCTGACGGCGATCCCGGCCAGTGCCACGGTACCGTCCGCGGCCAGCTTGTTCGGGTCGAGCAGCACGCGCGGCGTGTCGGACAGTTCGGCCATGGTGTACAGCACGGCCTGGTTTTGCAGCCCGTCGTTGCGGCTGTAGAAATAGCGCCCGCCTTCCTTGTACGGCACCGAATAGCGCTCGTAGTTCCACAGTTTGGTCAGGCGCTGGCGGATTGCGTCGCGCTGCGGGATGGTGGCCAGGTAGCCTTGCGTGACCTTGTTCTGGGCTTCGACCCAGGCTTGCGTCTCGCTGCTGTTGGCGTCTTCCAGCCAACGATACGGGTCGGCGATGGTGGTGCCGTGGTAGTTGTCGCTCTGGGCGCTTTTCTTGGTGACCGGGTAGGTCAGTGCGGGGCCGTAGTCGGGGCAGGTTTGGGCCAGGGTATTGGCGCCAAGCGCGGACAGTACCGCAACGGCCACAGCCGCTTTTTTCATGTGCATGGGTTTTCTCGCAGGAGGAAAAATGGCAGATGCCGACTTCGATGATAGCGTGAAAACAACTGGCTGCACAGGTCAGGGCTGGCGCCGCGCGCGCTGCCAGGCGCTGGCCATTTCCTCGGCGCGCGCCAGTTGGTGCGCTGTGAGCCGCAGCCGGGCGGCCTCGACGCTGCTGCAGGCCGTCGCATCGCCGCTGCTGGCGGCAAGCAGCATCCACATATGCGCCCGCACGGCGTCCGGCGCGCAGCCGCGCCCGCTGGCGAGCATACCGGACAGGTTGTACTGGGCCAGCACATGACCCTGCCCGGCGGCAGCGCGATACCAGTGCACCGCCAGCAGGTCGTCGCGCGCCATGCCCTCGCCGTTGGCGTACAGCACGGCCAGGTTGTTTTGGGCGCTGGCGTCGCCCTGCGCGGCCGCCAGCGCGTACCAGCGTCCGGCGCGCACCGGGTCGACCGCGACACCCTGGCCGGTGGCGTGCATCAGGCCCAGGTTGAACTGGGCTGCTGCATCGCCCTGCGCCGCCGCCTTGCGCAACCACGCCGCGGCCAGCGGGTAGTTGACGGGCACGCCCCGCCCATACAGATAGCATTCGGCCAGCAGGGCCTGGGCCCGGGCCACGCCCTGCTCTGCGGCCCGGTAAAACCAGCCTACCGCCGCCTCGGCATCCTGCGCAACGCCGCGCCCCTCGCCATGCAGCAGTCCCAGGTTTTGCTGGGCCGAGGCGTCACCCTGCTCGGCCGCGCAGCGCAGCCAGTGCGCGGCCTGGCAATCGTCGCGCGCGCGGTCGCCCGACTGGGCCTGACCGTTATACAGCATGGCCCCGAGCTGGTTCTGGGCAAACGCGAGTCCCTGCTCGGCGGCACGGCGCAACCAGGCCACGGCGGCGGCGTCGTTGCGCGCCACGCCGCTGCCATTTTTGTACAGCATGCCGAGGTTGAATTGGGCGTAGGGGTTGCCACGCCTGGCCGCGGCGAGGAACCAGGCGAAAGTCTGGTCGTCCTGAGCGGCGGAGGGATGGCGAGGCATTGGCGGCTTTCGGCTGGTCGCCCGAACAAATGAGCGCATTGCCAAAATAATAATGAGCCATGACTGCACCGGATTTGTGCAAGCACAATCGTGTGCGCTGCGGCGCTTACTTTGGCGCGGCCTGTTGCGCGTACTTGCCCAGGTAAGCCGGTACTTTCGCGGCGGCGAGCCGGTTCAGCGCCACCAGCAAATCGGCCGGCAATTGCTGCAGTTCATATTTTCTGCCGAGGTGGCGCGCAATATGGATCAGTACTTCGGCTGCCACTTCGGCATCGGCCTCGGCCCGGTGGGCGGCGCTGCGAAAGCCGATGCCGAGTTGGCGCGACAGCTCGCCGAGCTTGTAGCTGACCATACCGGGAAACACCCGGCGCGACAGTTTCAGGGAACACACCAGGTTGGCGTGACCGCAGCGCTGGCCCAGGCGTTCGCTCTCGGCCAGCAGGAATTTTTCATCGAACGATGCGTTATGGGCCGACAGCGTGTCGGTACCGATGAAGTCGAGCAGCTCGGGCACCACCCGGGTCGCCGGCGGGGCGCCATCGACCATCGCCTGCGTGATGCCAGTGAGCGACGTGATAAAGGATGGAATCCGCGCGCCGGTGTTGACCAGCGACACGTAGCGCTCGGTAATGCGTCCTTCCACGATGCGCACGGCGGCCACCTCGGTGATGCGGTCGCCGAACGCGGGCGACAGGCCGGTGGTCTCGAAGTCGAGCATGACGATGGGGCGGGCAAACACGCTCATGACGATTGCCTAGCCGAACTTGCGCTGGGCATCGAGCGCGAGACCGGCGCCGATGCTGCCGAACAGGTCGCCCTCGACCTTGCGCGCGTTCGGCACCAGCGCCGCAATGCGCTGGCGCAGCAGGCCGACCCCGCTCGAGCCGCCGGTAAAGAACACGGTATCGACCTGGTCGACGCTGACACCCGCGTCAGTCAGCAGTTGCAGCACGGTGCGGTCGACCGTATCGACCAGCGGCAAAATCGCGTTTTCAAAGTCGGACCGGTGGATGACCAGCGAGGCCGGCGGCGAGAAGCGGTTCAGCTCCATGGTCGCGCTGGGGCTGGCCGACAGGGCGATCTTGCCCTCTTCCACCTGCATCGCCAGCCAGTGGCCGGCGCGCTCGTCGATCAGCGTTTGCAGGCGCTCGAGCTTGCTGCGCTCACGCGCGTCGCGCACCAGGTCGGCCAGCTGCGTGATGCTCTTCCTGGTGTAGGCCTGGTTGATGGTGTGCCAGGTGGCAAGATTAAAATAATAGCTGGACGGGATCTGGGCGCCGCTGGTGAGCGCGCTGCCATAGCCGAGCAGCGGCATGACCGAGGCGAGGCTGAGGTATTTGTCGAAATCGGTCCCGCCGATGTGCACGCCGCCGGTGGCAAGGATGTCGTTGCGGCGGTCGACCCGCGTGGCGCGCTGGGGCGACAGGCGCACCAAAGAAAAGTCGGAGGTGCCGCCGCCGATGTCGGCGATCAGGACCAGTTCTTCGCGGTCGATCTGCGATTCATAGTCGAAGGCAGCGGCAATCGGTTCAAACTGGAAACTGACCTGGCGAAAGCCAACCGACCGGGCGATGTCCGACAAGGTGTCTTCCGCTTCCTTGTCGGCGGCCGGGTTGCCGTCGATAAAAAACACCGGGCGCCCGAACACGGCGTGCGTAAACGCTTCGCCCGCCTGTTCTTCGGCGCGGCGTTTGACTTCACCGATGAACTGGGCCAGCAGCATGCGGAACGGCAACGCGCGGCCCGCCACTTCGGTCTGGCCGTCGATCAGGCTGGTGCCCAATAAGCTTTTGAGCGAGCGCATCAGGCGCCCTTCATAGCCTTCCAGGTAATTCGCCAGAGCCGCACGGCCGTAGCTGACCTCGTCGTCGTCGGCATTAAAAAACACCACGGACGGCAAGGTGGCTTTGCCATCTTCCAGCGCAAGCAGGGACGACTTGCCTGGCTGAACCCAGCCGGCTGTGGAATTGGACGTACCGAAGTCGACGCCGCACGCATTTGCCATGGAGACCTTTCTGTAGAAGGGGCGGTATCTTAGCAGATTTCTCGCTAGATACGGCGACCGCTGCGGCAAGGTTGCGCAATGGTAATGCGACTTAGTGTACCTGAAGCTAGGTTTCGATCTCGCCAGCAATACGGTCGGCCACCTCTGGATCGGTAGCGCGGACCGCGTCGACCAGCACTTGCAGCGTGGTGCCGCAGGCAAAAACCAGCACGTCGCCGGGTGCGCACAGTGCCAGCCCGAGGCGCACGGCAGCGGCTGCGTCGAGTTCGCGGTGCAGCGTGTCCGACAGGCCCGCCTGCGTGCGCGCGCCCGCCAGGATCAGGTCGGCGGTGGCGCCGGGCGCGCGCACGCGCTGCTCGGCTTCGTACACCACCAGCTCGTCGAACCGGGCGCCGCAGGTGCGGCCGATGTCGAGCAACTCGGCGTCGCGGCGGTCGCCCGGCGCGGTCACCACGCCGATCAATTGGCCCGGCAGCATGGCACGCGCCATCTCGGCCAGCGCCATGTATGCCGCAGCGTTGTGGGCGTAGTCGACGATTACCGTCACGCCGCGCACGTCGAAAACGTTGGCGCGCAGCGGGTTGGTTTTGCCGTCGGAGACAAAGGTCGACAGGCCGTCGGCGATCTGGTGCTGGTCGAAGCCGGCCGCCATCAACCCTGCCGCCGCCGCAATGGCGTTGGCGATGTTGTAGCGCGCGATGCCATTGAGCGCGCACGGCATGGCTTCCACGCGCAGCAGTTCGTGGCGGCGGGTGCCGTCGGCGATGATGACGGCATTGTCCTGCAAATACACGGCGCGCCCGGACCGGTCCAGGTGCTGCAGCAACACCGGGTTGTCCGCTTCCATCGAAAAATACACGATTTCCACGCCAGGGCGCACGCGCCTGCCCATTGCCACGCACAGGCGGTCTTCGGCATTGAGCACCACCGCGTGCGACGCCGACGACGCCACCACGGCTTTCACTTGCGCCAGGTCTTCCAGCGTATCGACGCCATCGAGGCCCAGGTGGTCGGCCGTCACGTTGAGCACGATGCCGACGTCGCAGCGGTCGAACGCCAGCCCCCGTTTCAGGATGCCGCCCCGGGCCGTTTCCAGTACCGCCAGTTCGACCTCGGAGTCGGCCAGCACGGTGCGCGCCGACCAGTAGCCGGTGCAGTCGCCGGTAGCCACGCGCTCGCCGTCGATGAACACGCCCTCGGTGGTGGTCACGCCGGTCAGCAAGCCGGCCATGGCGGCGCAGTGGGCCACAATCAGTGCGGTGGTGGTCTTGCCGTTGGTGCCGGTGACGGCGATCAGCGGGATGCGGCCGTCCGAGTCGCCCAATAAACTGTCAACGATGGCGTCACCGGCGTCGCGCGCCATGCCGACGGTCGGGTGTTCATGCATGCGCACGTCCGGCATGGCGGTCACCGCGACGATCGCTCCACCCTGCCCCTTCAGAGGCAGGCCAATATCGGCGCAGACGATGTCGATGCCGACCACGTCCAGGCCGATGGTGGCGGCCGTGCGCACGCACAGGCGCCGGGTGGAACTGGGCAGCCGGTCGGTGACGTCTTCCACGGTGCCGCCGGTGGCCAGGTTGGCGCGCGCGCGCAGGCGCACCGGCTGGCCAGATGGCGCAATGCTGTCGACCGTGAAGCCCTGGCGCGCCAGCACGGCGTCGGCGTGCGCATCGAGCCGCAGCGCCGAGAGGATATTCACATGGTCGGCGCTGCGTAGCGGATTGCGGTTTTCGCGCGCCACCAGATCACGGATGCTGTGCACGCCATCGCCCGTCACCTGGGCCGGGCGGCGCCACGCCGCGGCGGCAATCCGGCCGCCCGCGACCAGCACGCGGAACGATTTGCCGGCCACCGATTGCTCGACGATGATGCCGTCCGGCAGGAATGCCGCTTCGACCTCGGCCAGGGTGGCGCATTCGATGGCCACGTCACTCGGGCTGGCGCGCAACGGTTTGATGGTGACCGGGAGACCGAGCCGGCGCGCCGCGCCCAGGGCGCTCTCGCGCGTGGTCGCCGCTTCACCGGGTGGCACCGGGATGCCGGCCTCGCGCAGGAGGGCCATCGACAGGCGCCGGTCGCCTGCAATCTGCACGGCGACATGGCTGGCGGCGCCCGTCAAGGTGTCCTGCAAGCGCTGCTGCTTGCTGCCCCAGCCGAGCTGGAACAGGTTCGCCTCTTCGGACAGGCGCTGGGTGGGAATGCCGCGCTCATGGGCGGCCGACAGGATGGCTGCCGTGCTGGGGTCGACGGCAAACTGCAAGGCAGTGGCGCGCAACTGCGCCAGGCGCGCGGCCAGGTCGAACGTTTCGTTGCGGCTCAAGGCCACCACCAGCTCGACGGCAATCCGAAAGGCCGGCGCCACCACGTTTTCCAGCGCATACGCGCACACCACGCGGAATTGACCTGAATGGCCGGTGACGGGCCGGGTGCGGCCGTAGCTGGCCGGCGCGCCCGCCTGGCATTGCAAGTCAAGCGTGACCTGCTCGACGATGCGCGCCATGTAGGTGCCCTCGCGCAGGCGCTGGCCAAAGCCGCCCAGCTGGCCGGTCGGCAAGGTGTAGCCCTCAAGGGTCGGCATCAGCGCGAGCAAGGCGTCAGCAAAACCGGGGATGTCTTTCGACGAAACGCCGTACAAGGACCCGAGATCGAGGACGGACAACAGGCAGGGTGTATCTGCGTGCAGGTTGGGACCACGCAGAAAACGTTGTTCGAGGATACGCACTTGCTTTCCTTCTAATAATTATTATTGCGACCGCAAATCGGGGCAGCGGGTCCCGCCGCTGCCCCGATCGATACCACTCAGTGATCGAGCAACTGCGAGTACATCCGGGTGGCCATCAGCCCGACGGCGCTGTGGTGGCTTGCCGGCCCCATCAAACTGGCCAACAAGGCCATCGCCTGCTGCTTGCCAGGCAGGGCTGCAATTTGTTCTTCCAGCAAATGCAGCTCCGACACGCCCGACCCCATCTGGTCAGGACGGCGCCGGATCAAGCCACGCAACGGATGCTCCCCGTCACGTGACAATTGACCAACATTCGCCAGCATACGCTGTCGGGCCCGATGGCTCAACACTATTGGCTGTTGTTCTTCTACAGCAGCGCCGCTGCGATCGTTGGCTGCGTCCTCGACAGCCGCACGCGGGCTGGCAATCCAGTCGCGCAACACTTGCTGCTCGTAGGGACTGAACACGCCAAACATCTCGGCCTTGTCGCCCTGAATCAGGCTCCAGAAGCGGCTTTGCTCGGGGTCTGCGCCGCGCGTGATCCAGCCCGCCGTTTCCAGTGCAAGCATGAAGGCCGGCACATTATCGGGGCTGGCGAGCCAGTCGTTGATGGACTTGCCCGCCACGCGGCAATAGTCCGAGTGCATGTTTTTACCGGTGACGCTTTTTGCGGCCATGATGCCGATCAGCTCCGCGTCGAGGTCGAACGACGCGATGGTCGAATTGGTCGACGCACCCAGCTCATTAAGACGGTAGCCGTCAATGACGCGCCGGTAAAAATCTGCACTGTCACCCACGCGCGGCATCAGGTTTTTCAGGGCATCGACGGCTTTCGCGGCGTGCCCGTTGGCGGCATTGTCGACCGTCACGTGCAGCGTAAAGTAATACGGATCGATGCCCAGTTCATTGAGTTCATACGAGGTGATCAGCAGGTGCAGTGGCAACTGCTCGTAACCGAGATTGAAGCCGATCACTTCCGCCAGATAGTCTTCGGCATTGTGCGCCAGGGCGAGCTGGATCGCGCCTTGCACGAAGTGGCTGTCGTCGAGCTGCTGCCAGCCGTCGCAGCCGTGGGTAGCGATGAGTTTGCGGAAAATCGTGACGTGATTCTTGTCGGGGGCGCCGTCACCGAGCTCTTCGAGATAGGTTTTGATGAGCGGATGAAAATCGGGATTGTCCCAATGGCGCAACAAACCGAACAGCCACGAGCCATCCACCAGCTTGGTCGGTGCAACTGCCTTGATGAAATACAGCGCGTGGGCGCGGTTACTGAAGTAGCGGCGCGCGGCGCCGGTCTTGCGCGCGGCCAGGTAATCGCGGTAGGCGGCGCCGACTGCTTCGGTGCGTTCCAGCATCCAGGCATGTAACGCGTCGAGGCTGGCCGGCAGGTCGGACGGTATGGCCTGCACCGCGCCGATCTGGTGCGCGAGAAAAGCCTGGGCGGCGGCTTGCGCCTGATCCGGGTTGTTGTACAGCTCGAAATACAGATCGCGCGCCGCAGCGCGCTCATGGGCTGGCGGCGCCGTCAGCGGCGCCGGTTGCAGGTAGTGGTCGAGGAATGCAGGTTTCATAAAGATACAGTCATGAAAGTTCGTCCAGTTGGACAATACGGTCATTATGCAAAAGTTAATAGAAGCCAAGAAGCAGTAGCCATCCTGTGATCAGGTAGGACGGAGATTACAGCAGGGGCAAGCATGGCAAGCTGACACGCAACTGACCCGCCGTGGACCCGTCTCACGGCGCCATTTTTTCCGCAGCGCGCCCGCGCGCTTCGATCAGGCCGACGACCTGGTCGGCCAGCGCGCGCAGCTGCGTCACTTGATCCGGGGTCAGAGTGCGCGGCTTGCGGTCGATGACGCACAGGGTGCCCAGCGCATGGCCGGCGGAGGTGACCAGCGGCGCGCCGGCATAAAACCGGATGCCGGGCTCGCTCGTGACGAGCGGGTTGGCGGCGAAACGCGCATCCCGGGTCGCATCGGGCACCAGCATGACCTCGCCGGGCGTGCGGATCGTGTGGGCGCAGAACGCGTGTTCGCGCGCCGTTTCGCTGGCATCCACGCCAAGCCGCGACTTGAACCACTGGCGCCGGTCGTCGACCAGCGAGATGAGCGCGATCGGCACGTCGAACCGTTCGGCCGCGAGGCGCGTCAGGGCGTCGAAGGCGCCTTCGGGCTTCGTATCGAGGATCTGCAAACGATCGAGCTCGGCGAGACGGAACAACTCCTGGTCGCGCCCGGCCAGCCCGACGGCGGGCGGCGGCACTGGCGCAGCACGGGCTGCCGCGCCAGTGCCGGCAATGGCCTGGTGCAGCGTCTGCGCCAGCTCTGCCAGCGAATACGGCTTGGGCAGCAGCTGGAAGCCGTGCTTGTGCTCACTGGCCAGCACGGCGCTGTAACCGCTCGACAGGACCAACGGCAGTGCCGGATACATGCGCCGCAGTTGCTGGCCCAGCGCGAAGCCGCCCATGCCGTTCATGACGACGTCGGAGAACACGGCCGCGAAGCGCCCCGCATCGGCGGCCAGTTCCTCCAGGGCCTGTTCGGCGCTGGTGGTCATCACGGTGGTGTAGTCGAGCTCCTCGAGACTCTGGCGCACGATGACGCCGAGGTCCTGGTTGTCCTCGACCACCAGGATGCAACGGCCGTCGCCGCGCACCAGGCCCTGCGCCTGAGTCGGGGCTTGCACGCCCGCGCCCGGGTCAGCGGCGCGCGGCAGGTACAGCGTGAACTCGGTGCCGACGCCGACGCTGCTGTTGACGACGATCTCGCCGCCCGACTGCTTGGCGAAGCCGAACACCTGCGACAGGCCCAGGCCGGTGCCGTGGCCGCTGCCCTTGGTGGTAAAAAACGGCTCGAAAATCTGGCTCAGCATTTCAGGCGGAATGCCCTTGCCGGTGTCCCTGACGGCCACCGCGACGAACGGGCCGTGCACGGCTGCCTGCCCTCGTACCGCCGGAATCATGGCGCTCTGGCCCACGCTGATGGTGAGTTTGCCGCTGCCGTCCATCGCATCGCGCGCGTTGACCGCCAGGTTGACGATGGCCGTGTCGAACTGGCTCGGATCGGCGTCGACGAAACAGGCGTCGGGGGCCACCTGGTAGTCCATGCGGATGCGCGCCCCGGTCAGGCTGCCGATCATTTCGCTGACCATCTGCACATTCCGGCCGGCGTCGAACACTTCCGGCTGCAGCGACTGGCGCCGCGCAAAGGCCAGCAGCTGGCCGGTCAGCCTGGCCGCGCGCGTCACCGCGTCCGAGATCGCGTCCATATAACGCTTGCGCCGTTCCACGTCGAGCGGCACCAGGCGCAGCAGGTCGATCGAGGTGCGCACCACCGCCAGCACGTTGTTGAAATCATGCGCCACGCCGCCGGTGAGCATGCCGATCGCTTCGAGCTTTTGCGACTGGCGCAGCGCTTCTTCGGCCACGCGTTCGCGCGTTACGTCGCGCCCGACCGCGTGGATCATGCCGTTGTCCGGCACCGCCGTCCAGTCCAGCAGGCGGTAACTGCCGTCGCTGGCGCGGTAGCGGTTCTCGAACGCCAGCGTGGTCACGCCTTCGCTCAATTTCGCCACTTCGGCCGCGGTGCTGGCCAGGTCGTCCGGATGGACGAAATCGGCCAGGTACTTGCCGATCATCTGCTCCTCGCTCCAGCCCAGCAGGCGCGCGGCCGACGGGTTCACGGCAGCGATCGCGCCGCTGAAGTCGCAGATCAGCATCAGCTCCTGCGACAGGCCCCAGATGCGGTTCAGGGCGCGCTTGTTGTGGGTTTCGAGGCGCTTGCGCTCATCAATGTCGGTCGAGGTGCCGATCCAGCGGTCGATGCGCCCGTTCGGCCCACGCTGCGGCAAGGCGCGCACCAGGTGCCAGCGGTACTGGCCGTCGGCGCGGCGGATGCGGTATTCGGTTTCGTACAAGGCCCCCGAGGCAACACAATTGCGCCATGCGCGCGCCGCCTCAGGGGCGTCGTCCGGCTGCACGATGCCGATCAAGCCGCCGCCCATCAGCACGCCTGGCGCCAGCCCGCTGTACTCGCACGCACGCGCATTCATCCAGTCGATGTCGCCCTGGGGATTGGCGCTCCAGACCAGGTTCGGCAAGGCCTGCGTGAGCGTCTGGAACTGCGCGGCGCTTTCGGCCAGCGCCAGTTCGCCCGCTTTTCGCTCCGTGACATCCTGGACCACGCCGACCATGCGGTCGGCCACGCCTGCGCTGTCGTGCTCGTAGCCGGCGCGGCGCAGGATCCAGCGCAGCGCGCCGTCGTCGGGCCGGCGGATCCGGTATTCCACCTGCAGCGGCGAGGACTGGTCGGCGCGGTTGGCGGCGTTCGACGGCGCTTCGCCGTCATCCGGCATGATCAGCGCTTCGACCGTGGCGACGTCGACGGATGGCTGATCCGGCAGGCCGAAGATGCGGTTGAAACCGCTGGTGGTGAACAGCGTGCCGGTGCCCAGTTCCAGCGTGAAGGTGCCGACCCGGCCGGCCGCCTGCGCATGGTCGAGCCGCTGCTGCGACTCGCGCAGCGCGGCGTTGGCGTGTTTCAGGGCGGTTTGTTCGATCACCACGGCCAGCACTGCTGCGGGCTGGCCGTGGTCGTCGAACAGCGGGGAATAATCGAGATCGAACCAGCGCTCGTCGATGGCGCCGCCGCGGGCGATGCGAAAGGGCTGGTCGCGATAGCACAAGGAAGCGCCGCCGAGCACCTGCTTGACGACGTCGTCGTTGAACGACGCCGCTTCCGGCCAGGCGGCGCGCACGCTGCTGCCCAGCACGGCCGGATGACGGTCGCCCAGCACGACCCGGTAACCGTCGTTGTACAACAGCAGGCCGTCGGCGCCGAATAGCAGGGCCATCGGCGTGGGGCTGCGCATCACCATGGCCAACGCCGCCTTCTGCCAGCGCGGCCACACTTCCAGCGGTCCGAAAGCGCTGCGCGCCCAGTCGTGGGCGAGAATCTCGGCGGCCACAGCGGAGCTGCCAAGGGTGTGGGCGAAAGCGCCGCTGAAATCAGCCATCAGCATCCAAAATCGTATCGTTGTAACGGTCGTCGGGAAAATCGAACGGCATTGTACCTGCGAAGCGCCGCAGAGGCTGGCGCGGTACGCCGACTGAATCGACTGCCGCCGGTCCTGTCAGTCAGGCCGCCGACGGTCAGAGCGAAAAATCAGGCCGGTCGCGCACTGGCGAGGGACACGGTGAAATTGACGCGACCCTCGGCGTGAGAGTAAACGATGGTCCCGTCGTGGCCGGCCACGATGCGGTCGACGATATACAGGCCCAATCCCATCCCGCCGCGGTTGCGCGACTGCGCCTGGGACGCCTCCTTGAACGGCGTGTACAACTGGCGGATGGCGTCGTCGCCGAGCGGCCCGGCCACGTTGTTGACGACCAGCACCACCTGGTCGGCCAGCTGGCGCAGCGAGATGCGGATCGGCTCACCCATCTGGCCGTGGGCGCGTGCATTGCCCAGCAAATTCGCCACCACTTGCGCCATCCGGTCGGCATCGCCGTCGATGATGGCCGGGCCAACGATCGACAAATGAAAGTCCAGCTCCGGGTAGCCATGGCGGGCCTCGTCGACGACGTCGTTGACGACGTGCGCCAGGTCGAGCCGGGTACGGGCAATGCCCAGGCCAACGGTGGACTCGATCTTGCTCACGTCGAGTACCTGGCCTATCAGGCGGCTCATGCGGTCGCTGGACGACTGGATGCGCCGCACCAGCGGCGCGGGTCCGCTGCTCGAGCGCTCCATCACCGCCGCCGCCATCTGGATGGTGTGGAGCGGGTCGCGCAGGTCGTGGCCCAGCATGGCCATCAGGTGCGCGCGGGCACGGTCGGTTTCGCCGTGGCGCGCAATGCTGGCGCGATGCAGTTCATCCTGCATCTGGCCGGCGATCAGCAGGTGTGTGGGGGACCACGCCTCGGCGCTGCCGCGCACTGTCTCGCGCCACTCTTCGAACGAGCCGCGCGGCGTCAGGCGCGCGCCCAGCGGCCCGACCGCCACGATCTTGTCGGGGCGGCCACCCCAGCGCACGGCGGCCACCTGTTCCGGGCGCAAGGCCAGCACCCAGCCGTCGTTGCTCGGATCGAAACACATGGCCAGCATGCCTGGCCAGCGCTTGATCTGTTCGCGCACCTCGAGCGGCCAGTCCTCGACGCGGACCCGCTCACGCAGCGTTTCGCCGGCAGCCGGCAAGGCCTTCACGATGGCCTGTGCGGTGGCGGCATCGACGCCCCCGTGCACCAGGTGGCGCCCGGACTGCACCACAATCAGCGCCGATGCATCGAGCGCCGCACAAATGAACGCGGCGTGGCGCGCCACTTCGCGCAGGGTATCCTCGCCCAGCAACAGCGTTTGCATCAAGGCGGTGCGCACATTGGCGGCGCGTTCGATCAGCACCGTGCGCGCGTGCGCTTCGAGCGTCTGCACGCTGGCCGCCAGGATCTGGGCGATCACGTCGGTCGTCATGCGGATCGAGTACGGCACCTGTTTCGGGCTGCGGTGATGACAGGCGATCAAGCCCCACAGCTGGCCGTCGACGACGATCGAGATGCTCATCGAGGCGGCCACGCCCATGTTCTGCAGGTATTCGATATGCACCGGCGAGACGCTGCGCAGCACCGAATGGCTCATGTCCACGGCCGCAGCGCCCTCGCGCCCGACCAGCGCGACGGCGGGCGCGCCGAGGTCGGGAATCAGGCGCAGGGAATTCATGACATACAGGCGCCGCGCCTGGGCCGGGATATCGCTGGCCGGATAGCGCAAGCCGAGGAAGGGGGTGAGTGCCATGCTGCGCGCTTCGGCGACCACGTCGCCGCTGCCGTCCTGGCGGAAGCGATAGCCCATCACGCGGTCGAAACCGGTGATGTCGCGGACCTGCTCGGTCGCCATCTGCAGCAGAGCGGCCAGGCTTTTTTGCCGTTTCAGCCGGTCCAGCGCATTGTGGGCCTTGAGCGCAAACACGCCCAGCGCTTCCAGTCCCATTTCGCGCTGTTCGAATTCGACCAGCACGCGACCGCCATGGGCGTGCACGATACAGTCGAACAGATTGACGCCAAAATCGACTTCACGCGAGAGCGGGAATGCGTCGCCGCCTTCGATCGCAACCAGGCAGCTTTCCACCATCGCCAGCACCGGCGCCGGCAGCGACACCTGCCTGACGGTCTGGCCGAGTGCGGGGTGCAGTTGCAGCATCGCCGGCACATTCTCGCTCCAGGCTTCGAGCAAACCGTCGGCATCGAACACCAGCATCGCGCCATGCGCCTGGACCGTACCGGGAATGTGGATCGGCTCGTCGGCGCAGTTGAGCAGTGTCGGCGGGGCGACGAAAATCGCGGGGGCGTCGGCATCCAGCGGGGTGCCGCCGGACTGGGATCCTGGAGTGTTCAATACTGCTTTCGTGGAGTGGTACGGGCTGCGATCGACGCGCCCCTGGCGCACCATACTCCCCAGCTTAACACATCTGACTAGCTGGCAGAAACTGGCGCGGCACGCAGTTCGGTCGGCCGCCACAGCGCAGCGGCAGCCGTCTCTGCACTCAGGTGTTCGTACAGGATGGTGGCGCCAACCAGGACCAGTATCACGCCGCCGATGATCTCGGCCTTTTTGCCGATCGCAGCGCCCAGCAGGCGTCCCAGCAGAACGCCGATGGTGACCATGATCGTGGTCGCCAGGCCGATCGCCAGGGCGGCGTACTGGATCTTGACGTCGATGAAGGCCAGGCCGACGCCAACGGCCATGGCGTCGATGCTGGTGGCCACGGCGGTGAGCGCCAGGGCGATCACGCCCTGCCCGGCCGGCGCGCCGGCCTCGTCCTCGGGCTCGTCATGCAGGCCGACCCAGACCATGTGCCCGCCCAAGCCCAGCAGCAGGAAGAACGCGACCCAGTGGTCCCATTCGGAAATCCATTTGCTGGCAAACGAGCCCAGCAGCCAGCCGATGACGGGGGTGATGGCCTCGATGCAGCCGAACAGCAGGCCGATGCGCAAGGCTTGAAAAAAACGCGGCTTGGGCATGGCCGCGCCCTTGCCGAGGGCGGCAGCGAAGGCGTCGGTGGACATGGCCAGGGCCAGAAAGATGAGAGCGGTAATGGTCATGGGGCGAAAATCTTGATGTGCTTATTTCTTCTGGCGCACGCGCTGCTGCTGCTTTTCCTGCGTCTTGATGCGGTTCTGTTTTTGCTCGTACAGGGTGACGGCATCCTTGTCGGCCTGTTCGACGGTGCGCATTTCTTCGCGGTCGTCGTGGACGGTGAAGAAATCGGCAGCCTGGGCGTCGACCACCAGCTTGATGGCGGCGGCGTCGTCGAGGTCGTAACGTTCGGTGAGGATGGTGGTGACTTCGTCGAGGAAGGCTTCGTAGGTCAAAGTGCTCATGCTGTGATATCCAAATAAAAAAGGCCGGCAACAGGCGTTGCGAGCCTTTGGGTGGTGCGAATGCGTGCAGAATCTGCGTATGGCGGTGCCGAAGGATACCATGGAACCTTTCCCTCACCCACTATCGAAAGACCCCATGATCAAACTCAGCGTCATGTACCCTTACACGCCGGATGCCCGCTTCGACCACACTTACTACCGCGATGTGCACTTGCCGATGCTGGCCGAGCGCATGGGGCAGCACCTGCTGTATTACAGCATTGAGAAAGGCCTCGGTGGCCTGACCCCAGGCAGCATGCCGACGTATGTGGCGTTGTGCCACCTGTATTGCGCATCGGTCGAGGCGCTGATGGCCGGGGCAGTCCCGCATGGCGCCGAATTTGCTGCCGACGTCGCCAATTTCACCGACATCGTGTCGGTACAGCAGGTCAGCGAGGTGGTGGTCGAACGCAGCGTGTAAACAAATACTGCCCGGCGAACCGGGCAGTATTAAAGTGCAAGCAGCGCAGGCCTGAATTACTGCTTGACGCCTTCGGCCTGGATGCGCAGCGTGACTGGCATCGTGAAACCGTAGTCCTTGCCGTAGGCGATACCGAAATCGGCACGGTTGAAGGTGGCGGTTGCGTCGGTACCGCACACTTCTTTCTTCAGCATCGGGTTGGTGAAGCACTTGTACGACAGGATTTTCAGCGTGACTGGCTTGGTGACGCCATGCAGCGTCAGTTCGCCCATGACTTCCGATGGCACGGCGCCCTTGAACTTGACCGAGGTACCTTTGTAGGTGGCGGTCGGGAACTTGGCGGCGTCGAAGAATTTTTCGCCTTTCAGTTCAGCGTCCAGGGTATCGTTGCCGATCGCGGCCGAGGTCATGTCGATGGTCACGTTCAGCGTGCCTTTTTTGGCGGCCGTGTCGATCGTGAAGCTGCCGCTGCTCTTGTTGAACTTGCCGCGCCAGACCGAAATGCCACCGAAGTGGTCGGTTTCGAAACTTGGGTAGGTGTGGGTCGGGTCCAGCATGTAAGTCGACTCGGCGGCGTTGGCGGCCATCGACACGGTTGCGCTCAGCAGTGCGGCGATCAGCAATTTGGTTTTCATGTATTTCCTTCTGTAGGTGGACGATATTGCGCAAGACCCTGGTCGATGGCGTGATGCCATGGCTTTCGGCACCGGCGTCGCACGGGATTGGATTGCAGTCTAGCAAGAAACTTCGTCCAAAAGGGTTAGTTTCGGTGAGAATCACTGTCTCACTGGTGGCACAATGCTGATCAGAATGGGCAGGATGTCAACCCACGATCAGCGCATTCTCGATCAGGCGCGTGCCACCCGGATGCTTACTTCGCTTTTGCGGCGACACCGTCCGGCAGCGCAAACGCCACCATCTCGTCGCCCATCTTCGTGCCCAGCGAACCGTGCCCGCCAGCCATCACGACAACGTACTGCTTGCCGGATTTGTCGGACACATAACTCATCGGCGTGGCCTGGCCGCCGGCTGGCAGGCGCGCTTTCCACACCACCTTGCCGTTGCTGACGTCATAGCCGCGGATGTAATAATCCAGGGCGCTGGACAGAAATGCGACCCCGCCGCCAGTGGTGGCCATGCCACCCAGGCTCGGCACGCCCAACGGCAGCGCGATCGGGACCGGTGCGCTGTCGCGCGTGGTGCCGTTCTTGTGCATCCAGACTTTTTTCATCGTCTTCAGGTCGACCGCGGCCACATAACCCCATGGCGGCGCCTGGCAGGGGAAGCCCAGGGGCGACAGGAAGGGCCTGATTTCGACGGCGAACGGGGTGCCGGTCTGCGGCTGCAAGCCCATTTCGGTGCCGGAACCGCCCTTGACGTTCGCTTGTGCGCGCGGCACCAGGCGTTCCAGGAAGCCCATGAAGTCGGGATTGACGATCAACAGCTGGCGCACCGGGTCAACGGTCGCGCCGCCCCATTCAAAAATACCCAGCGGGCCGGGCGAGATAATCGCGCCGCGGCCGCCCGTTTGCGGGGTAAACGGGCCCTCGTAGCGATGCTCCCTGAAGGTCACGCGGCAGGCCAGCTGGTCGAATGGGGTGGTGCCCCACATATCGGTCTCGCTGATGTTTTTCTCGGGCAGGAAGGTCAGCATCGAGAACGGCTGGGTTGGCGAGACATGGTCGCCGGCGGCGACGTTCCCGGTCGGTACCGGCTTTTCCGGCGCCGGGACCACCAGCGAACCGTCGCGGCGGTCGATCACATAGATGTCGCCTCGCTTGGTGGTGGCCACCAGCGACGGCACTTTGCCTTTCGGGGTATCGATGTCGACCAGTGTCGGCTGGCCGCCGATATCCATATCCCAGATATCGTGGTGCACGGTCTGGTAGACCCATTTTAATTTACCCGTGGCCAGGTCGAGCGCGACGATGGCGCTGTTGAAGCGCTCGCCGTTCTGGTTGCGCCGCCCGCCCCAGGTATCCGGGGTTTCATTACCCATCGGGATATACACCATGCCGAGTTTTTCATCGACGCTGGACACGCCCCACGAATTGGGCGAATTGTTCACGTAGGTCTGGCCGGTGCCGATCGGCGCGGTTTCGTCAGGACGTGCAGCGTCCCAGTTCCACAGAAGCTTGCCGGTCACCGGATCGAAGCCGCGGATCACGCCGGACGGTTCATCGGTCGAATCGTTGTCGGTCACGCTGGCCGCCATCACCAGCATGTGGCGCGAGACCGTCGGTGGCGAGGTTGGCATCAGGAAGCCGCGTTTTTTCATGGCCATGCCGTGCGTCAGGCCCACGACCCCGTTGTCGCCGAAGGTTTTGCAGGGCACGCCGGTGTCGGCGTTCAGGGCAATCAGGGTGGCGTCCATGGTGGGTGCAAAGATGCGGCGTGGGCATTCCGTGTCCGCGCCTGGTGTGGCAGCGGCCGGATTTTTGGGCGGCGTGGCGGGACCGGCCAACGATGCAGCATTCGCATCCCAGTACGACACGCCGCGGCAGATCATGTGCTGGTACGACGAGGCATCGCGGTTGATCTTCGGATCGTGTTTCCAGATTTCCTTGCCGGTGTCGGGATTGAGCGCGATGACGATATTGTGCGGGGTGCACATGTATAACATGCCATTCACCTTGATCGGCGTGACTTCGTTGGCAATCTCGCCCGGATCGTTGGGCCCCTTGAAGTCGCCCGTGTGATAGCTCCACACCTGTTTCAGCTGGTCGGCATTGGCCGGCGTGATCTGCGCGGCCGGCGCGTAGCGGTCGCCGTAACCCGAGCGGCCGTAGGCGGACCAGTCGTTGGGTGCGACGCCGGCGGCGTCGTGCGGCGCGGTCGCCGTCATGTTTGCGGCAGGCACTTCACCATGCAGATCATGGTAATCCTGGAACAGCGCAACCACGCCAACGAGCACGGTGACGGCCACCGACGCGAACAAGGCGGCCCTGCCGGTGTCGCTGCCGGAGGCCGGGGCCAGGCGGCGGCTCACGAATGGCAGCAGCAGCCAGACAGCGGCCGCAAGCCAGATATCGAGGCGCGGCAGCAACTGCCACCAGTCGAAACGTACCTCGACCAGCGACCAGGCGACGGTGGCGAGCAGCAAAGCGGCCAGCAGCCCGAGCGCGGCGCGGCGTCCCTTGAACACCAGCAAGCCGGTTGCGGCCAGGCCAAGGCCTGCCACGAGGTAGTACAGCGAGCCACCGAGTGTGGCCAGATACACGCCGCCGCCGCCGAGGGCGAGGCCGAGGAAGATGAAGATCGAACCGGTGATGGCCAGTAGCGGCCCGGACCTGGAGGAAGTAGACATGGTTATCCAAAATGTGTTGGTATCGGCTTATGGTAGACCCACAAAAACAATTTGTAAACCGATTGGTTTCTTAATTATCGTATAATTCTTTCAGAACCAGATCATCTGAAACCGAAAGCTGTATATGGAAGCAAAACCGAAGGTAGGCAGGCCAGCTGTCTACACGCCAGCACAATTGATCGACCGGCTGGTGCAGGCGACCAGCGACCTGCTGG
This sequence comes from Massilia sp. S19_KUP03_FR1, assembly GCF_036688685.1. Classification (NCBI taxonomy): domain Bacteria; kingdom Pseudomonadati; phylum Pseudomonadota; class Betaproteobacteria; order Burkholderiales; family Oxalobacteraceae; genus Massilia; species Massilia sp. S19_KUP03_FR1. The sequence continues at coordinate 272,541 of NZ_JAQQPS010000004.1, read as the reverse complement.
CCGAGCAAGGTGCAGACGCCGACCTGAGCGTGGCGCAGATTGCCGCACGGGCCAAAGTGTCGAAGCGCACGGTGTACACCGCCATTTCCAGTAAAGAAGCGTTGCTGGCCCTGGTGATCCGGCGCGATGTCGAGACCGTCACCGCCATGCTCGACGACCCGGTGGCGTCGCCCGGCCAGGCCGTCGCCGTCCTGGCGCGCTTCCTGACACTGTGGGCCGGCCTGGCCTGCGGCCCGAGTGCAGTCGGCATCCTGGTGCTGGCAATTCGCGAGCGCAGCCGTTATCCGGCCATCGGCGCGGCGTATCACAGCGCGCGCATGGCGCACGGCTTCGACAAGCTGGCGAGCTGGCTGCAACGCATGGACAGAAAAAAATTCCTGACCATCGCTGACCCGGGTTTGACCGCGGAATTCGTGCTGACCATGGTTGCGTCCGAACGCCAACGCAAGCTGGCCCTCGGCATTGCCGCGCCCTTGGCGGACGCCGAACTCACCCAGCGGGTGAATGCAATCTTGCGGTTGGTAATCCCAAACGACTTGCCGTAAAGAACTCTTAAGGCGCCATCAGGGACGCTGGGATGTGCTTGACTTAATTAGAATGATCGTTCATTCTAAGAAAAGTCCACATTATTTCCTCGCAGAAAGCTCCCGTATGACCTCTCCTTTTTACACGCCCGCCCTACGCACTGCCAGCGCCATCGCTCTGGCGTGCGCCACCTTGATCCTGACCGCCTGCGGGAAGAAGGAGCAAGCAGCGCCACCGCCGCAAATCCCGGAAGTACAAGTCTACAAAGTGGTGGTCGCACCGCTGAAGATGAGTACCGAGTTGCCGGGCCGCACCAACGCCTTCCAGGTCGCCGACGTGCGCCCGCAGGTGAGCGGACTGATCCAGAAGCGCCTATTCACCGAGGGGGCGGACGTGAAAGCCGGTACCGCGCTGTACCAGATCGACCCGGCCACCTACCAGGCGTCGGTGAACTCGGCCAAGGCGGCGCTGGTGCGCGCCCAGGCCAGCTTGCTCAGCAGCGGCCCGGCCGCCAGGCGCAACAAGGAATTGCTCGATATCGAAGGCGTCAGCCGCGCCGACTACGAAAATTCGGTGGCTGCCGACGCCCAGGCCAAGGCCGATGTCGAAACCGCCAGGGCCGCGCTCGCCACTGCGCAGATCAACCTGCAATACACCCACGTCTACGCGCCGATCAGCGGCCGCATCGGCAGGTCCACCGTTACCCCCGGTGCATTGGTCACAGCCGCCCAGGAAACCGCGCTCACCACCGTCCAGCAACTCGACCCGATCTACGTCGACGTGACCCAGTCCAGCGATGCGCTGTTGAAGCTGAAACGCGACCTCGACAGCGGCGACCTGACGTCGGCCGGCAAGCAGGCCAACGTTACCCTGATGCTGTCGGACGGCACCGCCTACGGTGCAACCGGCAAGCTGCAATTTGCCGACGTGAGCGTCGACACCAGCACCGGCAACGTCACGCTGCGCGCCCTGTTTCCAAACCCGAAACAGAATCTGCTGCCGGGCATGTTCGTCCGCGCGGTGGTCGAATCCGGCGTCAAGAACGACGCCATGCTGGTGCCGCAAGTGGGCGTAAGCCGCAATGCCAAGGGCGAAGCGACCGCCATGGTGCTGGGCAAAGACGGCAAGGTGGCCCAGAAGATTCTGACCACCGGCGGCACCTACGGCGACAAGTGGCTGGTCACCTCCGGACTGGTTGCCGACGACCTCGTCATCGTCGAGGGTCTGCAAAAGATCAAGCCGGGCAGCCCTGCCAGGATCGCACCAGCAGCCGCCAAGAGCGCTCCTTAAATCCCACCCAATCCAGGAGCCCTCTCTTATGTTGTCACGCTTTTTCATCGACCGCCCCATCTTTGCCTGGGTGGTCGCCATCGTCATCATGCTCGCCGGTGTCCTGGCGATCATGAGCCTGCCGATTGCGCAGTACCCGGCCATCGCGCCGCCATCGATTTCCATTTCCGGCACCTATCCGGGCGCTTCCGCCAAGACGGTGGAAGACGCCGTCACCCAGGTCATCGAACAAAAGATGAAGGGGATCGACGGGCTGAGCTATATGTCGTCCTCGTCCGACTCGGCCGGCGGCATCAGCTTGACCTTGACGTTCAAGAGCGGCACCAATCCCGACATCGCGCAGGTGCAGGTGCAGAACAAGCTGCAGCTGGCCACGCCCTTGCTGCCGAACGAAGTCACGCAGCAGGGCCTGGTGGTCGCGAAAGCCACCAAGAACTTCCTGATGGTGCTCGGCTTTGTATCCGAAGACGGCAGCATGAAGCAGGCCGACATCGGCGACTACGTCACTGCCAGCGTCCTCGACCCGATTTCGCGCGTCGAAGGCGTGGGCGACGTCCAGAACTTCGGCTCGCAATACGCGATGCGGATCTGGCTCGACCCGGTCAAGCTGCGCAGCTTCCAGCTCACGCCAGCCGACGTCATCGCGGCCGTCAGCGCGCAAAATACCGAAGTATCGGCCGGTGAACTGGGCGGCCTGCCAGCCGTCAAAGGCCAGCAACTCAATGCCACCATCACCGCCCAGAGCCGCCTGCAAACGGTCGAACAGTTCGGCGCAATCAGGCTGAAAACCAGTGCCAACGGCGCCACCACGTATCTGCGCGACGTCGCCCGCATGGAACTGGGCAGCGAAAGCTACCGCGTGCTGGCCAGGTTCAATGGGAAGCCCGCCAGCGGTTTGGCCATCAAGCTGGCCACCGGCGCGAATGCGCTCGATACCGCCAAAGCTGTCAACGCCCGCATCGCCCAGATGAGCAAACAATTCCCGCCCGGCCTGAAAGCCGTGACTGCCTTCGACACCACGCCCTTCGTCACGCTGTCGATCGAAGAAGTGGTGAAAACGCTGATCGAGGCGATCGTGCTGGTGTTCCTGGTGATGTATCTGTTCCTGCAAAATCTGCGCGCCACCATCATCCCGACCATGGCCGTGCCGGTCGTGCTGCTGGGGACCTTCGGCATCCTGTCGGCACTGGGCTACTCCATCAACACGCTGACCATGTTCGCCGTCGTGCTGGCCATTGGCCTGCTGGTCGATGACGCCATCGTGGTGGTGGAAAACGTCGAGCGCATCATGAGCGAAGAAGGCCTGTCGCCGCTGGACGCGACCCGCAAATCGATGGGAGAAATTACCGGTGCGCTGGTCGGTATCGCGCTGGTGCTGTCGGCCGTGTTCGTGCCGATGGCCTTCTTCGGCGGCTCGACCGGCGTGATTTACCGCCAGTTCTCGATCACGATCGTGTCCGCGATGGTGCTGTCGGTGATCGTCGCGATGGTGTTCACGCCGGCCCTGTGCGCGACCTTGCTGAAACCCGTCGCAAAAGGCCACAAGGCCAGATCGACCGGTTTCTTTGGCTGGTTCAACCGCAATTTCGACAAGGGCACCACCAAATATCAGGGCCTGGTCGGCACCCTCCTGAAACGTGGCGGCCGCGTGATGATCGTGTTCGCCGTGCTGGTCGGCGTGCTGGCCTTCGTGTTCATGCGCCTGCCCACCTCGTTCCTGCCGGAAGAAGACCAGGGCGTCATGTTCACCCAGGTTCAATTGCCCACCGGCGCGACCCAGGAGCGCACCCTGAAAGTGATCGAGCAGGTCGAACAGCATTATCTGCAGTCTGAAAAAGCCAATGTCGCCTCGGTGTTCGCGGTGGCCGGTTTCAGCTTCTCGGGCAATGGCCAGAACAGCGGCATCGCCTTTGTGCGCATGAAGGACTGGTCCGAGCGCAAAGGCAAGGACGCCAAGGTGAACGCCATCGTCGGCCGCGCCATGGGCTTCTTCCAGAGTATCAAGGATGGCCAGGTGTTCGCCTTCGCGCCGCCAGCCGTGCTGGAACTGGGTAACGCCAGCGGCTTCGATTTGCAGTTGCAGGACCAGGGCGCGCTCGGCCACGAGGCCTTGATGAACGCCCGTAACCAGCTGCTCGGCATGGCCGCGCAAAGCAAGATCGTGATGGCGGTGCGCCCGAACGGCATGGAAGACACGCCGCAGTACAAGATCACCATCGACCAGCAGAAAGCCACTGCGCTGGGCCTGACGGTGGCCGACGTGAACGCGGTGCTGTCGACCGGCTGGGGTAGCGCCTACATCAACGACTTCGTCGACCGCGGCCGCGTCAAGAAGGTGTACATCCAGGGCGAGCCGGCCGACCGCATGGCGCCGGAAGACCTCGATAAATGGTCGGTGCGTAACAGCGCCGGCGCGATGGTGCCCTTCTCCGCCTTCGCCTCGGGCAAGTGGATTTATGCCTCACCACGACTGGAACGCTACAACGGCCTGTCCTCGGCCAACATCCAGGGCAGCCCGGCCCCGGGCCAGAGTTCCGGCGCCGCGATGGCGGAGATGGAAAAACTGATGGCCAAACTGCCGCCGGGCATCGGCTACGAGTGGACCGGCCTGTCGATCGAAGAGCGCGCCTCGGGCAACCAGACCGTCCAGCTCTACAGCATCTCGCTGCTGATCGTGTTCCTGTGTCTGGCCGCGCTGTATGAAAGCTGGTCGATTCCATTCTCGGTGTTGCTGGTGGTGCCGATCGGGATTCTCGGTACGGTGCTGGCGACGTCCATTTTCGGCCTGTCGAACGACGTCTACTTCCAGGTGGGCCTGCTCACGGTGGTGGGACTGGCGGCGAAAAATGCGATCTTGATCGTGGAGTTTGCCAAGGACCTGCAGGAAACCGGTGTCGAACTGGTCGACGCCACGCTGCAGGCGGTGCACATGCGCTTGCGTCCGATTTTGATGACCTCGATCGCGTTCGGCCTGGGCGTGCTGCCGCTGGCCATTTCCAGCGGCGCCGGGTCGGGTAGCCAGAACGCCATCGGTATCGGCGTGCTGGGCGGGATGCTGACCTCGACCATCCTGGGCATTTTCTTCGTGCCGGTGTTCTTCGTACTGGTGCGCGCCCGATTCAGCAAAACCACAGCGCAAAAAAAATCTGATGAGGTAAAAGCATGAAGCACACGATCTTGACGATGGCAGTGATGTCTCTGCTGACCGGCTGCAGCCTGGCGCCGGTGTATGAACGCCCGGCCGCCACGGTGGCGCCAGCCTTCCCGACCGGCGCCGCCTACCAGGGCGTGCCGGTGGCCGCGGCCGACGCGACTCCGGTCGCGCAAATCGCCTGGCGCGATTATTTCGCCGACGCCGCATTGCGCCAGCTGATCGCGCTGGCCCTGGCCAACAACCGCGACCTGCGGGTGTCGAGCCTGAACATCGAAGCGGCGCGCGCCCAGTACGACATCGATCGCGCCGCCCTGCTGCCGTCGCTGTCGGCCAATCTGTCGGAAACGGCAAGCCGCACACCGGGCAGCGTCACCGGCAACCAGGCCACGGTCAGCCACACCTATTCGGGTGGCCTGGCGCTGGCCTCGTACGAACTCGATTTTTTCGGCAAACTGCGCAACCTGTCGGAAGCGGGCCTGCAAACCTACCTGGGCACAGAAGATGCACGCCGCGCGCAGCAGATCGCGCTGGTGTCGCAAGTGGCTATTGCCTACGCCACCCTGAGCGCCGACCAGCAGCGCCTGAAGCTGGCCGCAGAGACGGTGGCCAGCCAGCAGACCAGTTTTGACCTGAGCACAAAACGCCTGGCCGCCGGCGCCACCTCGGGTGTGGACGTCTACAATGCCCAGACCTCGGTGGCAACCGCGAAGAGCGACCTGGCGGTGTACACGGCGCAAGTGGCGATCGACGTGAATGCCTTGACGCTGCTGGTGGGCAGCGCCCTGCCAGAGGGCTTGATACCACAGGGTGAATTCGAGAATGTCACGACGATGGCCGCCATTCCGGCCGGCCTGCCTTCCAGTTTGCTCGAAGCGCGCCCGGACATCCTGCAAGCCGAACGTCTGCTGCGTGCCGCCAACGCCAACATCGGCGTGGCGCGCGCCGCGTTCTTCCCGAGTATCTCGCTGACCGCATCCGGCGGCAGCCAGAGCAGCAGCTTGTCCGGCCTGTTCAAGGGCGGCTCGGGAGCGTGGAGCTTTGCGCCGTCGATCAATCTGCCCATTTTCGACGGTGGCGTGAACCGCGCCAACCTGGCCATCGCCAAGGTGGACGACCAGATCGCCGTGGCGCAGTACGAAAAGGCGATCCAGACGGCGTTCGGCGAAGTGTCCGACGCACTGGCCACGCGCGGCACCATCGACGCGCGCATGAACGCGCAACTGGCGCTGGTGGAGGCGGCGACGAAAAGCTACCGCATCTATGAAGCGCGCTACAAGCTGGGCGCAGATACCTACCTGAACGCGCTGATCGCGCAGCGCACGCTGTACGCCGCGCAGCAAGGCATGATCACGACGCGCCTGGCACGTTCGAGCAATGCGGTCACGCTGTACAAGGTACTGGGCGGCGGCTGGCAGCCGGAGCGCGTGCGTCAGGGTGGTTAAACCAGCACGGATGCGCAGCGTACGGCACGTTGCGCCGCACCGTTTGCAGCATCGGCAGGCGCAATGCGACAATACAGTTCGCGCGCCTGCGCGGCAGATAAAAACAACAGTAGGGACAGCATGAGCACCATCGTCAAACGCCATACCGACCCTGAGCGCGCCCGACATCGGCGTGCCCAGGTCCTCGACGCGGCCGCCGTCTGCTTTGCCCGCAGCGGCTTTCACGGCGCCAGCATGGCCGAAATTTCAAAGCAGGCCGGCATGAGCGCCGGCCATATCTACAATTATTTCGACAACAAGGATGCGATCATCATGGCGTTCGTGGCCATGCGCATGGAGCACGTCAACGACAAGCTGCTCAACGTCAGCCAGCAGGCCGACCCGCTCGAATACATGGTTGAGGAAATCGTCGAAATCGTCGACGAGCAGCTCGATACCGCGATCTGGGGCATGTCGCTGGAAATGTACGCAGAAGCGTCGCGCAATCCGGTGATCGCCGCGGCGCTGCAGGCGGCCGACGCAGATGCGCGCATCCGCTTGCACGCGCTGATCAAACAAGGGCGCGAACAACGCGCCCTTGCGGCCGACGCGCGAACGGTCGAAGGCCGCACCAGCGCCATGATCGCGATGTTCAATGGGCTGCCGCTGCGCACCCTGCAGGACCCTGGCCTCGACCGCGCCAATCTGGTCGAGGCTTGCCGGGTGGCGATGCGGGCCTTGATGATGACCTGAGACGGCGCCTTCAGCCGCCGGCTTGCTGCGGCCGGTGTCCATGCTTGCGCAGCGCCGCCATGATCGCCTCGCAGTGGTCGCCCTGCACCTCGATCACGCCATCCTTGACCGTGCCGCCCGCACCGCAGGCTGTGCGCAACTGCTTGCCGAGCAGGGCCAGTTCGGTGGCGTCGAGCGCCAGTCCCTTGACCAGGGTGACGGTTTTGCCACCCCGCCCTTTCAACTGGCGCGACACGCGCACCACCCCATCGCCTTGCACCAGCGCTTTCGCCTGGCACGCGCACTGAGCGAGCGGCTGCCGGCATGCGGGACACGCGCGCCCGCCCTCGGTGGAATACACCAGATTGCTGTTCGAAGAATGCTTCATGTCGATTGTGTTGAAGACGCGCGCAAGGGTCAGCGTTTTTCCTTGTCGATCTGCTGTAGCAACTTGAATGCTTCGCGGTCGATCGCCGGCTCCGCTTCCGTCAGCGCCTTGCTCGCCTGGACATAGGCCGGGCGCTTGCGCTCCTTCTGCTCTTCCGCCGCCACGCCGGCACGCATGCCGGGCAACTGGATCTGCGCGCCGCTGTTGTAGCGCTTGTGGATGACCTGCTTGCCGTAGGGGGTGCGATAGAAGCGCGTCATTTCGAGCGCCGTGTCGACGGAGATCACCGGCGTCAGCGGCGCCGCGAGGCGGCGGTAAATGTCGGCGGGCGGCGTCTTGTCGATTTTGGCGTACACGGCCTGGCGCTGCGCCTCGTTGGCGTAACGGCTGCGCGCGGCGACGCCATTGAGGACTTTTTCGACCTGCATGGCGGCCAGCAGGTCCTGCACGGCCTGCACGTGGGCTGGCGCGACAGTTGAGACTGGCGCGGCGGACGCCGCAAACGCCGGGTTGACGAAGACCAGCGCGAGGCCCAGCACGGCTTGAACTGCATACTTCATGGTGCTCCCTTTGAAAGATTGTGAGGTGCCCGGCGCAGGCGCAGCGCTACCGGACCGCCCAGTGTACTTGTGCCGTTGCCAGAGAAGCAAGTTGTCAAGAAAAATAACTTTGACGGCTTTACATATAAGAAATAATATCAGTCACGCTCTTTCTATACTTTTTGCAAATACTTTCAAGGACAACATGCGCACATCGTTCGCTCGCACTGGTATTTCCGACACCACCCACGCCGGCGTGTCGCGCCGTGACCTGTTGACGCTGCTGCTGGCCGGTGGCACGATGGCCGCCCTGGCGCCGCTGGCGCACGCCGCAGCGAGCAGCACCGACACCCGCTTCGCCAAACTGCTGGCCGACTTCGCAGAGGAAATCCTGGTGCTGGTGCCGACCACTGCCACTAGCCTGGGCAAGGACGATGGCGCCCGCAGCGCATTGAAATCGCAACTGGAAGACGCTTCGCCGGCCGGCGACGCCGCCTGGTCGGCCCAGGTCCATGCGATGGCCAAAAGGTTGGCGGCACTCGAGCGCAAGCGCCTGTCGCCGGCCTCCCAAATCCGCTACGACACCGTGCTGTATTCGACCAGGGCCGGCATTGCCGGCGAGCGCTTCGCGTTCGGCGGCGCCGCCTCGGGTTTCTTTGGCGGCACTTCACCCTACCCGGTCACGCAACAGGGCGGCGCACTGGTCAGCGTGCCCGAGTTCCTTGATTCGCAGCACAGCATTGCCAATGCGGCCGATGCTGAAGCGTATCTGGCGCGCCTGGTCGCGCTGGGCCGCGTGCTCGACCAGGAGAGCGCGCGCATCACCGCCCAGGCGGCAGACGGCGTGATCCCGCCTGCCTTCATCGCCGCCACCACCTTGAAACAACTAAAAGCGTTCAGGGCCACGCCGGCCGCTGAACAAAAACTGGTCACCTCGGTGGCGTCGCGCACCGCCACGCTCGGCATCCCGGGCGACTGGGAAGTGCGCGCCCTGAAGCTGGTGACCGACATCGTCTACCCGGCCCTTGACCGTCAGATCGCCGCGTTCAGCCAGGCCACCGCCAAAGCCAGCGACGTGGCCGGCGTGCATAAACTGCCGAACGGCGCGGCATATTATGCGTGGGCCTTAAAACTCGGCACCACCACCGACTACACCCCAGCCGAGATCCACGCGGTGGGCCTGGCGCAAGTGAAACAACTACAGGGGCGCATCGATGGCATCCTGCGCGCGCAGGGCAAAACCCAGGGCACGGTGGGCGAGCGCATCGCCGCGCTGGCGCGCGACCCGAGCATGCTGTATCCGGATACGGACGCCGGCCGCGCCCAGATCATCGCGTTCTGCAACAGCCGGGTCGACGCCATCCGCGCCATCATGCCGAAGATCTCGCATCTGACATTAAAAGCCCCGCTGGAGATCAAGCGGGTGCCGAGCGACATCGAAGCGGGCGCGGCGCTCGGTTACATGAATTTCGCGTCGCTCGACGGCAAGCGCCCGGCGATCTATTACATCAACCTGAAGTCGACCGGCTACTGGCCGCGCACCAATCTGTCGACGCTCACCGCGCACGAAGGCATCCCCGGCCATGCGTGGCAAGGCGCCTACATCGCCGAGCACCAGGCGGAGCTGCCCCTGATCGCCTCGCTGACCGGCTACAACGCCTTCATCGAGGGCTGGGCGCTGTACGCCGAGCAGCTGGTCGATGAATTCGGCCTGTACGCCGACGACCCGTTCAGCCAGGTCGGCTATCTGCAGGGCCAGCTGTTCCGCGCCTGCCGGCTGGTGGTCGACACCGGCCTGCATGCGCTGCAGTGGCCGCGTCAGCAGGCGATCGACTTCATGGTCGCGAATGCCGGCAGCGTGGTGGCCGGCGCCACCAGCGAAGTGGACCGCTACATCGTCTCTCCCGGCCAGGCCTGCGGCTACAAGATGGGGCACATCGAAATTCTCAAGCAGCGCGATCGCGCCCGCACCGCACTGGGCAAACAATTCGACCTGGCCGGTTTCAACGATGCGCTCGTTGCCAGCGCCGGCGTGCCGCTGGCGGTGCTGCCGACCGTTATCGACCGCTACATTGCCGCGGGCCGCGGACGGTAGCGCCGGCTCGACAAGCTGCTGCTTGGCGGGTACTCAGGCCGGATACAGTGGCGTCACCGATTTGACGCGATCCGCCTCGTCGCGGTGGTCAGTGACAGCGACATAGAAGTGCGACCCGCCCGGCGGCACCCGCACCACCACGTGCCCCTCCCGGCTGGCCATGCGCCGCGCCAGCCGCTCGTTGGCCAGAAAATTTTCCGGCATCAGATTGGTGGCGAAGACGTCGCGCGCGCCGGGATACAGGCGCTCGCTGAGCATGCGCTCCATCTGCAACATGTCCGGATGCGCCAGGTGCCAGGCTTGCACCACCCATGCGCGCGGACGCAGGCTGCGCACGACGTCGCCATTCAAACCGTCGAACATGCCGTGGTGGTCGGCCGTTGCCACGCTCACCGGGCCGGCCACCTGCGCTGCGGGACCGAGCACGTCGCGCCACTGCAGGGCGCCGTCGTCCGTGTAACTGGTCAGGTCGCCACCGGTGAAATAGCCGAATTTTCCGTAGCCGATGCGAATCGCGGTGGAACAGCCGTTTTCGGTGGGCAGGTCGGCGGCGGGCAGGCTGGACAAGGGTGGAAAGTGATCGGTCGCCGCGCCGCCCTGCCCGGTCCACACCTTCCCGTTGGCGGCAACATTGCGCACCTCGAAGGGTAGCGTGCCCGCGCGGTGGCCGCGCGCAGCGATCTGGCCGCTACTACCCACCCTGAACTGTTCGACGCGCTCCCCGGCGGCGACACGCGCCTTGATGAAGGCGCGGTAATTTTCAGCGAAGGGCGCAATCAGGACGCTGGGGTAGTCATAGTGCGGAAAGCCGCGGTCAATCAGGGTGCCTACCTTGACCATCTGCGTCACATCCGCGATCCCGGTCAGCTTGTAGGCGCCGCCGGGCGCCGCGGGCGTCTGCGCCGAGACGTCGCCCACGTGGTCGGGGTGCAGGTGCGTGGCCAGCAGGTAGTCGAGCGCGGCCAGATGCGCGCCGCGCAGGTGACGCTGGACGTAGCGGCCGACCCACTCGCCGGCGCGGCGCGTGGCGTCAGGCCGCGTTGCTGCGGACACGTCCGCGCCGCCGGATGCGGCCCCGGCGTCGATCAATAGGCTGGTGCCGTCCGGGAAAATTACCAGCGTCGCGTTGCCGCGTCCGATGGCGAGATGGTGGATGTCGAGCCAGCCCGGCTGCCAAGGCGCCAAGGCCGCCCCGGCGCCGTCCGGGACCGCCTGCGCGAGCGCCCGCGCCGGCAGGAGCAAGGGCAACGCGGCCGCCAGCGTGGCCTGCAGCGCCAGGCGCCGCTGTGGGTCGATCCGTGGCGATGTCGCGGCCGCTGTTTCCCGTCTCTTCATTGTTGCACCTTGGTCCATGAACAAGATGCCAATTTTACCGCAGCGTCGTGGCTGGCTTGCCGTGGACTGGCGCACGAACGGGTGCACGAAGAAATGACTGGCATACTGGAGCGCCCAACCTGAGGAGCATGGCATGCCGAGTTACAGCGTCTGGTATCGAAACAACCCCGAACCATTGGAATTTGCGACGGCTTACCGTTGCACCGATGTGCAGATCGTCGATCACATCCTGGAACATGAATCGATTTCCCGTGTCACAAACGCGGCGACCCACGCGAGCGTAACGGAATTAATCACCAGCAATGAACTCGCGCCCGTGCGATATACCGAGGACGAGAGCGAAATGAACACAATTGAATAAGGATCGGTCCCGGTGCGCGATGCACGCCGGCGTATGGTGCGATTTCCTTGTGCTTCCGTCCGGTGCATTGGCACTACGATCAGGATGAGCGGCCACCATACATTCCGAACTGATGAGCCGGTTGCGCAAACAAGTGTGCAATATTCCAGCCCCGCCTACAAGCACAGGATTTACGCCGGCACCAGGACGATCCAGACAATTCCGATCACCAGGCGCTGAACGGTGAGGATCTGTGCCGAAATTCCCGGCAGCATCAGGCACTAGACAAGTTCCCACTTCGTCGCTGACTACCTGCGCGCCTGCAGCATCATCCCGTTGGGACCGCGCTGCACGACGCGACCAGTGCGTGCAAGCGCGGCAGTGGCGCGAACGAGGTTCGCTGTACGGTGCACACGGAAACGGCTGGAAATGACCCAGGCTGTGCAAAAAAACGTAAGTCGACGTAAACGAAACCTGACCGGTAAACGTGAACCAGTATCTCATCACTTGGGGTGCGAAATGAAGCGCTTTATCGAAGGTGCAGACCGAGGTCAGTCTACGATGCTCCCTAGCGACTGGACGACCATGTCGACGAAGACAACCAGGTCAGGGTGGTCGATGTATTTGTCGACCAGCTTGGCCTTGCCAGCCTGTCCGGCAGTCGGCGAGCGCCGCGTAACCTGCATGCAAACAAACTCATCCCTCGTACAGGATTGCTACGGGAACAGTCTTATATGCCGATCGATAACGATACTCGTCGAATATTTCTTCGTGGATTTTTTTTCGTTTTGTTTGCCTTCCACGAGCGACACGGAGACCCGTAGTCCCGCCCGGGGCGAGAACATCTTGTAGTCGAAATCCCTGACAAATGATCCTTTGGGTTGGGTTTCGGTCACCTGTCCCTGATTTCGTCCGCACCGTTTCCGAACGGCTGCGACCGTGCGATCAAATTGCGCAGAGGCATTCGCAAGTGTGGTGGGTCCGCCTACCGCTATATTGACCATCGCAGCAGGCCCCCCCCGAAAAATGACGACCCTGGACGAGCCAGGTATAGGATGCTTCCCTTCATTCACAGGAAACATTGCATCGCCGACTGTTTCACTGACCGAATTGATGTAATCGTTGACTGAATCCATCGCGTACGCGGCGAGCGACGTTCCAAAAACATCCTCTGGTGAATTTTTCAGTATTTTTTCTGCACAGCTCTCAGTCGGCTGCTCAGGGCCCGATGCGCCCACCTCGATGGGTCCTTCGCCAATGTCCGTTCCCAACATGAGCTGGATTCCGTGCCCCTGCGGCACGCTATAGGGAAATTTTTCAGCTAGCGGTACTTTCTCGCCGGGTTTAAGGTCAAATGGGATAATGCGGGCAAACTGCACATCGTAAGAACTTTTATCTACCGTATTGTCCAAGCCAAGCACAGCCATTAAAAGACTGCCTTTCAAATGTCGATTGGCGGTGTTGGAAATATGAAATTTAATCTCCGCAACTTTATTCACGCCGGCTCCACCTTCGTGAATATCTGTTTTTACACGAATATAATCTACATACTCACCGTCAATAAACATGAACCGGCGGCAAACCCGCGATGACCATGCCGAAAATTTCTCGTTTGAATCCTGCTTGTCGATCAAAACATCTAACGGAATATTATCTAAGTTTGACGCGTCGCGCCGTGCCAGTGCGCTGCCGGCTGACACCATCAAAAAATTGACTGAAGTGTCGAACCATGGATAAAACGTTACCGGGGACTCGGGCGGAGGCGCTGGACCGGCGATCGCCTCGGGCAAGTTAAGGTGCCTGGCATTCCTGACGAATTCAATCCGTGGGTTTGCATTGAGTGCATGTGCAATGCCGGAGTTGAGTCTGCTAAAAAACTGATCGCGGTCCTTCACATCGTTTGCGCGCGAAATGTCGAGGGCGGCCGCCGATGTGAGATATGACGCAGCAATCGCAGCGCGACACTCCCTGATCAATACGTCATTCCGGTCCGATGCGCCGGCGTCCAGTAGCGCCCGTGCTTCGTTTCGAATTTGCTCGAAATATGCATTTCCGGGCGTATCGGGAAGTTGCCTGGCCGACGACGCCATGGCGGAGATCGACGTGTCGGGCAAGCCCAACAATGGCGCAAGCAGTCGCCCGGGCTCATTTGCGATCCCTGGCAAATGCCATCCCAAAAAGAGCAACAGCAGGTAATTATTGATCGAGCGGAACGCTTTCTGGTTCCCAATCAGTTCGGCCATGCTGTCTCCCTTGGTCAAGTTGTACAACAAATAATCGGATTGCAAAAAAATCCTTACTTGCTACTATAAACTTAGGGGTGAAAATCGAGGCTAAGGCCGAGCAAAGCCAACTGCTGTGCATTTTGGAGGGCAATATGTCGCAAAAAATATATCACATTTTCTACGAACTGCGTCGAATCGAATTCTTGCAGTGGATCACCGCAGTTTTGATTGTATGTTACTGCATCAACATCAATGCAGAGCCACAGAGAGAAGGCACTGCGTTGTTGGGTGGCACAATCGCAACGGTGGTCACAACGCTCGAAAACGCCGGTAGCGCCGCATCCGAAAATATGGTTGCCTTGCAGCGACTTCAAGCCCAGCTCGAATTACTCGAAGCCTTACTAAACAAAGGCACAGTCAGCACCGACGCCGATTTACGTGAAGTAATCATCGGCTATGCTGACTTAATACCTCGCACCGCAGATGCACTGAAAAATGTAAATGCATCGCATGATATCGACGCAATGACGCACGATGTTGCGATCAAGAACGGGTATCTGTCAAAGCGTGCCGGGATTTCGGGAGAACGTGCAAGCTTGGGAGTACGAGTGCGTGTGAATCTTTTTCAACGAGGGACATCCCGTGAGCTCACGGGATATCAGGTTATCGCTTCGCCGGTTGCTTTTGCGCGTAAGGCGCGCTGGCTATTTCGATTTTCAGGGCCCACCAATGATGCTGTACGAAATTTGCCTCCCGGACGCTATCTGTTTCGGGTCTCGCAAGACCAAAAGTTATTTGAAGATGAGTACGATGTCGGCGCTAAAGGAGAACTCAGCGAGACAAAAACCTTATATTTTGATGAGCCAAAACCATGATTTCCATTCAGAATTTTTGGGCGCCAATTTTCGCCGCTGCGGTATGGATCGGGACATCCTCGGCCGCTTTTCTTAATTTTCCGATTCGCCTTTCCTCAGTATCAACCATTCATCAATTTGTCACCGGCGCGACGGTACCGCTGATTGCCATTATTTGTGGGTTCCTCACGGTAATGCCCAAGTTATTCCGGCCCGCGCCGCGCACGCACCAGTTGCTACTTCTGGCGTTTGTCTGTTTCGTTTGTTTTTTACTAAGCGTAACGACGTATTTTTATCTTCAGTTGCAATGGACATGCCAGTACACCGACAGCGTTCGGTTGGTGGTGGGCGTGATCAAAGATGACTCGTGTGAACAAGTATTGCTTGAAATTGGCGGCCTGACCGAAGAGGCATTCCCCTCCGCCTTATTGCATCGGCGTTTCATGTTGATTTCGTCGAGCTATATGTCGTCGTGGGTGTTCCTGGCCAGCCTGCTCGTGGCGCTCGCCGATGCCGCCCGCGCAAAGCGCACGACGACGAGGCAGCGGCTTGCAGACAGATCCGGAACAATTGGACAGGAGTAATTCAATCATGAATCGCAAGTACAAATCCGTGTTCATTGCCTTGTTTTTGTGTGTTGCCTTGCCATGCGCTGGATTGCCAGCAACTGCACCGGAAATACAACCAATCAGCGCGGATGAACAAGAATTTCTTCAGTCTAATGCCAAACTTTGGGCGATCGATCGACCCAGTGTGCGCACTTATCCGGGGAGCGGCGCCTATGCAGAGAAAGCTGGTGTGATCAATATAGGAACCGGCTTTCTGGAAAAAATTCGAAGCAACATCGATCAGACGCTTGCCGAAATCTTGCTGAAATTTACGCTGCTGCATGAACTTTGGCATTTACATCAATTTTCTCACGAGGATGGAACCATCCAACCGCGAATGCTCAATGAATGTGTCGCCGACACTATGGCATCGTATCGGATGACCCAAGGCATTCTTGATCATACCGAGCCTGATACTATCGAGGCTCTGACAAAACAATTGGCTGCGAGCAGTCAGCTGTATTTAGTGCCGGCAAACCTGCCTGGGACGGCGGCACAGGACCAGAATGCGCACGACCACCTCACTAAAACGCAGCGCTTGCTTGCCATTCACTTCGGTCAGTCTCGCGCTACCGCGGAGTGGAGTGAACCACGAATGGGCAATGAGAAGTTACCGTATAAACAGCTTAACGCCTATTCCGTTCGTTTCACGCTCAACAAGGATCAAAAACGCGAAGAAAGCTTTACTGATATCTGCCGGCACATTACCCGCCAAGGTGGGGCTGCCTTGAAGGATTTGTACGTTTCGGATAACTCGAGCAGTATGGAGGGATATGGCACCATAAAAATGATCCAGTCAAATGTCAGTACTATAAAGAACTTTGGAAAAAGGCCGGTACATTATTCTTTTATTGGCATCAGCGGTTTCAAGCCGCCCATCAAAACACCGCAAACGGATACATTGATTTTTGTCGATGCAGTCATCGCGGGTGCCGACGTCGGGCCGGGTGAGGAAGTCAAAATTTCATCGAAGATACAGTTTCCATATACACAAAGTGGCGGCACGCCATTCATATGGCTGGGACCTTTATACGACGAAGCGATGGTACAGGCAAAGTATATCGGCGATATCCCCAAAACATTGTCATGCACCGATGCTTCGGAAATGAAAACGCCGGTCCTTCAAGCGTTGATTCGTATCGGCAGTGCTGCATCGGACCGCTTCAAATCGCTGCTCGGCGAACCCCAGTTTACCTTGGGAGATTCTGGACGCGGCGTCTACAGTCTGAACCTTTCCATACCGGACGCGGTGGCGGAATTCATGGCAGATGGAAGCGGTTCTGGTTTTGCCACCATAGAATTCCAGGAGACGCCATCGTTAAACCAGGCAACGAAACAATTCAATGATCTGGTCGCTGAAATAAAAAAAGGATGCACCCCAGTTTTGGACAACGTACAGGCGGAACGGGACAAGGACGGTGACCGGGTATTCAGGGTCCCAAGGCTGACAAAATCGTCAACCGCATGGCTTTTGCTCCAAAAAATTGAGAACAAAAAGCCGCTTGACAAACCAGGCTACCGCGCCATTTGGTTCATTTCACCTTATTTACCAATACAATAGTCATACAGGGCAACAGTTTTATTCGTCGGTGATTAGCTCATCACCCTGCCACCATTGACGTTGGGCGTCTGCGCCGTGGTGTAGGCCATACACGTCCACATATTCAAGACGATGTGCGCCTGCAGGCAACAAGGCCGCTGTATTTGGCACGTCTCTTGTAAAAGGTGGCAAGACTGATACGATGCACGTGGCTCAAGGCAAATAGCCGGTTGTCAGCTTCGACTTGTTTGAGAATTATCATAAACTGGCTGCCTGTAGAGCATTCATGTAGCGCTATCGGAGCGTAGCCAGAGTTCCTGCTTCCAACCAAAATCTTTCTGGGAGGGATTAATGTGTTTTGGCCGGCGCTCACGCAATGAAGTTCGCTGGCGATCTGCTAACGGTAGCCTCAGGCGTTGTTCGACACATATTGGCTAACTCAGTTGCCACAGCTTAATGCGACGTCGCTCATGCTTTGGGCGGAGATCGCCCAATACTCCCGGCAGTCCATGCGAGGGAACGAGGCCTGCTGATGAATAACATCAAACGATCACACAAGAAAAAAAGCCGGAAGCTACGCGCTCCGGCTTTATTCTAACTAGCTTATTTTCCAACGTATTCCTGGTGGGAAGTGGCAGTTTCGAACTGCCGACCCTTGCAGTGTGAATGCAATGCTCTACCCCTGAGCTAACCTCCCGACGGGGCGTATTATGCCATATTGTTTGCGCTACGTCACGTCTTAATCGCGCTCTTCAGGCTGCGACGACGTAACTGTGCCAGACGCAGGTTCCCTTCACTGCCTTGTCGAGGCCACTGAGCAAGGCCTCGTGGGCGCCGGATTCCGATTCGTCGGCAACAAGAACGATCACCTCGCCCAGCGGCACGGCTTCCAGCACCGCGCCGTCGCTCGACACTTCCACTTCAACATCCATCGACAGCGAATTCTGGCCACGCGTCATCGACAGATAAACGTCAGCCAGCAACTCGGCATCAAGCAGCGCGCCGTGCAGCTTGCGGTGGGCGTTCGAAACACCGTAGTGGTCACACAGGGCGTCCAGCGAATTGCGCTTGCCCGGACGCATTTCCTTGGCGTTGACCAGCGTGTCGATCACGCTGCCGCAGTGTTCGGTGAAGCTGGGTAAGCCGAGGCGCGCAAATTCGTGGTTCAGAAAACCCAGATCGAACGGCGCGTTGTGGATGATGACTTCGGCGCCCTGGATGTAGGCGCGCAGGTCTTCGGCGATTTCGTGGAAGCGCGGCTTGTCGCTGAGGAATTCGGTGGTCAGGCCGTGGACCGCCAATGCGCCCTCTTCCGAGTCGCGCTCCGGGTTGATGTACACGTGAAAATTATTACCGGTCAGCATACGGTTGACCAGTTCGACGCAGCCGACTTCAATGACGCGGTCGCCGGTGCGGGGATTCAGGCCGGTGGTTTCAGTATCGAGAACGATTTGACGCATAGTGGAACAATCTAAAAGGTGAAGATCAGGGACGGACGGTCAGCACACCGCGGTTGGCCAGCACGTCGGCGCGTTCGTTGCCTGGGTGGCCATTGTGGCCGCGCACCCAGCGCCAGTCGACCTTGTGTTCGGCCTGGGCCAGGTCCAGCGCTTTCCACAAGTCTTCATTTTTGACCGGTTCTTTGGCGGCGGTTTTCCAGCCGCGCGCTTTCCAGCCATGGATCCATTCCGAAATACCCTTCTGCACGTACTGGCTGTCGGTGTGCAGCACGACTTCACACGGGCGCGTCAGCGTGCGCAGCGCTTCGATGACGGCTTGCAACTCCATGCGGTTATTCGTGGTGTTTAACTGGCCGCCGAAGATTTCCTTCTCGTGGCCATCCGCCACCAACAAGGCGCCCCAGCCGCCCGTTCCCGGGTTTCCTTTACAAGCGCCATCGGTGAAAATTTCTACTTTGCTCATGCTGCTTGTTAATCCTCTTGAATTGATCGGTGTTTTCGGTTCGTGGCGGGCACCGCCTGCGTCGACTTCTGCGACCGCTTGTTCCAGCCCGGCCCGATGATGCGCATGCCCTTCACCCGCTTGATGGCATGCACCATGTAGACGGCGCCCAGGTAGGGCCACCAGCGCTCGCCGGCGTTTTCCAGCATGCTGAAGCGCTCCAGCCAGGCGCTGGTGCGGCAAGGCGGCGCGTAACAACCAAAATGGCTGCGCGTTTCGCCCAGGTTCAGCAATTTTAACCAGTCTTTCAGGCGTGGCATAGAAATGAATTCCCCCGCTGACGGCAGGAAATCGCTGCGCACGATGCGTCCCAGCCCCTGGCGCACACCCCACAGGCTGGCCGGGTTGAAGCCGCAAATGATCAATTGACCTTCGGGAATGAGGACGCGCTCGACTTCGCGCAGCACCTGGTGCGGCTCGGCGGCAAATTCCAGTACGTGCGGCAAGACAATCAGGTCCACGCTTAGCGACGCGAACGGCAGCTCTTCGAAGTCGAGCGCCACCGCGATCTGGCGACTGCCCGAGGCGAGCAGCAATTCGTCGCGGCGCGACAGGCGCGTGGCCGCCTGCCATTTATTGGGCATGCGGCTGGCGGCCAGCGCATCGATCTGCGGCACACCGATTTGCACGGCATTGAAACCGAAAATATCCGCCGTCAACGCGTCCAGGCGGGCCTGCTCCCACGCGCGCACGTAGGCACCCGCGGGCGTTTGCAGCCAACGGTCGAGGGCTATAATGGATTTCTCCGATGCTGCGTTATCCATGCCACTCCTGTTTCCTGAAAACGACTATGCCTGCTACCCATCCCGCTCTCACCGTCCTCGCGCTGCCGGCCTTCCAGGATAACTACCTGTGGCTGATTCACGACGGCGTCCACGCCGCTGTGGTCGACCCCGGCGCCGCCGCACCTGTCCTGGCGGCGCTGGGCCAGCATGGCCTGGTGCTTACCGCCATTTTACTCACCCATCATCATGCTGACCATATCGGCGGCGTGCCTGAGTTGCTTGCAGTTGCGCAAGTGCCAGTGTTTGGTCCGGCTGGCGAGAACATTGCCGCGGTGACGCAGCCGCTGACCGAAGGTGCGCGCTTCAGGGTGCCCGGCATCAAACTGGACGTAACGGTACTGGACGTGCCGGGGCATACGCGCGGGCACATCGCCTATGTAACAGAAGGGCAGGAAGAAAATTGGCTGTTTTGCGGCGACACACTGTTCGCCGGCGGTTGCGGCCGGCTATTTGAAGGCACGCCGGCGCAGATGATGGCATCGCTGGCCAAGCTGGCTGCCCTGCCGGGCGCCACGAAGGTCTACTGCGCGCATGAATACACCATGGCAAATTTGCGCTTCGCCGCCGCGGTCGAACCGGACAACCAGGCGCTGCAGTTGAGGCTGGTGTCGGAGGCGGGCAAGCGCGCCGACAATGTGCCGACCATTCCCTCGACCATTGAATTGGAGCAGGCCACCAACCCCTTCCTGCGCGCCACCAGTGCCGGCATCGTCGCCAGCCTTGTGGCAACCGGACGCGTCCAACCGGATGCAGGTCCGGTCGAACTGTTTACGGCACTGCGCGCGTGGAAGAACGTCTTTTAGATTTCTTCGTACAAAGCCAGCGTCAGGAATTCCGCAAAGTGTTCCGACGTCGACATTTCCTCGAAAATCACCGCGGCGCGGGCATAGGTCGGGCTGTCGCCATTTGGCGCGGCCTGCTTCGCTTTCGCCAGCTCTTCCGGAATCATCGCGCGCACCATCTCGGCGGTGACTTTCCGGCCATCTTCCAACACGCCCTTCGGTGAGCGGATCCATTGCCACACCTGCGAGCGGCTGATCTCGGCCGTCGCCGCATCCTCCATCAGGTTGTGGATCGGCACGCAACCGTTGCCTGCCAGCCAGGCGCCCAAATAGTGGATGCCGACATTGATGTTGTAGCGCAAACCGTCTTCAGTGATCGGCGCTTCCGGACGGAAGTCGAGCAATTCAGCCGCCGTGACATGCACGTCGGGGCGCTGCTTGTCGATCTGGTTCGGCTTATCGCCCAGCACCTTTTTGAATTCACCCATGGCCAGTTCGACCAGGCCCGGGTGCGCAACCCAGCCGCCGTCATAGCCATCGGTCGCATCGCGCGCCTTGTCGCTGCGCACACCGGCCATGGCGATGTCGTTTTTCTCGGGATCGTTCTTGATCGGGATCAGTGCTGCCATGCCGCCGATGGCCGGTGCGTTGCGCTTGTGACAGGTTTTGAGCAGGAGCAGCGCGTAGGCGCGCATGAACGGCGACGTCATGCCCACTTTCGGGCGATCGGCCAGGCAAAAATCCTTGTCGAGCTTGAATTTTTTGATGCACGAAAAAATGTAATCCCAGCGGCCCGCGTTCAAGCCGGCGCTGTGTTCGCGCAGTTCGTAGAGGATTTCATCCATCTCGAATGCGGCCAGGATGGTTTCGATCAGCACGGTTGCCTTAATCGTGCCCTGCGCCAGCCCCAACTCGTTTTGCGTCATGACGAAGATATCGTTCCACAGGCGCGCTTCCAGGTGCGATTCGAGCTTCGGCAGGTAGAAATACGGGCCGGCGCCGCGCGCCAGTTGTTCTTTGGCGTTGTGCACCATGAACAGCGCGAAATCGAAAATGCCGCCCGAGATGCGCTGGCCGTCGACCAGCACGTGCTTCTCGTCGAGATGCCAGCCGCGGGGGCGCACCACCAGCGTGGCGATCTTGTCATTCAATTTGTAGCTTTTGCCGCTCTGCTCGAGCGAGATGGTGCGGCGCACGGCGTCGCGCATGTTTACTTGACCGGTCAGCTGGTTGTGCCAGTTGGGCGTGTTCGAGTCTTCGAAGTCGGTCATATAGCTGTCGGCGCCGCTATTAAAAGCGTTGATGACCATCTTGCGCTCGACCGGGCCGGTGATTTCCACGCGGCGGCATGCCAGCGCGGGTGGAATTGGCGCAATGGCCCAGTCGCCATCACGAATGTGGGCGGTCTCGGGCAGAAAGTCCGGACGTTCGCCGGCATCGAGTCGCGCCGCGCGCGTCACGCGGGCAGCCAGCAATGCCTGGCGGCGTGGCTCGAAGGCGCGCGTCAGCTTCACGACCAGGTCGAGCGCGACGGGCGTCAGGATGGTCTCGTAAGCCGGGGTAATCTCGGCCGATATGGTCAGTCCTGCGGGCAAGGCGATGGTCATGGTGTGCTCCAGTGAGATAAAAATTGGTCGATACCGATGTCATCCAGTATATTCACCTTCACATAGCTAAACGAGACAATTAATACATGCATCTATGCGTTTTTGTCACAAATGAAAGGCCGTATGTCCCAGTTCCGCCAGATCTCCACCTTCGTCGACGTGGTTGCGCGCGGCAGCCTGTCCGCATCGGCCCGTAACGAGGGTATCGCGCCGGCCATGATCGGGCGCCGCCTCGATGCGCTGGAAGCACGCCTGGGCGTGAAACTATTGCAGAGAACCACCCGCAAGCTGGTGTTGACCGACGAAGGGGCTGCATTCCTCGAAGATTGTCAGCGTATCCTGGGTGAACTCGAGGAAGCCGAGACGGCGGTGTCGGCGCGCAGCGCACGGGCCAGCGGCCATTTGCTGGTGTCGGCGCCCGCGGGCTTCGGTCGTCAGCACGTGGCGCCCCTGCTGCCCTCGTTCCTGGCCGAGCACCGCGACCTCAGCGTCAACCTGAATTTGAATGACCGCATCGTCGACGTGATCGGTGAAGGTGTCGATGTGGCGGTGCGCATCGCCACCCTGCTCGACTCAAACCTGGTGGGCGTGAAACTGGCCGACAACCAGCGCGTACTGGTGGCCGCGCCCGCCTACCTGAAACGCCACGGTACGCCTGTGAAACCGGCCGACCTGGCGCAGCATAATTGCCTGGCAATCAGCAGCGAAGGCAGTCAGCGTGGCTGGACCTTCCGCGACCAAGGGAAACTGATGACAATCAAAGTGGCCGGGAATATGGTCTGCAACGACGGCGAGGTATTGCACGACTGGGCACTGGCCGGCAAGGGCCTGGCGTGGCGCTCGATGTGGGAAGTGGGCGCGCAGCTCGACGCCGGCCGCCTGGTCACCGTGCTGGACGACTTCGCCGCGCCGGACAGCGAGATCCACGCCGTGTTCGGTCAGCGCCGCCACCTGCCGCTGCGCATCCGCGCGTTCGTCGACTTCCTGCGCCGCGCCTACGCGCCGCCGGCGTACTGGCGCCGCAGATAAAATGTTGAGACGAAAAAAATCCCCGGAAACCCGAGGATCGTCGTGACCAAAAAAAACCTCAGCAAGCCGAGGTTTTTTTGGTCGTTGACTCAGCGATTAGATAGGCTGAATGTTCGAAGCTTGCTTGCCTTTAGGGCCCGAAGTCACTTCGAAAGAGACGCGCTGGTTCTCTTGCAACGATTTGAAGCCTGCCGACTGGATAGCCGAGAAGTGAGCGAACAGATCTTCGCCGCCTTCGTCAGGGGTGATAAAGCCGAAGCCCTTCGAATCATTGAACCATTTTACGATGCCAGTTGCCATTACAATTTCCTATTTCAGTTAAGTGGGCTTTCACCCGTTTTCGATCGTTTGAAGAAGCAAGAAAGAAATGACAGACAGACTGCACTACTACCTCGAATCCAACGATCCCGCATTATACCGAATAAAACAAAAATTACACGCATTCTGCAAAAGAATCGTACGGAGCCCAAAAAAACCTTCCGTCGAGCGACTTTTACGGCTGCTTTTTGCTTCGGTGGTAAGGAGAATATAAGCCATCGAAGCGCCAGAAGTTTGCGGAAAATCAAATTCCGCGCACCGTCCCGTTGCGCTCTGGCTATTTCACTAAGGCAGTTATAGTGCAGCGCCGGCGCGCGGATCGAGCCGGGCCCACGCGACCAGGGCCGCCAACTGGCTGAACCAGTCGGCCCAGTCGATGGCCGGCACCGCATCGAAGGCACACAGGACGCGCAGGCGTTGCTCGAGCGTGCGCGCTTCACGACCCAGGCGACGGTAGCCGAAGGTGGTGGCGCAGCCGGCCAGTGTATTGAGCTGGTGCTGGAGTGCGGGCGGATCCTGCAACGTGGCCAGCTCGTCGAGCATGGCCGGCAGCCCGGCACTGAAGGCGGCGTCCTGCACACGCAGGCGCGCAAAGAAGGCAGCGTCGGGCGCGGATAAGGTCGGCATCACCGCACTGCCCTTTTATTTGGTGCCGAAAATGCGGTCGCCGGCATCGCCCAGGCCCGGCACGATGTAGGCGTGATCGTTCAGGTGCGAGTCGAGCGACGCGACGTAGACCTTGACGTTCGGGTGCGCCGCCTGGAATACGGTGATGCCTTCGGGCGCCGCCACCAACGCCAGGAAAATGATCTGCTCATCCTGCACGCCGCGTTTTTTCAGGACATCGACCGCATACACCGCCGAGTTTCCGGTGGCGACCATCGGGTCGCACAGGATAAAGGTGCGTTCGGACGTGTCCGGCAGGCGCACCAGGTATTCCACCGGCATGTGCGTGGTCGGGTCGCGGTATACGCCGATGTGACCCACGCGCGCCGACGGCACCAGTTCCAGCAAGCCGTCGCTCATGCCGATGCCGGCACGCAGGATCGGGACGATCGCCAGCTTTTTGCCGGCAATGACCGGGGCGTCGATGGTGACCAGCGGCGTGGTGATCGAGCGGGTGGTCAACGGCAGGTCGCGGGTGATTTCATAACCCATCAGCAGCGTGATTTCCTTGAGCAGCTCGCGGAAGGTGCGCGTCGAGGTGTCGTGTTCGCGCATGTGCGACAGCTTGTGCTGAATCAGCGGGTGGCTCAGGATGAACAGGTTCGGGAAGCGCGGGTCTTGGATCATGGTCGGCATGGATGGCTATTTTGTAGAGGCTGGATGAACAGAATGCCTGCATTATCCCAGCCCGATGCTGGTTTGTCCCGGTTTTGTCAAATAAATATGTCCAGGACGGCAACCAGGTTTGCCGGGGGCGCGCCAGGATCGCCGCGCAGTCGAGCGCACCATCGAGACGGCCATATGCGCCGCCCGCCTCGCGTGCAATGCGCGACACCACCAACGCGGCACTTATAGAGACAGGCGCACACCGAACCAGCAGCGCTGCCTGCAGCGCAAGGCCGCGTCGCAGTCGCAGTCGCACAGATATGAATGTCCGAAAACGCTCGCGCCTGATTGAAGACGGCGTGCGTATCGAAGCGCGAATATGCACAATGCATGGCTTGATCGCACAAGATTATGCCGACTGACTTGATCGTGCGCCCGACTCAGGCCAGCCCAAAGCGCCTGCTCCCGCAAGCGCCGCCACCTGAATGAGGCTGCGCAAATTTTGCTTTCAGAACAGCATTTACACCAACATCTTAATGCCCAAAAGCATCATTCGATGTTACAGTCTAGGCTGGTCTTGATACCGTTATTTAACTTCGGCGCCCCACTGCGCCAGCCACTACGAGGCAGATCTTCAGCAATGGGCCACCCCCTTCCAGCCGCGCCGAATCAAGATACACCACCGCACGTGCTGGATGGCTTCATGGAGGCTGCTGGCGATGCCGTGCTGTGCCTGGACGGCGCCGGCCGTATCGTCACCAGCAGTCGCCGTAGCGCACACCTGGCACCGGGCGGGCGCGCACTGGCCGGTACGCGCCTGGCGACGCTGGCGGTCGAAGGCGACCAGGCCGCGCTGCACAACGGCGTGGTCGATGCGCTCGCCGGCGTGGATCCGGTGCTGGTCCAGGCGCGCCTGCGCACCAGCGCCGGCGAGACCTGGTTCGAACTGCGCCTGGCACTCTGCTCACCCCCTGGCGACGTGGCCCGCCTGCTGGTGATCGGGCGAGATATGTCGGTCCAGCACGCCACGGAGCAGCGCCTGCGCCACATGGCCACGCACGATACGCTCACCGAATTGCCGAACCGACTACTCCTGTCCGACCGCATCCGCATGACCATTTCCGCCGCGCGCCGCGCCGGCCAGCCGTTCGCCGTGGCCACCATCGGCCTGGACGGTTTCAAAAAAGTCAACGACGCGCTGGGCCATCCGATCGGTGACGCCGTGCTGCGCCAGGCCGCCGTGCGGCTGCGCAAAACGCTGCGCGACAGCGATACGCTGGCGCGCGTCGGGGGCGATGAATTCGTGGTGGTACTGCCGGGCACCGCCACGGCCGAACAGGTGAAACTCGTCACCGGGCGCCTGCTGGCCACCTTGCAGTCGCCGTTTGAAGTCGACAGCCACGTGATTTACCTGGGCTCGTCGATCGGCGTGGCCATTTACCCGCATCACGCCGAAGACGAGGTGCGCCTGCTGGCACTGGCCGATACGGCCATGTCGCACGCCAAGCAGACCGGCAAAGCGCGCTGCGTGGTCTACAACCCGCGCGCCGAAGCACCGTCCGAGCATGATATTTCACTCGAAGCGGCCATGTTCCAGGCCGTGCGCGAAGGCGAGTTCCTGCTGTACTACCAGCCAATCGTCGATGCGGCCACGCGCCGGATCCAGGGTTTCGAGACGCTGATGCGCTGGAACCACCCAACCCTGGGCATGGTGCCGCCGGCGCGCTTCATCCCGATCGCCGAAGCGAACGGCCTGATCAACCTGCTCGGGGCCTGGGCCTTGAAGGCGGCCTGCGTGCAACTGGTCCAGTTCGAGCAGGCGGCCGGGCGCCCCTTGTATATGTCGGTCAATATCAGCCCGCGCCAGTTTCGCAGCGACAAATTCCTCGAGGTACTCGACCAGGCCATCAGCTTTTCCGGCATCGACGGCAGCCGCCTGCTGCTGGAAATCACCGAGGGCACGCTGATGGTTGACCCGGTCCACGCCGAAACCATCCTGTCCAGAATGGCCGAACGGGGCGCCCGCATTGCCATCGACGACTTCGGCACCGGCTATTCCTCGCTGGCTTACCTGAAACGCTTTCCGATTTCGGTCCTGAAAGTCGACCGCGCCTTCATCAAGGATTTGCCCGACTCGAGCAAGGACGTGGCGATCTGCAACGCCGTGCTCGACCTGGCCAAGCACATGGGCCTGTCGGTGGTGGCTGAGGGCGTCGAGACCGAGGCGCAACTGGCCTGGCTGGCGCCGCGCGGCTGCCACTACATCCAGGGTTACCTGACCGGCAAACCGATGCCGGCCCACGTCGCCCAGGCGACGCTCTCCGGCAAACTGTACGACAACGTCTTTCCGGGACTGGCGCCGCATGGCGAGCGCAGCGGCGTGCTCTCGTGACGACCGTCCCCTACAGCGAACGCCCCTACCAGGCCGGCGCCACGCTCGAACTGCTGTGGGAGCGGGTGCGCCGGCGCGGCGACATGCCGGGTTTTACCAAGGCCATCACCGCCATCCTCGGCGCCATGCGCGGCGAGGACGAGCGCGAGTTTTCGATGACGCAGACCGTGCTGAGCGATCCGGTACTCACACAAAAAGTGCTGCGCCTGGCCAATAGCGGCATGTACGCCGCCTTCGGCCAGCGTGTCAACACGGTGTCGAAAGCCGTGATGGTGCTCGGCACCGAAGCCATCGGCCACCTGGCGCTGGGCCTGAAACTGGTCGAGGAATTGAAGAATTCGACACCGGACGACCTCGGCGCGCAGGTCGAAATGGAAAAGGCCGTGCTGGCCGGCATGGTGGCCCAGCAAGTGGCCGGCGGCCTGCGCAACGTGGACGCCGAAGAAGCGGTGGTCTGCTCGATCCTGCACACGCTGGGCCGGATGATGGTGACGTTCTATTTGCCGGAGCACTGGCAGCAACTGCGCGTGACCGGCGGAGATGGCGGCGCGCAAGCCGCGGCCCCCGCGCTGCTCGGTTTGTCGCTGGAAGACATCGGCCGCGCCACCGCCGAGCACTGGGGTTTACCGAAGAACCTGGTGGCGGGCATGCGCACCATCGAACCCGGCACGCAGGACGAACTCGCCAGTCACGGCGACTGGTTGGCCGCCTTGTCGACCATGGCCGCACAATGCGCCGATGCCTTGTGGAACGACGATGAGGCCGGCGCGGCCCGCGTGGAACAACTGGCAGCCGGCTTCGCGCCGCTGCTGGACATCGATGGCAGCCGCATCCTGGAGGCAGTGGAGCGGGCCCGCGTCAACGCCGCGGCCGAATTGACGGTCGCGCCGCTCTCGAAACCACTGGAAAAGCAGGAACGCATCCTCGCCGCCACGCGCCAGCGCGCCGCCGGCGCCCAGTTGCTGGTCGAAGGCGTGGCCGATATGCGCGAAGCGGCCAGCACCCTCAATCCCGGCCAGATGGTATCGATGGCGCTGGAAACGGTGCAGCAGGGCCTGGTGTTCTCGCGCGCGTTTGCCTTCCTGTACAACCGGCGCGAGCGCCGCTACATTGCCAGGCTGGGCATCGGCACGGACGCCAAGGCGATCCTGCCCAAGCTCGCCTTCGACGATAGCGGCGCGCCCGACGTGTTCCACGCGGCACTCAATTCGGACCGCGTGATCTTCATCGAGAATGCCCACGAACCAAAATTCATGAGCAAGTTGCCGAACTGGTGGCTGGCCAACCTGGCCGATGCCCGCTGCTTCGTGATCCTGCCGCTGTGCAGGCATGGCCAGCCCGCGGGCTTTATTTACGGCGAGTGGAGCGCCGATATGCCGCCAGTCCAGCTGAGCCAGGCAGAATTCGCGCTGCTCAACGATTTGCGCGGCATCGTGGTGCGCAACCTGGAGCGGCCGGTGGTCGACAGCGCTGCGACCATCAAGGCGTAACGCCGGCCGGGTATCGGTTCTTAAGCGAGCTTCGGGGTGGCGACCTTGACGTCGCCGCACTGGGCGCGCTGCATCAACGCATGGTCGATCAACACCAGGGCCAGCATGGCTTCGGCGATCGGGGTGGCGCGGATGCCGACGCAAGGGTCGTGGCGGCCAAAGGTTTCCACGCTTGCCGGCTGGCCATCCTTGTCGATCGAACGGCGCGGCGTGCGGATCGACGAGGTCGGCTTGATGGCAATCGACACCGTGATGTCCTGGCCGGTCGAAATACCGCCCAGCACGCCGCCCGCATTGTTACCAATGAAGCCGCCAGGTGTCAGCTCGTCGCCATGCTCGGAGCCGCGCTGGGCCACCGACGCAAACCCGGCGCCAATCTCCACGCCTTTCACCGCGTTGATACCCATCATGGCGTAGGCGATGTCGGCGTCGAGCTTGTCGTAGATCGGCTGGCCCCAGCCCACCGGCACGTTTTGCGCAACCACGTCGATGCGCGCACCGATCGAGTCGCCGTCGCGGCGCAAGGCATCCATCGCCGCTTCCATGCGGGCAAGCAGCGCCGTGTCGCCGGTGGCGGCAAAAAACGGATTGTTGGCCACGTGTTCCCACGCCTGGAACGGCACATCAATGTCGCCCAGGCTGCGCATGCAACCCAGAAAGACGGTGCCGTACTGCTGCTTGAGCCATTTTTTTGCGATGGCCGCCGCACCCACGACCGGCGCCGTCAGGCGCGCCGACGAACGGCCGCCGCCGCGCGGGTCGCGCACGCCGTATTTGTGCCAGTAGGTGTAATCGGCATGGCCGGGCCGGAAGGTCTCGGCGATATTGCCGTAGTCCTTGCTGCGCTGGTCTTCATTAGGGATCAGCAGCGCGATCGGGGTGCCGGTGGTGACGCCCTGGTAGACGCCGGACAGGATCTGCACCGTGTCCGATTCCTGGCGCTGCGTGACATGGCGCGAGGTGCCGGGTTTCCTGCGGTCGAGCTCGGGCTGGATGTCGTCGACGCACAGGGCCAGGCCTGGCGGGCAACCATCGATGATGCAGCCGATGGCCGGGCCGTGCGATTCACCGAAGGTGGTGACCGTAAATAATTTGCCGAAAGTATTGCCAGACATGGATCAGGAAGAAAAGGTGGTCGGAACGGCCATTCTACCAGCGCGGCGACCTGCACTGGACATTCTACCCAACATGCATCCTTTGTACCCATACTACCCGGCCAGACTTCCGTAAAAGCTACACATTTGCCGAAAAGTAACGAATCTACAGCGTCCAGGCCTGGCGACATGACGGTTTGCCGCTATACTCGTCCCCACCTACTTTCCTGCTCAGCATGGAGAAATCTGACATGGCTTTTCCGAGTCCGCCTACAGCCGGCCTGCCCCTTGCCGGTAAGCCGGACGATCGCGACGAACTCGTATTTTTCGACGAATCGCAAGACGCGGCCCGCAACGACCCCCGCCCCGCATGGCGGGTGCTGATCGTGGACGATGACGTGGATGTCCACTCCAGCACCACCTTTGCCCTTGGCGGGCTGGAACTGCACGGCCGTCCACTATGCTTCCTGCATGCCCATTCGGCGGCCGAAGCACGCCTGTTGCTGGCGCGCGAACGCGACATTGCCGTCATCCTGCTTGACGTCGTCATGGAACAGGCCGACGCCGGGCTGCACCTGGTGCGCCATATCCGCAGCGATCTCGACATGCGCGACGTGCGCATCATCCTGCGCACCGGCCAGCCTGGCTATGCGCCAGAAATGGATGCCATCAACGGCTACGACATCAACGATTACCGCACCAAGTCGGAACTGACCCGCACCAAGCTGTGCACGGCCGTTACCGCCGCGCTGCGCTCGTACGAACAGATCCGCGAACTTGGCATGGGCCGCAACGCCCTGGCGCGCGTGATCGCGTCCAGTGCCGCGCTGCTGGGGCTGCACGGCGTGCGCGCCGTCAGTGCCGGCGTGCTCGAGCAGCTGGCCTTGCTGGTGCGCCAGCCGCGCGCCGGCGTGCTGTCCGCGGTGCAAGATGGCGTGGTCGAAGTGCTGGCCAGTGCCGGCGGCAGTTTCGTGCCGGGCGGGACGGCCGAACTGGACATGCGGGCGGCGACCCAGGCGCGCGCCACCAAGGTCAGCGCCGACAGCATCGCCCTGTTCTTCCCCGGCAAATCCGGTTGCGACTTCGCCGCCTGGATGCCGCTCGAGCAGCCGCTCGACCCGGTCTACCACGACGTGCTGGCGGTGTTTGGCGCCCAGGTCACGGTGTGCCTGGAAAATGCGCGCCTGGTGGCGCACTTGCACGACTCCGCCTTCCACGACAAGCTCACCGGCCTGCCCAACCGCAGCCGCCTGGTCGAACTGGTCGCCACTGCCCTGTGCGACAAACGGCGCAGCGACACCACGCTGGCCCTGATCGACATCGACCATTTCTCGGAAACCAACGATGCGCTCGGTCACCAGTTCGGCGACCTGCTGCTCGTGGCTGTCTCGCAACGCCTGGCCTCGCTGCTGATCTTCGGCCAGCACCCGGGCATGAGTGTGGCCCGGGTCGGTCCGGATATTTTCGGCGTGCTCGGCCCGGCCGCCGCGGTCAGCCCGGACTTGCTCCAACAATTGTTTGATGTGCCTTACACCATCGACGGCCAGCACGTGCAACTGTCGGCGACGATCGGCCTGGTGCGCCTGTCCGAGCATGACGGCCACAGCGCCGACGCACTGAAAGACGCCGATATCGCCCTCAAGCGCGCCAAGTCACAGCAGCGCGCCGGCCATTTTTATTTCACCCGCAATATGGGCGTCGAGATCCGCGAGCGGGTGCGCATGATGCATGCGCTGCGCCTCGGTTTCCAGCACGGCGAGCTGTCATTGATGTACCAGCCGCAGGTGGAGTTGCTCAGCCGTCGCCCGATCGGCGCCGAAGCGCTGCTGCGCTGGACCACTAGGGACGGCCAGAAAGTGATGCCGGACCGTTTCATTCCGATCGCCGAATATTCCGGCCTGATCGTGCAGATCGGCGAGTGGGTGCTGCGCGAAGCGTGCGCGGAACTGGTGCGCATCCACGCGGCCGGCCACACCGATTTCACGATCTCCGTGAACGTCTCGCTGGTGCAGTTCAAGCACCCGCAATTTTTGCCAATGCTGGAAGCGGCACTGCGCGATACCGGTGCGCCGGCCCGCCACGTCGAACTGGAAATCACCGAATCGATGGCCATGGAAGAGCCGGACCAGCTGGCCGCCATGCTGATCGACATCAAACGCACGGGCGTCTGCATTGCCGTGGATGACTTCGGTACCGGCTTTTCGTCGCTGTCGCACCTGCAGCGCCTGCACGTGGACCGTCTCAAGATCGATCGTGCCTTCGTCACCGAAATCACCAACTCGGCGCGCGGCAGCAGCATCGCCGAAATGGTGATCCAGCTGGGTGAAAACCTGGGCTTGTCGATCGTGGCCGAGGGTGTCGAAAACGAGCGCCAGGCGCAGGTGCTGCAGGCGCTCGGCTGCCCGCTGGCGCAGGGCTTCCTGTTTTCGGTACCGCTGTCGACCCCGGATTTGATGGCCTGGCTGGGCGACGGTCGCCTGCACCAGGCCGCGTGATCAGTCGTCGACTGCGGATTCGGCCGGCCAGTCGCGGATGTAGGCCTTGAGCATGCGGTTCTCGAAACTCTGCGCTTCGAGGACGGCGCGCGCGACATCGTAAAACGAGATCACGCCCAGCAGCGTTCTGGCATTCATCACCGGCAGATAGCGCGCATGGCGCTCAAGCATGATGCGGCGTACTTCATTGACTTCGGTGTCGGGCGTCACGGTGATCGGGCTGTCGTCCATGTGGCGGCGCACCGTCCCGGCTTGCACCGAACCGTGGTTGCCGTGCAGCGCCTTGATGACTTCGCGGAAAGTCAGCATGCCCACCAGGTCGCCATACTCCATCACCACCAGCGAGCCGATATCCTTCTCGGCCATGGTATTGACAGCGTCGGCCAGGTCGGTGTCGGGCGTCACCGTATAGAGGATGTTGCCTTTCACCTGAAGGATCTCGGATACTTTCATGTTGGTCACCTTACGTGGGAGATGTGAGTCAGTTACTTGTTTGGATTGCATTGTTTCTGGATAGGCCATATGGGAATGTAACGTAACGGTGCGCAAAAATCCAGACCATTCTATGCGCCGCACCGGGATGATGCGCGGCGCTTGCCAAAGATGGTGAAAGTGCTACGATGCGGGCCATCCTGTCACCCGATGAGTCCAACATGAGCGGTCCCGCCTACCCCGGTTTCGACACCCTGGCCCTGCACGCCGGCGCCGCCCCCGACCCGGCCACCGGCGCGCGCGCAACGCCGGTCTATTTCACCTCGTCGTTCGCCTTCAAAAGTTCCGACGACGCGGCGGCGCTGTTCAATATGGAGCGCGCCGGGCACGTCTATTCGCGCATTTCGAACCCGACCAACGCCGTGCTGGAAGAGCGCATCGCGGCGCTCGAAGGCGGCGTGGCGGGCATCGCCACCGCCAGCGGCATGGCCGCCATGCATCTGGGCCTGGCGACCATTGCCGGCGCCGGGTCCCACATCGTCAGCAGCCGCGCGCTGTATGGCGGCTCGCACAACCTGCTGGCCTACACGCTGAAACGTTTCGGGATCGAGACGACCTTTGTCGACGGGCGCGACCTCGACGCCTGGCGCGCTGCCATCCGCCCGAATACCAAAGTCCTGTTCGGTGAAACGCTGGGCAACCCCGGCCTCGACGTGCTGGACGTGGCCAGCGTGGCCGCAATGGCGCACGAACAGCAGCTGCCGCTGATGCTCGATTCAACCTTCACCACGCCGTACCTGTTGCGCCCGTTCGAGCATGGCGCCGACCTGGTGTTTCACTCGGCCACCAAATTCCTGTGCGGCCATGGCACCGCGATCGGCGGTCTGCTGGTCGATGGCGGCACGTTCGACTGGCAGGCCGCCTACGACGCGACCGGACGCTTCGATGAACTCTGTGCGCCGTACGACGGCTTTCACGGCATGGTGTTTGCAGAAGAGTCGACGGTGGCGCCGTTCGCCCTGCGCGCACGGCGCGAAGGCCTGCGCGACTTCGGTGCGGCGATGAGCCCGCACAATGCGTTCGCCATTCTGCAGGGCGTCGAAACCCTGGGCCTGCGCATGGAGCGCCATGTCGCCAACACCCGCAAGGTCATCGATTTTCTGCTCAGCCACCCGGCCGTGGCGTCGGTGGCCTACCCGGAACTCGATACCCACCCCGACTACGCGCTGGCGAAAACCCTGCTGCCCAAAGGTTGCGGCGCCGTGTTCACGTTCAACCTGAAGGGCGACCGGGCGGCCGGGCGCCGTTTCGTCGACGCCCTCTCGGTGTTCTCGCACCTGGCCAACGTGGGCGATGCGCGCTCGCTGGTGATCCACCCGGCCTCGACCACCCATTTCCGGGTACCGACCGGGCAGCTGGCCGCAGCCGGCATCACGGAAGGCACAATGCGCCTGTCGGTGGGACTGGAAGACGCGGGCGACCTGATCGACGACCTGGCACGGGCCTTGAAAGTCGCCATGAAGGGCACGTCATGATGCTGACCGACGCGTATTGCTATACCGGCGGCAAGGTATTCGATGCCGGGCTGCCGACCGTGGTGTTCATCCACGGCGCGCAGAACGACCACACGGTATGGGCGCTGCAGACGCGCTATTTTGCCCACCATGGCTTTGGCGTGCTGGCAGTCGACTTGCCGGGACACGGGCGCAGCAAGGGCGCTGCCTTGACGACGATCGAGGCGATGGCCACGTGGTTGCTCGGCGTGCTCGATGCTGCCGGCGTGCAGCATGCGCTGCTGATCGGCCACAGCATGGGTTCGCTCGTTGCGCTCGAGACGGCATTCCAGGCGCCAGGCCGCGTCACTGCCCTGGCGCTGGTCGGCACCACTTACCCGATGAAGGTGGCAGATGCTTTGCTGGCGACCAGCCGCGACGATGAAGCGCGCGCGATTGACATGGTCAATCTCTGGTCGCATTCGGGCATTGCCCAAAAGCCGTCCGCGCCGGGGCCCGGGTTTTATGTAATGAACGGCGCGCGCCGGCTGATGCAGCGCATGTCCGCCCTCAATCCGCACCAGCTGTTCTTCACCGATTTTTCGGCTTGTAACAATTATGCGAACGGCGCAGCGGCGGCGGCCTCGGTGACCTGCAAGACGCTGTTCCTGTTTGGCGCCAAGGACATGATGACGCCGGCACGGTCCACCAAACTGCTCACAAGCACCATCGCGCACGGCAGGGTGATCACGGTCGACGCCGGTCACCAGATGATGGCCGAGGCGCCGGACGCAGTACTCGACGCGCTGTTCGCCTTCGCTAAGTAGTCTTCACGTGCTGGGCCAGCGTCTGGTCCAGCCCGCTTTCCACCGCGTCTTCCACCTTGCGCGCCAGCATCGCCGCATCGACCGCCTGGTCGTCGTCTTCCTGCGGCGACGCCGTCACCCCGCCGAACACGAACATGCGGTACACGTCCGCCAGTTTCAGCTTGTCCGGGTCGATCAGCAGCACCCAGTTGTCCAGTCCCTCGCGCGCGCCACGGCCCCAGCGTGTCGTCGCCGGGATGTCCGCTTGCACGCGGCCCACCCAGCCCGACGCCACCATCTGGTCGAGCAAGGTCGTCATTTCTTCGAAGCCGATGCGGGTTTTGGTACGGATCGCGGCGCTGGTGACCAGAGCCGACCCGGTCGCGCGGGCGCTACCCTCGAGGACCGTCAACAGCGCCATCGCGTCGACAAACGCCGAGCCGGGCACCGGCTGGTGCCACCAGCGTTCATACTTGATGATCGGCAGCGCGGCCGCCAGCACGGCGCCGACCAGCGTAATCATCCACGAGACATAAATCCAGACCAAAAACAGCGGTAACGCAGCCAGTGCGCCGTAGATCAGCGTGTAGGTGGGGAACTGGCGAATGAACACGCCGAAGCCGCGCTTGGCGATTTCAAACGCCAGCGCTGCCACCAGGGCGCCCCAGGCAGCATCGCGCCAGTCGACGTAGCGGTTCGGCACGGCCGTGTACAGCAAGGTATAGGCGCCGGTGGTCAGCCCGACCGACACCACCGTATAGAACAGCGCGCTGAAAAACGGCGCCGCTTCGGCCAGGCCGCTGGTGGCCAAAAACAATTGCGAAGTCACCGTCAGCGACAGCCCGAACAGGATCGGGCCGAGTGTCACCAGCGCCCAGTACACCATCACACGCTGCAACAGCGGACGCGACTGGCGCACGCCCCAGATCTGGTTCAGGACGCGCTCGATCATGCCCATCATCGCACTCGAGGTGAACAGCAAGGCGACCGCGCCTACAGCTGACAGGCTCTTCGCCTTGTTGGCAAATTGCGTCAG
Organism: Massilia sp. S19_KUP03_FR1; assembly: GCF_036688685.1. Lineage (NCBI taxonomy): Bacteria > Pseudomonadati > Pseudomonadota > Betaproteobacteria > Burkholderiales > Oxalobacteraceae > Massilia > Massilia sp. S19_KUP03_FR1. The sequence goes on along the minus strand of NZ_JAQQPS010000004.1, from coordinate 236,502 downwards.
ATTCGAAAAGACCGTATTCGAAATGGTGCGCGGCATCAGGCTCTGGACAAAATAATTGTCGAGGGCCGTGCGAAAGCTGCTAAAAATGGGAAAGGTCGTGAAGATGGCCAGCACGATGGTCAGCAAGGGCACCAGGGCCAGCGTGGTGGTGAAGGTCAGGCTGCCGGCAACTTGCGGCAGCTTTTCTTCGGTCAGGCGTTGCCTGGCGAAGCGCAGCAAATCGCCGGTCTCGACCCAGGTCAGGCCGCGCACCATGTCGACGCTGTCGCTGAACATATCGCTGGTGGAGCGGGAGATTGAATTTACTGTTTTGGAAAGCATCTTTTAAATACGTCGTGCCGCGAAAAATGCCGCCTAAGGGGCTTACCGCCCGGGAAAGCGTCCTATAATACCAACGATGAACCGAACCAATCCGATTATTCTTGTTTTGTATTATTCGCGCCATGGCGCGACGCGCAAGCTGGCTGAACTGATTGCGCAAGGCATCGAAAGCGTGCCCGGCATCGATGCCCGTTTGCGTACCGTGCCTGCCATTTCGACCGTGACCGAAGCGACCGCCCCCGAGATTCCGGCCGCCGGCGCGCCCTACGTCGAATTGCAGGATCTGGCCGACTGCGCGGGCCTCGCGCTCGGCTCGCCTACGAGGTTCGGAAACATGGCTTCTGCATTGAAGTATTTTCTTGATGGCACCGCGGCCGACTGGCTGGCGGGCACCCTGACCGGCAAGCCGGCCGCCGTCTTCACGTCCACCGGCAGCCTGCATGGTGGCCAGGAAAGCACGCTGTTGTCGATGATGATCCCGCTGCTGCACCACGGCATGATGATCATCGGCTTGCCATATGCCCACCCGGAGCTGATGACCACGTCCAGCGGCGGCAGCCCGTACGGCGCCACGCACTGGTCCGGCATCGACGGCGACAAAGCCATCAGCGACGACGAAAAACGCCTCGCGATCGCCCTCGGCAAACGGCTGGCATCCACCGCTCTTCAACTGCACGGAGGCCGCTGATGGTCACCAGCGACCGCATCTTTCACGGCGGGGCGATTGCCAGCCTGGTGCTCCTGATTGCCTGGCTGATCGCGTGGGAAATGGTCATCGCGCCACTGCATCCGGGCGGCTCGCTGCTGGTGGCCAAGGCGCTGCCGCTGTTGATCCCCTTGCGCGGCGTGGTACGACGCGACATCTACACGCTGCAGTGGTCGGCCATGGTGATCCTGCTGTATTTTATCGAAGGGGTGGTGCGGGCCTGGAGCGATACGGCGCCGCTGTCGCGCATGATGGCGTATGGCGAAATCGCGCTGGTGTGCGTGTTCTTCGCCTGCGCCCTGCTCTACCTGCGGCCCTACAAGAAGGCCGCCAAGCGCATCGCCAAGGAATTGCTGGACAAGGTCAAAGTGTCACATGACTGATGCGCATTCCGACCCGTTCCTGAACACCTGCCGCGCCATCGTCGGCGCCGATTTCGTGCTCGACCAGCCGGACGACATGGCGCCCTTCCTCACCGACTGGCGCGGCCGTTTCACCGGCCGGGCACGCGCCGTACTGCGCCCGCAGGATACGGCGCAGGTTGCGCTGCTGGTGCAAGCCTGCGCCGCGCAGCGCGTCCCCGTCGTCCCGCAGGGCGGCAAAACCGGCCTGGTGCTGGGCAGCGTCCCGGACGACTCCGGCCGCGCCGTGGTGCTCTCGCTGGCAAGAATGAACCAGGTGCGCAGCGTCGACGCGGTCAACCGCACCATCACCGTCGACGCCGGCGTGATCCTGCAAGCCGTGCAGGAAGCGGCCGCCGCCCACCAGCTGCTGTTCCCCCTGTCGCTGGCCGCCGAAGGCAGTTGCACCATTGGCGGCAATCTCTCCACGAATGCCGGCGGCACCGCAGTCCTGCGCTATGGGAATACGCGCGAGCTGTGCCTGGGTCTGGAAGTGGTCACCCCGCAAGGCGAGATTTGGCATGGCTTGCGTGCCCTGCGCAAGGACAATACCGGTTACGACCTGCGCGACCTGATCATCGGCGCAGAGGGGACACTCGGCATCATCACCGGCGCCGTCATGAAGCTGTTTGCGCAACCAAAAGCGTCGATCACGGCGCTGGTGGCGCTCGGCTCGGCGCGCAGCGCGCTCGACCTGCTGAGCCTGGCGCAGGATGCCTGCGGCGCGGCGCTGACCGGCTTCGAGCTGATGTCGGCAGTCTGCCTGCAACTGGTGGCCGAGCAGTTCCCGCAATTGCCGCAGCCATTTCGTGCGCGCCATGCACAATATGTGCTGCTGGAACTCTCCAGCAGCGAGTCGGAAGCACACGCGGTGCGCCTGCTGGAAACGGCCATCGGCCAGGCGCTCGAACAGGGCCTGGCCGAGGACGCCGTGGTCGCCACGTCGCTGGCGCAGTCGCGCGGTCTGTGGCATTTACGCGAGCACATTCCGTTGGCGCAGGCCGCGGCCGGCAAGAACATCAAGCACGACATTTCTCTCCCCATCTCGCGCATTGCCGACTTCATTGTGCAAACCGATGCGGCGCTTGCCACCGCGTTTCCCGATGCGCAGGTAATCTGCTTCGGCCACCTCGGCGACGGCAATCTGCACTACAACGTGGCGCCAGAAGACGGCAGCGGCCACGACGCCTTCCTGGCCAACCAGCTGGCGATCAACCGCATCGTCAACGACAACGTGGTGGCGATGCACGGCTCGATCTCGGCCGAGCACGGCATCGGCGCGTTGAAACGCGCCGACCTGGCGCACTACAAAGCGCCGGTTGAACTGAACATGATGCGTGCCATCAAAGCCGCCATCGACCCGCTCGGCATTATGAACCCTGGAAAAATTCTGTGACCCCAGGGAGCGATACCATGAACAAATTATTGCCTGCGATAGCGGCGTGCGCGGTGCTGGCCTCGGCCTCGGCGCAAACGATGCATAAATGTATGGTGGACGGCAAGCCCTCGTATGGCGACCGTCCGTGCACCAGCGGTGTCGCCAGCGAACTGGCCATCGCACCCACCCCGGCCGCCGATCCCGAAACCGCCGCCCGCCTGGCGCGCCAGCACGCGCTGGCGCAGCAATTGACGCTGCGCGACGTCCTCGCCGACGCCGCCGAGCGGCAGGAACAGCAGCGTGCCCGGCGCGCCGCAGCTGGCCAGAAAATCAAATGCGACCGCCTGCGCCTGCGCCAGCAATGGGCCCGCGAAGATGTGCGCAGCGCCAGTAAAAACACCAGCGCGGCGTTTGAACGCAAGGCCCGCCGCCAGGCCCAGGCCATGGCGCTGGAGTGTCCCAGCTGAATACCCTGTCACGCTGGCTCTTGTTGGGGGAATGGCGCACCCACCCGGTACGCGCCTTGCTCGCCATCCTCGCCATCGCAGTCGGCGTGGCGATGGGCTTTGCCATCCACCTGATCAATGCCGCCGCATTCAATGAATTCAGCAGCGCGATCCAGAGTTTATCGGGCCAGGCCGACGTCCAGGTGAGCGGCCGCGAAACGCTGTTCGACGAAGCCATCTATCCGCGCCTGGCGCAAGTCGATGGCGTGGTGGTCGCGTCGCCGGTGCTGAACATTGCGGCGGCGCTGCCGGGCGCGGCACTGGGGACCGGCGGCGCGCTGAACATTGTCGGCATCGATGCATTCCGCGCCGGCCTGGTTTCCCCGGACCTGCTGGGCGTGCCCGCCAGCGGCGCCGCCAGCGACGTGCTGGCCGACGACGCGCTGTTCCTGTCGCCCGCCGCAATGGCCTGGCTCAATGCCAGTCCCGGCTCGAGCGTGCTGCTGCGCGCCGGCAGCGCCGACCTGCCCCTGCGCGTGGCCGGCACCATGCAGCATGCGCGCGCCGGCCAGCGGATGGCCGTGATGGACATCGGGGCGCTGCAATGGCGCTTCAACCGGCTCGGCAAACTGTCGCGGGTCGACCTGAAACTGCGTGACGGCGTCGACCGCGCCACCTTCGTGCGCACGCTCGCGGCCACCCTCGAACGCGACTATCCCGGCCGCTTCACGGTCGCGCAGCCGAACGACGACGACCAGGACAGCCGCAACAATAGCCTCAGCCGCGCCTACCGTGTCAACCTGACGGTACTGGCGCTGGTGGCCTTGTTCACCGGCGCCTTCCTGGTGTTCTCGACCCAGGCCTTATCGGTCATGCGGCGGCGCTCCCAGTTCGCGCTGCTGCGCGTGCTGGGCATGGAGCGCGGCGCCCTGCTGCGCCAGGTGCTGCATGAAGGCGCGGCCCTGGGCGTGGTCGGTGCGGGCCTGGGCATTGCGGCCGGCTATGGCCTGGCTGCCGCCGCGCTGTACTGGTTCGGGGGCGACCTTGGCGCCGGCTACTTTGCCGGCGTGCGTCCGCAGGTGGCGTTCACGCCGGTCGCCGCGCTGGTGTTCTTCGGGCTGGGACTCGGCGTGGCCTTGCTCGGGTGCGTCACGCCGGCGCTGGAAGCGGCCCGTGCGCGGCCGGCCATCGCCCTCAAATCGGGCAGCGACGAAGCCGCACTGGCGCGCCTGTCGCGGGTCTGGCCGTCGCTGGTCTGCCTGGCCGTGGCCGCCCTGCTGGCACGCCTCCCGCCCATTTTTGAATTACCGGTCTTCGGCTATCTCGCCATCGCGCTGCTGCTGGTCGGCGGCATCGGGCTGATGCCGCGCCTTGCCGCCACCGTCTTCAAGTCATGCAATCTGATGGTTCAGCGCCAGACCTTGCCGGCGCCGGTGCTGGCGCTGACGATGGCGCGCCTGGCCAACGCATCCGGCCAGGCCGCGATTGCGCTCGGGGGCGTGCTGGCCAGTTTCAGCCTGATGGTCGCGATGGGCATCATGGTGTCGAGTTTCAGGGTCTCGGTGGACGACTGGATGGGGCACATTTTGCCGGCCGACCTGTATCTGCGCAGCGGCAGTAGCGGCAATAGTGCTGCACTGGGGCCGCGCGAGCAGGCCGCCATCGCAGCCGTTGCAGGTGTCGCCCGCGTGCAGTTCCTGCGCAGCCGGCCGATCCAGCTCGACCCCAGTCGGCCAGCCGTGACGCTGATCGCACGCGACATCGATGCGCAGGATCCGGGCAAGCTGCTGGTCCTGGTCGGCCCAAGCGCCGCCATTCCGGCCGGCGCGCAACCGGTCTGGGTATCGGAGGCCATGGTCGACCTGTACCGCACCCGTGTCGGCGCCACCCTGGCGTTGCCGCTGGGCGGCGCGCTGCGGACCTTGTTCATTGCCGGCGTCTGGCGCGACTACAGCACCCAATCGGGGTCGATCCAGATCCGCCTGTCCGACTACCGCGCCTTCACCGGCGACAACGAGGTCAGCGACGCCGCGCTGTGGGCCGCGCCCGGCGCCACGGCCGAACAGCTGCAGCAGCGCCTGCGCACCCTGCCCTTCGGCCCGGCCCTGCAACTGGCGCTGCCGGGGACGATTCGCGCCATGAGCCTGCAGATCTTCGACCGCAGCTTCGCTGTCACCTATCTACTGGAAGCGATCGCGATTGCCATCGGCCTGTCCGGCGTGGCCGCGACCTTCTCGGCGCAGACGCTGGCGCGCGCGCGCGAATTCGGCATGCTGCGCCACGTGGGCGTCACACGCGCGCAAATCCTGCGCATGCTGGCCATCGAAGGCGGCGCGCTGACGCTGCTGGGCGTGGCCTGCGGTTTCATTCTCGGCCTGATCATCAGCCTGATCCTGGTGTATGTCGTCAACCCGCAATCGTTCCACTGGACCATGCAGCTGCACATGCCGTGGCCGCTACTGGCCAGCGTGGCGGCAGTGCTGGTGGGTGCCTCGGTGGCCACGGCGCTGGTGTCAGGCCGCTACGCCTTGTCCGGTGGGCCGATTCGCGCCGTCAGGGAGGACTGGTAATGCGCATCTTGTTGATCCTGTGGTTGTGCGTGATGCAGGCGGCCACTGCCGCTCCACCAATCTACACACCGGTCACGCCCCAGCGCACGCTGGCCTTTCCGGCCGACTTTGGCGCGCATCCCGACTACCGCACCGAGTGGTGGTACGTCACCGGCTGGCTGAAAACCGCCGATGGCAAGCCGCTCGGCTTCCAGGTGACGTTCTTCCGCAGCCGGACTGGGGTCGATCAGGCCAATCCCAGTGCCTTCGCGGCAAAGCAACTCATCATCGGCCACGCAGCCTTGTCCGATCCCGCTGTGGGCCATCTGCTGCACGACCAGCGCAGCGCGCGCGCCGGTTTTGGCCTCGCGTATGCGCGCACCGGCAACCTGGACGTGAAACTCGATGACTGGCACATGGTGCGCGGCGCCGACGGCCGCTACACGGTGCAGGTGCGTTCCAGCCAGATGACGTTCGACCTGACGCTCACCCCGTCCCAGCCTGTGTTGCTGCAGGGCGTGAACGGCTACTCGCAAAAAGGCGCGGCCGCGCAGCACGCCAGCTATTACTACAGCGAGCCGCAACTGACGGTCACCGGCAAGGTTGCGCACACGAACGGCCCCGCGCAGACAGTCACCGGCAGCGCCTGGATGGACCACGAATGGTCGAGCGAAGCCCTGCAGCCAGACGCTTCGGGCTGGGACTGGATCGGCGCGAATCTCGACGACGGCGGCGCGCTGATGGCTTTCCAGGTGCGCAACAGGCAAGGGAGTAAAATATGGGCGCACGCGACCTTGCGCGACCGCTCTGGCAAGGTGACGCAATTCACACCCGACCAGGTTCGCTTTGAACCGTTCCAGCACTGGCAGTCGCCCCGTACCGAAGCCGTGTATCCGGTGGCGACCGTTCTGACCACCGGCGCGACGCAGTGGCGCATCACGCCGCTGCAGCCGGACCAGGAACTCGATTCGCGCCGTTCCACCGGCGCCGTCTATTGGGAAGGCGCGATCAAGGTCGAGCGCGATGGCGTCCCGGCTGGTCACGGCTACCTCGAGCTCACTGGCTACCTCCAGGCAATCAAGCTGTAATCCCATTTGAACCACAGAACAAGAACCCTGACCGATGACCCAGCGTAACCGCAATACTGATTCCAAAGCCGACACCACCGACGCCGACCGCAAAGGCGCCCTCTCCGCCCTGCGCGGCCTGCTGCCGTTCCTGGCCCCGTACCGGCGCCAGTTCGTCTTCGCCGGCATCGCGCTGGTGGTGGCCGCCTGCGCCACGCTGGCCATTCCGTATGCCTTCAAACAGATGATCGACCTCGGTTTCGGCGCCTCGGCCGGGGTGCGCAGCATTCGCCACGTCGACGCCACCTTCCTCGCCCTGTTCGGCGTGGCGACGGTGCTGGCCCTGGCGACCGCGGCGCGCTTTTACATGGTGTCGTGGCTGGGCGAGCGCGTCACGGCCGACATCCGCGCCGCGGTCTACCGCCACGTCGTCAACCAGAGTCCGGAATTTTTCGAAACCACGCAGACCGGCGAAGTCCTCTCGCGCATCACCACCGATACCACGCTGATCCAGTCGGTGGTCGGCACCAGCATCTCGCTGGCGCTGCGCAATACGCTGTTGTTCAGCGGCGGCCTGGTGATGCTGTTCGTGACCAGCGTGAAGCTCTCGTCGATCATCCTGGCCCTGCTGGTGCTGGTGATCGTGCCGATCGTGCTGTTCGGACGGCGCGTGCGCACGCTCTCGCGCGATTCGCAGGACCGCATCGCCGACGCCTCGGCCATGGCCGGCGAAATTCTCAATGCCATGCCGACCGTGCAGGCGTTTACGCACGAGCACATCGAATCGACGCGCTTCTCAAGCTCGGTCGAAAGCGCCTTCCACACCGCCATGCAGCGCATCAAGGCGCGCGCCTTTCTGACGATGCTGGCGATCGTGCTGGTATTCGGCACCATCGTGTTCGTGCTGTGGCTGGGCGCGCACGCGGTGCTCGAAGGCGCCATGACCGGCGGCGACCTCGGCCAGTTCATTCTGTACGCCTCGATCGTGGCGGGGGCTATCGGCGCGCTGTCCGAGGTGCTGGGCGAAGCGCAGCGCGCCGCCGGCGCCACCGAGCGCCTGCTGGAACTGCTGGCGGTGCAGTCGCCGATCCAGGACCCGGCGGCGCCGAAAATGCTGCCACAACGGACTGCTGGCGGCGCTGCGCTGGCGCTGCACGACGTGACGTTTTCGTATCCATCCCGTCCTGAGACCGCCGCCCTGGGCCACCTGTCGCTGGCCATTGCGCCCGGCGAAACGGTGGCTGTGGTAGGCCCATCCGGCGCCGGCAAGACCACCCTGTTCCAGCTATTCCTGCGCTTTTACGATCCGCAATCGGGCGCCATCACGCTCGACGGCGTCGACATCCGCGACCTGGCGCTGCACACCTTGCGCGATGCGGTGGGCATCGTGCCGCAGGATACGATCATCTTTTCGGCGAATGCGATGGAAAACATCCGCTACGGCCGCTTTGATGCGACCGACACCGAAGTGATCGCGGCGGCGCGCCTGGCCGCCGCGCATGAATTCATCGAGCGCCTGCCCGAGGGCTACCAGTCATTCCTGGGCGAGCGCGGCGTGCGCCTGTCGGGTGGCCAGCGGCAGCGCATCGCGATTGCACGGGCGCTGCTGAAAAACCCGCCGCTGCTGCTGCTCGACGAAGCCACCAGCGCACTCGACGCCGAATCCGAACGGCTGGTGCAAAGCGCCCTGGAAGCGGCCATGGTCGGGCGCACCACGGTCATCATCGCGCACCGCCTGGCGACGGTGCAGCGCGCCGACCGGATCGTCGTGATGGACGACGGGCGCATCGTTGAAACCGGCACCCACAAGTCGCTGGTAGCGCTTGGTGGCATTTACGCCAACCTGGCCGCATTGCAATTCCATAATGTCGATATTGGCATCGCGACATTAAAATGATACCCAAGTGCAACAATTCGTGACTATTTGCACTCCAATTAGTTTCTTTACTATAACGTGTGGCCAAGCTCCTGTATCTTGTGCCTAATTACGCAACTCAATACAGGATTAGTATGTTCAAGAAGGCAACCAACATGTCGACATGGGGCGTCGGCACCAAGATCACGGCATTTACATTCGCACTGGTCGGGGTGATACTTGGCGGCCTGATCTGGATGATCAGCCACACCACCGCCACCATGCTCACCACCCGCAGCGAGGAGAACGTGCAAAGCGAGCTGCGCGGCGTGCAGAACATGGTTGGCATGTTCCATCTCACCGTCAGCAGCGAAGCGACCTCGTTTGCCAACCTGCTGGCCAGCGAGTTTTCGGGCGCGTTCACGCTCGATCCGGCCGCGATGGTCGACGTGGCCGGCAAATCGGTGCCGACCCTGGCGCACGGCGGCAAGCCGGTCAACCTCGATTTCAGCGTTCCTGACCAGTTCACCAAAATGACCGGCGGCAGCGCCACCGTCTTCGCGGCCAGTGGCGACGACTTCGTGCGCGTCTCGACCTCGCTCAAAAACGAAAAAGGCGAGCGCGCCGTCGGCACGGTGCTCGACCGCACCAGCGCCGCCTACGCACGCATGCGCGACGGCCAGCCGTTCTCCGGCCTGCTGACGCTGTTCGGCAAGCAGTACATGACGCAATACGACCCGATCAAGGACGCCTCCGGCAAAGTGATCGGCATCCTGTTCGTCGGCGTCGACATCACCAAGGACATCACGGCCCTGAAGGACAAGATCAAGTCCCTGAAAGTGGGCACGACCGGCTACTACTTCGTGCTCAATTCGGCACCCGGCAAGGCGCTCGGCAACCTGGTGGTGCACCCGCTCAAGCAGGACAGCAATATCATCGACAACAAGGACGCCAACGGGCACACCTACATCCGCGAGATCCTGGAAAAGAAAACCGGCACCATTGTCTACCCATGGCAAAACGCCGAACTGGGCGACACCCACCCGCGCGACAAGCGCGTCAGCTACGTGCCGTTCGCGCCGTGGAACTGGGTGATCGTCGGCGGCAGCTACGTCGACGAAATCACGGCTGAATCGACGCAACTGCGCAACCGCTACATCACGTTCGGCCTGGTGGCACTGGTGGTCTTCGCCGTGCTGCTGTTCCTGCTGGTGCGCGCCACCGTCACCCGGCCGCTGACCCGGGCGCGCGATTCGGCCATGCTGATCGCCGATGGCGACCTGACCGTCTCGATGGACGCCGGCCAGCAGGATGAAATCGGCCGCCTGGCCGCCGCCATGAACGGCATCAGCCGCAAACTCTCCATGGTGGTCGGCGATGTGCGCGACGGTGCCGAGCAAATTGCCATCGCCTCGCAGGAAATCGCCAGCGGCAACCAGGACCTGTGCAGCCGCACCGAAGACCAGGCCGCCAACCTGGCCGCCACCGCCTCGTCGATGGAAGAATTGACCGTCACCGTGCGCCAGAATGCCGACAATGCCCGCCAGGCCAACCAGATGGCGCTGTCCGCGTCGGCAGTCGCCCAGCAAGGCGGCGCGATGGTGGCCAAAGTGGTCGACACGATGGCATCGATCAACCAGTCGTCGCGCAAGATCGTCGACATCATATCCGTCATCGACGGCATCGCCTTCCAGACCAACATCCTGGCGCTGAACGCGGCGGTCGAAGCAGCCCGGGCCGGCGAACAGGGCCGCGGCTTTGCCGTGGTCGCGTCCGAGGTGCGCAACCTGGCCCAGCGCAGCGCTGCGGCCGCCAAGGAAATCAAGCAGCTCATCGGCGCCTCGGTCGACCAGGTCGACGCCGGCAGCAAACTGGTGGCCGGCGCCGGCGCGACGATGGATGAAGTGCTGGCCAGCGTCTCGCGCGTGACCGACATCATGGCCGAGATCAGCGCCGCCAGCATCGAGCAGACCGGCGGCATCGAGCACGTCAACAAGTCGATCGGCAAGATGGATGAAGTGACCCAGCAGAACGCGGCCCTGGTGGAACAAGCCAGTGCCGCGGCCGAAGCGCTACAGGAACAGGCGGCCGAACTGGCGCAGTCGGTGCGTTTGTTCAAGCTGGCCGAGAATCGGGCCGACAGCCGTCTCGCGGCGCCCACCAGTCGGCTCGCCATTTCGCATTAAGCTCGGTTAAACTGGCGCTCCCACCAGGAGCCGCCACGTGACCGACGCCGAACTGCAACAGCAATCCACCCTTGTCTTCCCCGGCCACCGCGCCCGTCCGCCGGCCGAGATGTTCCGCGCGATGGCGGCCTGGTGCGAGGCCAACGACGTCAACGCCCACGACATCTACGGCGCCGGCGCACTGATCGGGGCATTCGAACAGAAAATCGCCGCCACCCTCGGCTTCGAGGCCGCCGTATTCTGCATCAGCGGCACGATGGCGCAGGTGACGGCGCTGCGCCTGGCCTGCGCCGACCGCCAGCGCGCGCTGGTCGCCCTGCATCCGACCTCGCACATCTTTGTCCACGAAAAATCCAACTACCAGTTGCTGAACCATTTCAGCGCGTTGCCGGTGGGCGAACGCTATCGCCCGTGGACGGTGGCCGATCTGGCCGCGGTACCGGACCGGCTCGGCGCCGTCGGCATTGAAATCCCGATGCGTGAAATCGGCGGCCAGAGCACGCCGTGGGACGAGCTCGAGGCCTTGAAAGCGCACGTGCGCGGGCGTGGTGCGCACCTGCACATGGATGGCGCGCGGCTATGGGAAGCGGCGGCGGGCTACGGCAAGACGGTCAGCGAGATCACTGCCGGCTTCGACTCGGTGTACGTGTCGCTTTACAAGGGCATCGGCGGCCTCGGCGGTGCGATGCTGGCCGGCAGCCGCGACTTCGTCGACCGTGCCGCCGAGTGGTTCCGCCGCGAGGGCGGCAATGTGATCCATCGCTCGCCGTATGTGGTGGCCGCCGCCATGCAGTTCGACCAGCGCCTGGCGGCCATGCCGGCGTACTACACCCGCACCTTGTGGCTGGCCGAGGTGCTCAAGGACTTCCCCGTCCTGCGAGTGAACCCCGCGCAGCCGCAGGCGAACCTGCTGCACCTGCATCTGCCGGTGTCACGCGCGCACGCGCTGGCGATCCGCAATGCCATCGCCGCCGAGCACAAAATCTGGCTGTTCACGCGCGCGTCGCACGCGGCGCTGCCGGACACCAGCTACATCGAACTATATGTGGGCGACAACCTGCTGGACATGCCCGACGCGCTGGTCAAGCGGGCGCTGTCGCTGTTCGCCGAGGCGCTTGGCTGATACGATCGCGCCAATGACGGGATCGCTGACGCTGCAATGCTCACCTGCTGGGAACACGTTTCTTGCCGCAGCAGTACATGCCCTGATAACGCTTGGATTTTCCGCCGCAAACCGTGCAAGCGTAGACAGGTGTGCCTGGCCGGCCTCCGCCACCCGCGCCTGCCATAGGGCGAAACTTTCCATGTTCTGCTGCCTTTCTGTTGAATGATTGTTGTGGCGCCATGCTGCAGTCTGGCCCGCAACGTGGATGGCGCCCTGTTCATTTTCTCAGCCCGGCGCGGCACCGACGCAGCTTCCTGCGTGGCGGGCTAAGCGCGGCCGGCCAGCGCGAAACCGCCACGGCCGGCGCGCTTGGCCTCGTACAGTGCCAGGTCGGCATTTTTGAGTACCGCATCGACGTCGTCTTGCGTCTTCGAGATGGCGATCCCGATGCTGGTGGAGATGGTGCGCAGTGCCCCTTCGATCATCCATGGCGCGCGCATCGCCGCAATGATGTTGGCCGCGACCAGCAGCGCCCCGCCCGCTTCATCGGCACCCTCCATGACAATGACAAACTCATCGCCACCCAGGCGCGCCACCAGATCCGTCTCGCGCACGCTCGCGCGCAGCCTTTGTGCGAATTCCACCAGCACCTGGTCGCCGCCGGCATGCCCCAGGCTGTCATTGATCGCCTTGAAATGATCGATATCCAGATACAGGCAAGCGCAAGGGCGCCCGCCGCGGCGCGAACGCGCCAGCGCCTCGCCAAGGCGCTCATACAAATGATTTCGGTTGGGCAGCCCGGTCAGCTTGTCGATGCGCGCCAGCGCGGACAGGCGCGCCTCGACCTCCTTGGTGTGCGAGACGTCCAGCACCATGCTGTAAAAGCCCAGCACCGCGCCGGACGCGTCGATATCGGGCGTAAAGTGATACTCGACCCAGCGCTCCAGCGTCCCCACCTTCATGGCGCGCCCGAACTTCACCTGCGTGCCAGTGAGCACTTCCCTGACCTGATCGTCGATCGCCGAATAGATCTCGGGGCCCAGCACCTCGCGCATCGTGCGTCCGATCATGCGCCCGACATCCACGCCCGGCACGTTATGATAAAAGGAGTTGTGAAACACGTAGCGCTGCTGGGCGTCGATGTACGACACCAGCGCCGGCAGACTGTCGGCGATCATGCGCAAGCGCTTCGCCACCCGCGCCATATCGTCGCGGGTCGCTCTGAGCTCGGCGTTGACGCTGCGCTGACCGGCGTCGCTGCGTTCCACCCGCCTGAACGAACGCAACAAGGATCGGCTGCTGAATACCAGGGCGGCCGCGATCACCGCCAGCGCGCCGAGCGCGAACGCGAGATCGTTGCGGATGGCCGCCATCCATGAATCGGTGGCGACGCCGACTGCAACGGCAAGCGGGAACCGGCCGACCGCCTGGTAAGAGACCACCCGGATCTGGCCGTCCACGACACTGCGGCTCTTGTAGCTTCCGGCGGGCGCCAGCTGCCAGTTCCGGTAAAAGTCGGCCGTGCGAATATCTTGCCCAAACGCGCGCTCGAACAGTGGTGCGCGCGCAATCACGCGGCCGCTGCCGTGCAGCAAGGTGATCGATAGCGTCGGCTGAATCAATGCGCTGTCAAAGACGGTAGAGATCACCCTGGCGTCGACCGAGGCGACCACCACGCCGAGCAGCACGCCGCCGGGCGTGCACACTGGCCGGCTCAGAAAAAACAGCTTGCGCTTCGATACTCTCCCGATGTCGGGCGTGCCCACATGCAGGCCTGCATCGCATCGGCCTGCACTGGCCTGGAAATAGGCCCTGTCAGCGTAAGAGACGCCGGCAACCGGCAGCGCATTCGATGCGGCCACGCCCAGTCCTTGCAGGTCCACGAAGTCAATCCAGAAATTGGCATCGACGACACTGGCCGACAACGCCAACACCCGGCGTACCTGCGCGCCATTCGTCAACTTCGCTTGGTCGAGCACGCCGAGCGCTTCGGCGGACCTGATCAGGGACAAGTCGACCAATCGCATTTCGCTGGCCACGTGCGCACTCATTGCATTGGCAAAGCTTTTGGTTTGGGTGTACGCGGCTGCGCGCGCCGCGTCATAGCCCGCCTGAATTTTCGAATACAGCAGGACCGCCAGCAGCACGACCAGCAGCGCGAAGCCGGCGACCAGACGCGCTCTGAACGCGCGATAAGTGGGCGTACTTGTCATTAATGCCAGTCCATTCTCGTTTGCGCGCAGTCCGTTGACCGATTCTGGCGGTCCTGGATCAACCGCCAAACCTGACGAGGCAGACTCATCAACGACGCGGCAGCCCGAGCCTACCATGTAGCAACTGGCAACGGGGGCAATTGCGTATCGGATCGATCCGATCACGGCGCCAGCCAAACGCCCTCACCCACTGCAGCGCGGCGCTGGCCTGCTACAATCGCGGCATTCTTCGCACCATAAAAACCATGCAACAATACCTCGACCTCATGCGCCATGTGAAACACCATGGCACCATCAAAACCGACCGCACCGGCACCGGCACGCGCTCGGTCTTCGGCCACCAGATGCGTTTTAATTTGCAGGACGGCTTCCCGCTGGTCACCAGCAAGAAGCTGCACCTGAAATCGATCATCCATGAACTGATCTGGTTCCTCAACGGCTCGACGAATATCGATTATCTGGTCGAGAACGGCGTCTCGATCTGGGACGACTGGGCCGACGCCGACGGCGAGCTCGGTCCCATCTACGGTTACCAGTGGCGCAGCTGGCCGGCGCCCGATGGCAGTCACATCGACCAGATCAGTCAGGTGATGGACCAGATCAAGTTCAACCCGGATTCGCGCCGCCTGATCGTCTCGGCCTGGAACGTGGCCGACATCCCGCGCATGAAGCTGCCGCCGTGTCACGCGCTGTTCCAGTTTTATGTCGCCGACGGCAAGCTGTCGTGCCAGCTGTACCAGCGCAGCGCCGACATTTTTCTCGGTGTGCCCTTCAATATCGCGTCATATGCGCTGCTGACCCACATGATGGCGCAGCAGGCCGGCCTCGAGGTCGGCGACTTCATCTGGACCGGCGGCGATTGCCACCTGTATTCGAACCACATGGAGCAGGTCGACACGCAGCTGGCGCGCGATTTGAAACCGCTGCCCCAGCTGCGCATCAAGCGCACACCCGCTTCGATCTTCGACTACCGTTTCGAGGACTTCGAGATTGTCGGCTACGACCCGCACCCGGGTATCAAAGCCCCGGTGGCCGTCTGATGGCGCACCTGACCCTGGTCGTCGCAATCGACGCCAACCACGGCATCGGCATCGACAACAAATTGCCCTGGCATTTGCCGGAAGACCTGGCGCACTTCAAGCGCGTGACGCTGGGCCGTCCGATCGTTATGGGCCGCAAGACCTTCGATTCGATCGGCCGCGCCCTGCCCGGACGGCGCAATATCGTCGTCACCCGCAATGCCGCCTGGTCGCACGCTGGCGTGGAGACGGCAGGCTCGCTGGAAGCCGCGCTCGCGCTGCTGGCCGGCGAACGCGCCAGCATCATCGGCGGCGCCCAGATCTTTGCCGAAGCACTGGCCATGGCCGACCAGATGATCGTGACGCAAATAGCACAGGTCTTCACCTGCGACACCTTCTTTCCCGCCATCGACCCGGCAGTCTGGCTTGAAACCGCACGCGAGGCCCACCACGCCGACGCGAGCGGTTACGATTACGCCTTCGTCACCTACCAGCGAAAGTAATACCATGTCTTCAGAAGGTTTTCACGTGCACGGCCCGCATGACCACGCAGTCGAACACGTCGCTGGCGGCCACGCCGACGGCTTTTCCAACCGGATCGCCGTCATGACCGCGATTCTGGCCACGGTCGGTGCGCTGTTCGGCTATCTCGGCGGCGCCACCCAAAACGATGCGGCGCTATTCAAGAACAACGCGGCCATCGACAAGACCGAAGCGGCCAACAAGTGGAACTACTACCAGGCCAAGTCGAGCCGGCAGAACCTGGCCGAACTGGCCATGACCATTCCCGGCGTCGACCGCAAGCACTATCAGGAAGAAGCGCTGCGTTACGAGGCGCAGAAAAAAACCATTAACGAGGAAGCCACCGCGTGGGAAGCCAAATCGCAGGCCTGGAACGACAAGTCCGAGGCCGCCATGCACAATCACCACCAGTGGGCGATTGCCACCACGGCCGAACAGATCGCCATTTCGCTGGCCGCCATCACGCTGCTCACGCGCCGCAAATGGCTGCTGGGCGTGACCTATGCCGTTGCGCTGGTCGGCTTCGCGCTGGGCGCTTTTGCGTGGTTCCACGTCGATCCGCTGGCCATGGGCGGGCAACACGGCGCACCGACGCACGCTGCTGCACACTAGCGTGCTACAGGATCGGTCCGAACTGGCTAAGCTCGATAAAGTTTTTCACAAGTTTTACCCCAGTACGCGGCGATTTCTGAGAAAATCCGCCACTCTTTTTATTGCTGCCGTGCGCGGCGGCCAGCCAGACCGGCTGGCCGCTTCCACGGCGCTGCGCTTTGGAGCTGTCCATGAAATTTCGTTTTCCAATCGTCATCATCGATGAAGATTTCCGTTCCGAGAACACCTCGGGTTTAGGCATTCGTGCGCTCGCTGACGCGATGGAAAAAGAAGGCATGGAAGTGCTCGGCGTAACCAGTTACGGCGACCTGTCCCAGTTCGCGCAGCAGCAGTCGCGCGCCTCGGCCTTCGTGCTGTCGATCGACGACGAGGAATTCGGCGGCGGCAGCCTGGAAGAGACCAACTTCGCACTCACCGCCCTGCGCGCGTTCGTGAAGGAAATCCGCCACAAGAATGCGGACATCCCGATCTACATCTACGGCGAAACCCGCACCAGCCGCCACATCCCGAACGACGTGCTCAAGGAACTGCACGGCTTCATCCACATGTTTGAAGATACCCCGGAATTCGTCGCGCGTCACATCATCCGCGAGGCAAAATCCTACCTCGATGGCCTGGCGCCGCCGTTCTTCCGCGCGCTGGTCAACTACGCCAACGACGGCTCCTACTCGTGGCACTGCCCCGGCCACTCGGGCGGCGTGGCGTTCCTGAAATCCCCGATCGGCCAGATGTTCCACCAGTTCTTTGGCGAAAACATGCTGCGCGCCGACGTCTGCAACGCCGTCGAAGAACTCGGACAATTATTGGACCACACCGGTCCGGTCGCCAAGTCGGAGCGCAACGCCGCCCGCATCTACGGCGCCGACCACTGCTATTTCGTCACCAACGGCACCTCGACCTCGAACAAGATGGTCTGGCACTCCACCGTGGCGCCGGGCGACATCGTCGTGGTCGACCGCAACTGCCATAAATCGATCCTGCACTCGATCATCATGTGCGGCGCGATCCCCGTGTTCCTGATGCCTACCCGCAACCACCTCGGCATCATCGGCCCGATTCCGCTGGAAGAATTCACGCCCGAATCGATCGCCCGCAAGATCGAAGCCAATCCGTTCGCCCGTGAAGCGGTCAACAAGAAGCCGCGCATTCTGACCATCACGCAGTCGACCTACGACGGCGTGGTGTACAACGTCGAAACGCTGCGCGAAATGTTGGACGGCAAAATCGACACCCTGCACTTCGACGAAGCCTGGCTGCCGCACGCCACCTTCCACGATTTTTACAAGAACATGCACGCCATCGGGCGCGACCGCCCGCGCGCGAAAGAGTCGATGATCTTCTCGACCCAGTCGACCCACAAACTGCTGGCCGGCCTGTCGCAGGCGTCGCAGGTGCTGGTGCGTGAATCCGAGTCGGTGAAACTGGACCAGGATGCCTTCAACGAGGCTTACCTGATGCACACCTCGACCTCGCCGCAGTATTCCATCATCGCCTCGTGCGACGTGGCCGCGGCCATGATGGAAGCGCCGGGTGGTACCGCGCTGGTAGAAGAATCGATCTTCGAAGCGCTGGACTTCCGCCGTGCCATGAAAAAGGTCGATGCAGAATTCGGCCTCGACTGGTGGTTCAAGGTATGGGGCCCGAACACCTTCAGTGAAGAAGGCATCGGCACCCAGGACGACTGGATGATCCGCGCCGAAGACGACTGGCACGGTTTCGGCCCGCTGGCGCCGGGATTCAACATGCTCGATCCGATCAAGGCGACCGTCGTCACACCCGGCCTGACCCTGGACGGCGTGTTCGGCGAATCCGGCATTCCGGCCTCGATCGTCACCAAGTACCTGGCCGAACACGGCGTGATCATCGAGAAGTGCGGGCTGTATTCGTTCTTCATCATGTTTACCATCGGGATCACCAAGGGCCGCTGGAACACCCTGGTCACGGCGCTGCAGCAGTTCAAGGACGACTACGACAAGAACCAGCCGATGTGGCGCATCATGCCCGACTTCGCGGCCGCCAACCCGCGCTACGAAGGCCGCGGCCTGCGCGACCTGTGCCAGTCGATCCACGATTTCTACAAGTCGCGCGACGTGGCCCGCCTGACCACCGAGATGTACTTGTCGGACATGGTACCGGCCATGAAGCCGTCGGACGCGTTCGCCAAGATGGCGCACCGCGAGATTGAGCGCGTATCGATCGAGAACCTGGAAGGACGCATCACGGCGATCCTGCTGACGCCTTACCCGCCGGGCATTCCGCTGCTGATCCCGGGCGAGCGCTTCAACCAGATCATCGTCGACTACCTGCGCTTCGCACGCGATTTCAACGAGCAGTTCCCCGGCTTCGAGACCGATGTGCACGGGCTGGTCAAGCGTGAAGTGGATGGAAAAATGGGGTATTTCGTCGACTGCGTGAAGAATCCATAAAAAGACTGCAGAAGAAACAGAAAGGGCCGGTAGCGCACAAGCGCTACCGGCCCTTTTTTTATTGCGCGTTTTTACGCCTTCGGTAAGGTCACACCCACCTGCCCCTGGTACTTGCCGCCGCGGTCCTTGTACGACACTTCGCACACTTCATCGCTTTCAAAGAACAGCACCTGCGCACAGCCTTCGCCGGCGTAGATCTTGGCCGGCAGCGGCGTGGTGTTGGAAAACTCCAGCGTCACGTAACCTTCCCACTCTGGCTCGAACGGCGTCACGTTGACGATGATGCCGCAGCGCGCGTAGGTCGATTTGCCGAGGCAGACGGTCAGCACATTGCGCGGAATGCGGAAGTACTCGATGGTGCGCGCCAGCGCGAACGAGTTCGGCGGGATGATGCAGACATCGCTCTTCACATCGACGAAGGAATTCGAATCGAAATTCTTCGGGTCGACGATGGTGCTGTTGATGTTCGTGAAAATCTTGAATTCGTCGGCGCAGCGGATGTCGTAGCCGTACGAGGAGGTGCCCCAGGAGATGATCCGGTTGCCGTCCTGCTCGCGCACTTGGGTCGGCGAGAAGGGTTCGATCATGCCGGTCGATTCGGCCATCCGGCGGATCCATGCGTCGCTTTTGATTGTCATAGCTTTACCTAAATAGTTGCTTGGAAAATGCGGCGATTTTACGCGAAATCCACCGCCCCGCCGAGCGTTATCAGGCCAGCAGGCGGGCAATCATCTGCCTGATCTCTGCTGCGGTCGCTTGCGGGGCCTCCAGCGGGAACAGGTGGCCGCCGTCGACCATCACCAGCCTGTCGCCCACCAGCTTGCGCGTTGCCGCAGCGCCGGCCTGGCGCAACTCGGCCGACGTGCGGCCGCCGATGAAGCCGATCGGCACCGGATACTTGCCGTCCAGCGCGCGCCCCATCGTGTGCGGCAGCGTGCGGTAGATTTCGCTTTCGACGTCGCGCGAAAAGCGCAGCTGCACGCCCTCCGGGTGTGGCTGCAAGCCGTGATCGAGGTAGTCGTCCAGTACACCCGGCGCCCACGCAGCAAAGATCGGCTTGGCGTTAAAGTGCTCGTATGCGGCTTGCCGGTTGGGAAAAATGTGGCGCCGCCTGGCGGAAAATCTGGCCGGTGAGAAACGGTCGGTCCAGCCGCCCTGCTTGAACAGGCGCAACAGCCAGGCGCGCCAACCCGCCACCACGGGCGAGTCGACCATCACCACGCAGCGCACCAGCTCGGGCCGCTGGCGCGCCGCCATCATCGACAGCATGCCACCGAGCGAATGGCCGACCAGAATCGCCGGCTGGCCGTAGCTTTCCAGTCGATGAATCAGTTCGTCGACCAGCAGGCGCCAGTTGTCGGTTACCGGGTAAGCCGGATTATGGCCATGCATGTCGACACTGCGCACGTCGAAGTCGACGGCCAGCGCGGCCAGCAACTGGCGGTAGGTGCCGGCCGGGTAGCTGTTCCCGTGGGTGAAGTGCAGCAGGGGTTTGGTCATGGCGCGCCGGGTCAAAGTGATGGCCGATTGTAATCCGGCCCTCGTGCCCCTGGCGCGCCGACTTTAGAGGGAAACGCCTACCTGCAGCGTGGCGACGTAACCGAGCGCCACCGAACCGGTGACCGACGCGCTCTGGAGCGACACGCCGTCGCTGAACACATTGTCGGTCGCCAGCGTGATGTTGGCCAGGTTGCGCACGCTGGCGCTGTAGCCGGTGGCCGCGTACGCCTCGCTCATGATGGCCGCCGGAAACGTGAACTGCGAGGTCTTGATGCGGTTCGCGGCCAGCGTGCTTTTGGCCAACGACGGGTACACCTCGAAGTGCACGTGCGGCATGCGCCCGCTGTAGCAGCCCGGGAAAATCGTGGTGAAGGTCACATTGCCGTCGCTGTCGGCTTCCTGCAAGCCGCGCAGGTAGTTTTCGCCGGTGATGCCGCTCGAATACAGAGAGTAATTTCCGTCGCGGTCGCAGTGCCACAGGTAGACCGTGACGCCGGCCGCGCTGGCGCAGCTGGCCCCGACATTCACCACTTTCAGCTTGATGGTCAAGGGCACGCCCGGCGCCGTGCCGCTGGCAGTGGCGACGCTGGTGCGGATATCGCTGCGCACGATGCCGGCGAGGATCAGCGCGTTGGCCACGCCGCCGGCGGCGCTGTTGGTGCCGTCGGCCGGGTACGGACCGCCGGTCTCCTCCGGGATCACGGCACAGGCGCTGCTGGCGGTGGTAGTGGTCGTCGTCGTGGTGGTGGTGCCGAGGGTGGCGGCGGTGCTGCCGCTGCTCCCGCCAGCGCCGCAGCCTTGCAGCGACGCCGCCCCGGCCAGCAGCCAGCGCATCGACTGGCGCCGGTCCGTCCCCAGCGTCAGCATTTTCGCGACATCCTCAAACAAGGTGTGGTGAGCGTGGTCCATGCCGGGCTCCTGGTGTGCTTGCATGGTCTGGTTCAAGGACGTGCTCCCGGACCGCGCTTGCCCGGCTTGTTGTCACGGTCTTGCTGCATCGCGGCGCGCTGCTCGGGCGTGAGCAGCGCCATGAACTGCGCCTGCTCGCGGACGTGGTCGAGTTCTTGGGCGGCGATGGACTGGCCCAGGGTTTGCGCCAACATGGCGGCTTTTGCCTCGTCGACCTTGCCGCTTTCGCCCATCGCGCGCAGGGCGTCGTGGGCACGGCGGATGGCTTTCTCGCGCTCGCGCCGGGCCGGCTCGGCGGCGTAGTGCAGTGCGAACAGCTTGTCCTGCTGGGCTTCGCTCAGCTTCACGCCGTGGGGAAGCATGCCGGGACCGCGGCCGGGGCCGGGCCCGTCGTCACGATCGGGGCCGCGTTCGCCCATTGGCGGCGGCGGCGGGAAGGCTTGTGCTTGCGCGAGCGAGGCGGTGGCCAGGCTGGCGGCGAGCAAAACGGGGACCAACAAGGTGAATGCTTTCATGGGGCTTCCTCTTCTGAACAAGCACCAATTGTCACGCGCCACCATGTAAAGCGCTGTTAGCCGGGTGTAAATCGACGTAAAGCGGGACACGCTGGCCACACCCCCTTTGCTATGATGGCCGCATGAACCATGTACTCTTAATTGACGACGACGTCGAACTGGTCGGAATGTTCCAGGAATACCTGCAACAGGAAGGCTTTTCCGTCACCTGCGCCCACGATGGCGTGAACGGCACCCGCGAAGCGCTCACAGGCAAATACGCCATCGCGGTGCTCGACGTGATGATGCCGCACCTGAACGGCATCGAAACGCTGCGCCGCATCCGCATGCGCAGCCGTATCCCGGTGCTCATGCTTACCGGCCGCGGCGACGACGCCGATCGCATCCTCGGCCTGGAACTGGGCGCCGACGACTACGTCACCAAACCCTGCACCCCGCGCGAATTGACGGCGCGCGTGCGCGCCATCCTGCGCCGCACCAACGCCCTGCCCCACGATGAAGCCGGCGGCATCACGCTGTCGGTCGGCAAACTGACGATGCTGCCCGAGCAGCGCCGCGCCAGCTGGGACGGCGTGCCGCTGGAACTGACCAGCACCGAATTCAATCTGCTCGAAGTGCTGGCCCGGAATGCCGGGCGCCCGGTCAGCAAGAACGATTTGTCGGAACAGGGCCTGGGCCGTCCGCTGGCGCGCTTCGACCGGAATATCGATGTCCACCTGTCGAGCCTGCGCCATAAACTGGGCTTGCTCTCGGACGGCCGCTCGTGCCTGCAAACGGTGTACCGCCTGGGCTACCA
Source organism: Massilia sp. S19_KUP03_FR1 (assembly GCF_036688685.1). NCBI lineage: Bacteria > Pseudomonadati > Pseudomonadota > Betaproteobacteria > Burkholderiales > Oxalobacteraceae > Massilia > Massilia sp. S19_KUP03_FR1. The sequence continues at coordinate 213,976 of NZ_JAQQPS010000004.1, read as the reverse complement.
GCTGATTCGCGAGTAAGCATGGGACGCAACTGATGGGCCGCCTGTTCTGGAAGTTCTTCCTGTCGATCCTGCTGGCGCAAGTTGCGGCGACGGTCGGCATCGGCGGCGCTTTCTGGCTGCGTGATCAGGCCCGCCATCGGGTGGAGGCGGCCGAACTCGATACCGGCATGCAGGCCCAGTTCCTGCTGGACGCGGCCGGCCTGACGCTGAAACACGGCGGGGTGCCGGCGCTGCGCGAAATGGTGCAGGCAATGCGCCGCCACACGGTCTACCTGCTCGATGCCGATGGTGCCGAACTGTTGGGGCGCAGCGTGCCGGCCGAACTGCGCGCCAGTGCCGCCGCCCAGCTCAAACAAGCCAGCCCGCGTGCGGCCGTGCGCTCGCTGCTGGCGCCCGACGGCCAGCGCTATCTGGCCTTCGTGCCGCGCTTCGACATGCGCACCGAAGCGGGCGTGGGCCCGCTGGTGAGCAAGGCGGGGCAGCAACGCGAGCGAGCGCCCGGTGGTCCGCCCGATCCGTTTGGCGGCCCGATGATGGGCGGCGCGCTGGGCGGGCCGGGCCCGGGTGACGCCATGCGCGGGCCGCCGGGTGGCCCGATGTTCTTTGGCTACCGGGTCGGCCGTATCTTCCCGCTGATCGGTGCGACCCTGGCCAGCCTGCTGTTCGCGGTGCTGCTGGCATGGTATTTTTCGCGCCCGATTCGCGCCTTGCGCAGCGCTTTTGATGCCGCCTCAAAAGGGGATCTGGCGCCGCGCTTCGACCAGGCCGGCGGCAGCGATGAATTTCGTGACCTCGGGCGCGACTTCGATCGCATGACCGAACAGCTGCGCAACCTGATCGATGGCCAGCGCCGCCTGCTGCACGACGTGTCGCACGAATTACGCTCGCCGCTGGCGCGCTTGCAGGCAGCCATTGGCCTGGCCCACCAGCAGCCGGACAAACTGGCCTCGTCGCTCGACCGGATCGAGCGTGAGAGCGTGCGCATGGATAAGCTGGTGGGCGAATTGTTGACGCTCTCGCGGCTGGAAGCGAACCAGCGCATCGAACATCGGGAACCGATCGACATCGGTGAAATGGTCGGGCAAATCGCCGACGACGCGCGCTTCGAATCGTCCAATAGCGGCGCCAGTATCGTGGTCGCTGCCGTCGACGGCATCACCGTCAGCGGCGACCCTGATTTGCTTTGGCGTGCAGTCGAAAACGTCGTGCGCAACGCCATCAAACACGGCGCTGGCGTGGTCGAGATTGGCGTCACGCGGGCCGCTTCGCGGGTCAATATCGCCGTTTGCGACCGCGGCCCGGGGGTGCATCCGGACGACCTGGCGTCGCTGTTTCAACCTTTCTTCCGCTGCCAGCAAGTCGACGGCGCCGCCAACAGCGTTGACGGCCACGGCCTCGGACTGGCCATTGCGCGCCGGGTCGTCGATGCGCATGACGGTGCGATCGAGGTCGAGAACCGGGCCGGTGGCGGGCTGGCAGTAACGCTCAGCTTGCCAGTGGCAGGATAAGCGTCGATTCCGCTATTCGCTGACCTCGACAACCCGGCCGTTCAAGGGCTGCTCGGGGCGCGCGTTCATCCGGTAGAGTTTGCGAAAGGCCGCCAGTTGTGCGCGCGAGATCTCGACCGGCTCGCGCAGCACTTGCCAGCGCACCCCATCCGTACATGGCGGGGTGGTCAGCGAGCCGCGGAACTTGAAATAGGCATGATCTGCCGGGAGCACATCGGCCGGGTTGAAGCTGGCCAGTGCACGCTGCGTACCCTCACGCGGCAAGGACGCGAAAATCGGGGCCAGCGCGAGATTGGCCTTGCCGACCCTGAACAGCACCGCCACCACCGACAATTCGGCGGCCGCGTTTTTGTGCACGAAGTGCGCCACCAGCGCATAGCGTTTGCCGTCGACCTTTTCTTCGCTCGGTGTATGAAAGTGAAACTGCAGCAGTTCGGCGCTCTCGTCGCCGGCCTTGAACACGTTGCCGGGCTCCGGTGTGATTTGAATCGTGTGGCCGTTGTTGCTCACCTGCGCCGTGCCGGCCCGATAGCTGAACGCCAGTGGCGCCAGCGGCATTTTGTGGGCCCGCGCTGTATCGATATTGATCGGTGACTGCTCTTTGCTGAGGGTGCAGGCGACGTTCACCTGATCGAGTTCAGACCAGTGCGACGCGCCGGCCTTGCCTTGATAGGCCCAGTGCGCATGGTGGTCCGGCGTGGCGGCGCTGCCCACGCTGCCAGCCAGGCAAAGTGTAAGGGCAAAAAAGGGGTGCAGTCGATTTTTCAAGCTAGCTCCATGACAGTAAGTTGATTGCTAAGGTGGTGCGGATATACCGGTGTCGGACAGGGGCAGCGCAGCTTAGAGAGACTGCAAGGCCGGCCGTGCTGGCCTGATGCCGGCCAGCGCGACCAGCCGCGCCGGCGTGGCACATTTGAAGATGCTCACTAATTGCACCAGTCGGTCCGATTGCTCCTGCATCGAGGCCGTCGCCGCGGCCGCCTGCTCTACCAGCGCCGCGTTCTGTTGCGTTGTCTCGTCAATCCGGATGATGGCCTCGTTGACCTGTTCGATGCCGATCGACTGCTCATCGTTGGCGGCGCTGATCTCGGCCACCATCGTGGCCACCCGCTTGACGCTGTCGACCACGCTATCCATCGTCGTACCGGCTTCGCCCACCAGCCTGGAGCCGGCATCGACCTTGCCCACCGAATCGGCGATCAGTTCCTTGATCTCCTTTGCCGCCGCCGCCGAGCGGTGCGACAGGTTGCGCACTTCGGATGCGACCACGGCGAAGCCACGACCCTGCTCGCCGGCACGGGCCGCCTCGACGGCTGCATTGAGTGCCAGGATGTTGGTCTGGAAAGCGATGCCATCGATGACGCCGATGATGTCGGCAATCTTGCGCGATGAGTCGTTAATCGAGCCCATGGTGCTGACCACCTGCTGCACGATCGTGCCACCGCGCGATGCCACATCGGTCGCCTTGTCGGCCAGCGCATTGGCCTGGCTCGCATTACCGGCATTTTGCTTGACGGTACTGGTCAGTTCCTCCATCGCCGAGGCGGTTTCTTCGAGCGAGGCCGCCTGCTGTTCGGTGCGCGTGGACAGATCAAGATTGCCGGTGGCGATTTCGCCGGCCGCATGGGCAATCGTCTCGGTGCCGACCCTGACCTGGCCGACAATATTCACCAGGCTGTCGGTCATGCTCTTCAAGGCAGCCAGTAGCTGCCCGGTCTCGTCGCACGCCACCACCACGATGTCGACGGTCAGGTCACCGGAGGCGACGCTTTGGGCGATCTGCACGGCGCGCGCAATGGGCCGCGTGATCGAGCGGGTGATGATCCAGCCGCACATGGACCCGAGCAAAAGCGCGGCACCACTGAGTGTCAGCATCCAGGTCATCGCCGTCTCGTAGGCAGCCCCGGCACGTGCTTCGTCCTCCAGGTTTTTTCTATCCTGCAGTACGATGAAGCCGTGCAGCGCGTCCTGCCAGCGGGCGGTGGCAGGCGCAGCCTGCTGCAACAGAAACTGCACCGCTACGCTGCGCTCTCCGTGTGCCAGTGCCGCATAGCGATCGTTGAGGGTACGCGCCTGTTTGGCGTCCTCGGCGATGGCGGCCACAAATGCCTTGCCAGTCTGGTCGAGCGGCATTTTAGCCAGGTCAGCAAAGGCCGCATCGTATTTGCGTCGGGCGACATCGATTTTTGTGTGCTCGATGCGCTCCTGGGCCGGGTCCTGCAGCAGCGCCACGGTACGCACGACGCGCGATACCACGTGAATTGCTGACGCCATCTCTTCCAGCAAGCTAATTTTTTTGGCATTCACATCGACCACGTGGTGCATTGCCGCATTGGACTGTCGCAGCCCCTGCATTCCCATCAACGCTACCGCCGCCAACAGCAGCAGTAGCAGCGCGTAGCCCGCCGCCAGTCGGGTACCGATTTTCCAGTCTGCTATGCGCATCTCTACTCCTTGCGGCCATGCGGCCAGATTATTTTTTGATTAACTTATATTTCCGAGCGGAACTTCCGTGCCAATATTACGCGTATTTACAACCTCAGAGGAGAATTTATCGAATTTCACGGATATGTTGTTTTTGTTCGATTTTCTCGCTTGACCTGTACTCTGCTTACCAATAGTGCAAGGTAGGTATGCCCCCTTTATTTACTAAACGCATGTAAGATTGCTTTTGATTGCCTGAAAACAATAAACATGCGCCGCAAGAACCGGACTTGGCCTGCGGATCGCGGCTTTCGCTTGAGGAAAACCCGATGCTCATCGTTCCCATGGAGAACCGGCCGGATTGGAGAAATCCGCCGCTAGCCACCCTTCTGCTCATCTTTATCAACGTGCTTGTCTTCTTTGCCTATCAGGGCAAGGATCCGCAGCGGCTGGAACATTCCTACCGCTGGTATGAAGAATCCGGCCTGGCCGCACGCGAGCGCGCGCCGTTTCTGACGTACCTGCAGCGCATCGACGCTTCCCTGGCGCAAGACCTTGACGACCCTGCCCCAGCGCGCCAGGCGGCATGGGAACGCAATGCGCAATTTCAGCACGCCGCTTACGACCCGGCCTTCGCGCGCGCCTTGCACAAGGAACTGGACGGCGACCCGGCGTGGCGCGCCAGGCGCAGCCACTTCGACACACTGGTCAATACGGTCAGCGCTCGGGCCTATGCATTCAATGCGCGCGAGGCAAGGCCGGTCACGTGGATCACGAATATGTTCTTGCATGGCAGCGCCATGCACCTGCTGGGCAATATGGTGTTCCTGTTCCTGTTCGGCTTTGCCCTGGAAATTGCAATCGGGCGCGCCACCTTCCTGCTGCTCTATGTGTGCAGCGGGCTGGGTGGAACCTTGTTGTATTGGGCCTCCGAGCTAGGCAACGACCAGAGCGTATTGGGCGCGTCCGGCGCCGTCTCGGGCTTGATGGGCATGTACATCGCCTTGTACGGCGTGAAAAAAATCAGCTTTTTCTACAACGTGATTTTTTTCACCGGACAACTACGGGCGCCCGCGTTGATCATGTTTCCGGTCTGGGTCGGCTATGAACTGGTGGGGGCGTACTATGCCACTGACAGGGTGGCGCATTGGGCCCATACAGGCGGGCTGCTGTTTGGCTTCGTGCTGCTGGCCCTGTGGATGCGCGTCGGGCTCAAGGTCGACCGCAATTATGTCGAGAAGACCGACGCCGATGCGCCGTTCAAGGCGGCGCTGGCGCAGATCCAGGAACTGGTGGTGGCGATGAAGTTCGATGCGGCGCGCCACGCGGCCGCAGCGCTGGTGACGGCCCATCCGCGTGCTGCCCGGGCCTGGCGCAGCTGGTATGGCGTGGTCAAGATTTCGCCTGCCAGCCGGGACTACCACCAGGTCGTGCACAGCCTGTTCAAGCAGTCCGGCCACGCCGCGCGCGACCCCGCGCTGCAGGCCTTGATCGAAGAAGTGGCGCATGACTACACGCGCATCGGTGGCGCGGCGCCCGCGCTGACGGAATCGGTGGCGCTCGCGCTGGCGCAGCGCCTGGGGCGGGTCGAGCACATCAAGCCACTCGGCTTCGTGGTCGAGCGCCTGCTGGTGCTCGAATGCCGGCACCCCGCCATGCCGCGCGTCTTGCAGGCGGCCGCCAACCTGGCGGCGAAAGCAGCGTTGACGGACCCCGCGCAGCGCTACCGGGCGCAGTTACAGGCGCGTTTTCCCAATTCGGAAGAAGCCCGTCAGCTGGCGGCGCACGCCCCGGCCTGATCGCTCTTTCCAAGCGCCCGGATCACGCTGCGGTAATGCGCGATCTCGTCGGCCATCGCGTGGCCGGCACAATGCTGCAGCACGTAGTCGAGGATCATGACCGCCTTGACATCGTCGCGCAGGCCTTCCGAGTAGATGCGCGCCAGCAGAAAACAGGCTGCCGGCAGGTCAGGGCTGGCCGGCGCCTCCTTGTGCAGCATGGCGAGTAGCGCGATGGCGGGCTTGAACTGCCTTTGCAAAAAATATTCCTCGGCCAGTGTGCGGCGCAGGACGATACTGGCCGGCTGGTAGTGCGACACGACCCGGCGCGCAGCCTCCAGCACGGCGACCATGCGGCTCTTGCGCTGCTGGTCGAGCAGGGTCTGCAAATAGCGCTCCGTGTGGCGCACCACGCGCTCGGTCTCGGCGCCAGTTTCGCACAGCAGCTTGTGGTGATACGCCAGCACCGGCAGATCGTGCGGATAGTCGGCCACCATTCCGCCCATGTGCCGCAACGCATCCTCGTAACGCGCTTCGCGCACCAGAATCACCGCCCGCGCAAGTTCCAGCGCGCCCTTGTCGGCAGGCGCCGCGGCATGCTCGGCGTCGGGCCGGATGCCCAGGTCCTCGTGATGCTGGAACAGCAGGTAGCCCATCATCGCCCCCATCACCATATTGAAATAGGCGGTACTGACGACCAGCATCGCCAGCAGCACCTGGGGACTGTGCTGCGCCAGATAGGTGAGCGTCGCGGCAGGGATCAGGGCAATGGCTTGCTGCGGCCCCTGTGCGGTGACGATCAACAACAGCACCAGGCCGAGATACGACCAGCCCGTGCGCGCCGCCAGTTGCAGGAGCTGGATCGGATCGAGCGCGTCGCGCAGCGTGCCGTGGATCGCCAGCAGCATGATGCTGGCCGGTAGCAGCAGCGAGACACAGACGATCGCGCCGATCCCGAACCACCCGAAGCGGCCCAGCGCGCCCACCAGCATGCCGTAGGCGAGCATCAGGCCCAGCATTTTGAGCGTGGTCGGATTACCGTCGAATAACTCGGCGATGCTGGGCGGGCGCGATCTGCCCTGGCTGCAAAATTCGATCACCCGCAAGCCCTGCCGGATGACCAGCGACACGGTAATAAATATCGGCAACAAGATTATCAGGCTCGACGTGCTGAACAGCTTGGCCGATGCAATGGTGAGGACCGCCAGCAAGGCCAGAAAGATGGCGCCGTTCGGGGCGAACGGATACGCAAAGAAACGGGGCGTGCGCGACCAGAACGGCGGCAGCGAGTTGGCCACGCCAAGATGGTGCATATTCCCGCCGCACAGGGCACAGTACGGCGCGCGCGCGGGGTCGGGCGCGGCCGGGAAGCATTCCTGGCACAGCAGCGTGCCGCACGAAACGCAATTCCAGTTTGCGGCTTTTTCCGCGTGATACACACAATGGTCTTTTGCCACGAATTCGCTTTCTGCCTGAGTAATCAAGTGTCATCAACATTCAACTTGCTGATAGTACTATTTATTTTTAGCAATGTTAAGCCACGCAAATATTTAGTACCCTAGGGCATGCCAGTAGCGCGCGTGCTCGGCGCGCCACGACGCAGCCTCGACCGCCGCGCCGAACTCGATCCTCACGGCGCCTGCCTCGTCGGTGCGCATCCGGTCGATGCCGAGCGCGCCGTAGCGTTCGTACACAATCGGCTTCGGATGCCGGTAACGATTGCGCCAGCCAACCTGGAACACGGCTACCTGCGGATGGACCGCCTGCAGGAACGCCGCAGTGGACGAGGTGCCGCTGCCGTGGTGCGGCGCCAGCAGGACGTCGGCGGCCAGGCGCGCGTCACCCAGCAGAAGCAGCGCCTCCTGCGGCGCCTCGATGTCGCCGGCCAGCAGCATGGCACGCGTCCGGTTCGACACGCGCAGCACGCAACTCTTCGCGTTCGCCTTGACGCCGGGGTCGGTGTAGCTGTCCGACTGCGGGTGCAGCATCGCGAAGTCGATGCCATCCCAGTGCCAGCGCTGCCCGGCAACGCAATGCACATGGCGGCGCGCCGCCTGCGCCACCGGGTGCTGCGGCCACAGCGACGAGGCCACCCAGTCGACCCGCACCGCCTGCAGCAGCGCCAGGGCGCCGCCGACGTGGTCGGTGTCGCTGTGCGAGATGACGATGCCGTCCAGATGAGCGATGCCGCGCGCGCGCAGGTAGGGCAGAATCACGCGGCTGCCGCCATTCGAGTCCGGCGAATACACCGGCCCGGTGTCGTACAGCAGGCGGTGGCCGGCCGTTTCGACCAGCAGCGCCATGCCCTGGCCGACGTCGAATGCGGTGACGGTGAAGGTGCCGGTGGCCGGATGCGTGGGCAGTTGCGCCATCAGGGGCAGCCACGCCACCAGCCCGCTCCAGCGCAGCGGCCAGCCGCGCGGCGCCAGCATCCACAGCACCCCGAAGATGGCCAGCGCGCAGGTCCATGGACCGGCTGCCGGGGCACGCCAGACCGCCCAGCGCAAGCCGCTCAGCCCTTCCAGCAGAACCGCCATGCCCTGCACCACCCCATGCGCGGACAGCAGCAGGCCGGTTGACAGCGGCGCTGGCGCCAGGCTGCCGAGTAGCGCCAGCGGCGTCACGACAAAGCTGACCAGCGGGATGGCGATCGCATTGGCCAGCGGACTGGCCAGCGACACCTGGGCAAACAGCAGCATGGTCAGCGGCGCCAGCGCCAGCGTCACGACGTACTGGGTGTGCGCTGCGGCGCGCAGGGTCGCGCGCCAGCCGGCGCCAGCGGCGCGCACGCGGCCGGTGCCGGCGAACAGGATCGCCGCAACCGCACCGAACGAGAGCCAGAATCCTGGCCACAGTGGCGCCCACGGGTCGAGCAGCACGACCACGCCGAGCGCGGCGCAGAGCACGTGGCTGACAGCGGCGATGCGCCCGCTCCATAGCGCCACGGCGAGCACGAGGATCATGTACAGCGTGCGCTGCGCCGGGATGCCGAAGCCGGCCAGCAGCACGTACAGCACGGCGACGGCCGCACCCGCCAGGGCCGCCACTTTCTGGGCCGGCAGCAGCAGCGGCAGCTGGGCGGCCATGAAGAACGAGCGGCGCCACAGGAACGACGCCACCAGTGCCGCCAGACCTGCCACCATCGTGATGTGCAGGCCGGAGATCGAGACCAGGTGGCCGATCCCGGTGCGGTTGAACACGTCCCAGTCCGATTGCGCGATGCCGCGCTGGTCACCGATCACCAGCGCCACCATCACGCCGGCATATGGCTTGCCGGCCAGCGTCTGCAGGATGCGCGCGCGCAGCAGCGCACGGCTGCGTTCGACGACGCTGCCGAACCGCGGTACGAAGGCGTCGAGGCGGCGGTCACCGGCGGCGGGCCGCACGTAGCCGGTGGCGCGCACGCCCTGTTCGAGCAGCCAGGCTTCGTAGTCGAATCCACCGGGATTGGCGTTGCCGTGCGGGCGCTGCAGGCGCACCGTCAGGCGCCAGCGCGCGCCGGGTTCGATGTCGGCGGGCGGGCCGGCGACGCCCGCATACCAACCCAGCGCGACGCGCGGTGGCACCTGCGCAGCGTCGCCGATGACCCGTTCGACCGCAAAGTTGAAGCGCACGCCCTGCGCGAACGCATACGGCAGGCTGTCGATGGTGCCGACCAGGGTCAGGTCGCGGCCTTCGTCGACCCGGGCCAGTTGCGGCGCCAGCGCCAGGCTGGCCAGCAGCGCGGCCCAGCACAGGCCGAAGCCGGCACCGCTGAAGAACTGCACGACGGGAAAGCGGCGCCAGGCCAGCAGCAGCGCCGCGCAGGCGGTCAACGCTGCCGCGACTTTAGCGCTCGGCAAGCTCGCGCACGTTTGGAGCAGCGTCGCGCCAAGGGTGAATCCAAGGATGGCGCAACGCATGCGCTGGCGGCAGTCAGACCAGCGCGCCAGCGCCAGCAGGGGCTGGGCCGGCATGTTGCGGCACCGTCTGCGCCAGTCGCATCAGTTGCCAGCCGGCCTGACGCACGATCAATTGCTCGTCGCCGGGACGGGGTTTCAGACCGCCGCCGGTCAAGCGGTAAGTCGCCGGCGGCAGCACGACACCGCGCGCAAACCAGCGGGTTGTATCGAGCGCGTCGGCGTCGACGCAACCCCACCAGCCGCTGGCGGGACACGATTCTGCGCTGCGTACGATGCGGCCCACCGCTACGATTGTCATTTCCTCGTCAGGCACAGCGATGGAGGGCGTGGGCTGGACCAGTCCCGCCGCGGGTGCGCGCCTTGGCTGCCTGCGCTTGTCGGCCAGGCGCCAACTCGTGGGTGTACTCGTTTCATAACTCGGTTGCAGGCGGCGCACCTTTTGCCAAATAGAGGGTCTGGGCAGCAACAGTGCCTGCGGCATCACCGCCCCCTCGCGCAGGAACTGGCGCCCCCCCCCGAACACGCCGATGTCGGCGCTCGCCTCGCCGCATTGCCACCACCCGCTTTGCCGGCAAGGTGCGCCAGCCCATGCCACGGTACCGAGCGCCAGCCCGAGTTGCCGGTCGGCGTCCATCACGGCGGGCGGCTGCTCGACCGGACGCAGGCGCAGGCTCGACGACATGCGGCGCCACAAGTCGCCCAGAGATTCCTCAGACACGGTGGACTGCACCGGCTCCCCGCCCGCGCGCGGACTGATGCCGGTTTGCAGTTCGAGCGACACAAACGGATGCAGGGGGTCGTTCTCCGTTCCCTGCGTTTCCCATTCAAATGTATAGCCAGTTGAAAAATTGCGCTCGCGAACCTTGAATGCGAGTTCGTCTCCTTCCATCCCATCGATCGTACGGTGCCCGTCGAGCAGCGTCGAGTGAAATGCATTCAGGAATGCGTAAGGTCCGGCCCGATTCGCCGCATTGCGCTCCAACAAGCCGGGGCCAGGCGTTTTGCCAGCGATTGTCGCCAGCGCAATACCCAGGTCTTCGTGGCCAGGCAAACCAGCGAACATGACGATACTTTCGCCCTGGTCGGCTGTAAGGGGATCAAGCAGCAGCGCCCCGTCGAGGCAAAAACCTGGGTGCACCGGTACGATGCCAGCGCCGATGGGCTTGAGTTTTTTGAACAGATGCTCCAGCTTGCCCGCATTCTCTGGCTTGTAGGCGTTGGTGTGAAATCGGAACGTGGTGTCATTGACGTGTGCGAATCCGTCAACAGCCACACTTGAATACACCACCTTGACGCCATCTTCGAGTAAATATCCGGAACTAAAGTCGAACACAAATACCTTGCCGTCAACGTCTTCATCGCGCACATCGCGTACCGACACCATGTTTTTCTTGCCTGCCCGATTTTTACGCGCATTGATTTCCGCTTCCCGCGCTGCCACACGTGCTGAGAATTTCTCCCGTGACTCTGCCCCCAAATTAACAATATCAAATCCCTCGACCGACGCCCTGCTCAACGATACTTGCGCATTGGCCGGCACGTCGACCAGGAAGCGGCCAACGCAGACTGTTTTCATGTGCTTGCTCATGTCGGTTACCTTTTTAGGTTCCTGCATGCTCCAGACCGCATCGACAGTCCACAACACCGCACCGAACGCCGACGCAACAATCAGCACCACGCGCACAGTTGTACGCCTTAGATGCTGCTTCATTTCACGCCCGGAGAGCAGCATCCCCGCCGATGCGCCAAAACGCTATTTTTGTCGAATCCAGGCTCGCAAGCAGACAGGCTTGATCGCAGATGATTCCACAGATGAAACAATTCTACTGGTGACAATGAGGCCTGACCCGACTTGCCGTGCGCGTGCCAATTGAGGGTAGCGTGCCCTGCAAGTGCACGAGTGCGCTGCTGAAATACGTTCATTTCACATCCTGGACGATCTTGACGACCAAATGCTGGGTCAGCAGCAGCATGAAGTCGGGGTCGTAGCTTTTTTGATGACTAAAGCCCCGTGTCGCAAATAGCCGCTTCAGTACGCCGCCGGTGCACTTGCCGGATGCTTCAGGAACCGTACCATCGCCCGCTGCGTCTTGTGCATCCGGGACGAAGGTCAACATGCACCCACCGACATCCACCACGCGGCCACCGTCAAGAACACGTAACTTCGGTTTGCCATGCTCGACCGCCCCCGGATTGAGCGCGACGCGTCCGCAAGCGGGTGTATCGTCCGCAATCCAACTGATGCGGCTGAACGTGCGCCGCGTCACGTCAGCACCGTAATAAGCGTACGTATTGGGATGGTAGTAGTCGTTCAGCTCCTCCACGTGGAAACGCTCAGCATCGTCAAGTGCAGTCCGAATCGCATTGTTGACACCACTTTCACGATACAGCCCGCCTGGATCGGCGAGCGCTGGATCAATCAACCGGTACCAGGACGTCGTGTCGCGATACATCTCATACGAACTCGCACGCGGCAAATTGACCCAGTCACGCCATATCTTCTTCCCGCCCTCCGTGCGCACCGTGCGCAGATGCAGCCACGGGCGTGGATAAAGGTGATTCGGCAACAGCTCCAGCACACCGGGCGAGGTTGCCATCGCCGCAGTCGTTTCTTTGGTCGTGCGGCCCAGCATCAGCGAAAAGGCCGCAGCTTCGACACTGTTGCCGTCGACGCTGCCAGGACTGGATGGTTCAACGCCACACGCGATACGCCGATACGCCACCGGCGCGCCCAGCGCCGGCATCGCACCGTGGATGACTCCGGCGATTTTCTCGGGAATACGCCTGGCGCAGGCACGCGCCACCAGGCCGCCCATCGAATGGGTAATTAAAATGACCCGACTGCATTCGTGCTGGCGCTGCGCCCAGAACGCAATAATTTCGTCAATGCGTCGCTGCAGGCGGTCGGCCGACTTGCTGCAGGATCCCAGCCAGTTGTATCCGACTGCATACACCGGATACTGATACGCTGCGTAGTGTTCCAGCTCGGCGTCGGTGAGCGGATCGAGGCTGCGCACGCCCCACTTGCTGCGATCGCAATCGACGACGCGCTTCCAGTGGTTAGTCAGGCGGCGTTTATTCGGTGCCTCCATACGAAACGTTGTATTCAGGTGACTTTCGAGTTCCATCAGCAGCTTCGCGTAACTGCCGGCATGGACCTCGCCCCAGCCACGTTCGCGCATTTCTTCTTTGGACAGATACACCTGGCCGCCCGTTTCGTCAGGGCCGCGCGTCGAGTCCGGGACGGCCAGCTCGCCGTCCGGATCAACTTCGCAGGTTTCGGCGCGCAGGATCTTCTGGCGCAGTGCTGGCTCGCGGTTGGTCCATTTCCCCACCGCCGCCAGGGCGGCGTAACTGCCATTCGGCGCATGCCACACCGGCTCGCCCGGCTTGATGCCGGTTTCCTTTGGCGGTGCCGGCGTGCCACCGGCCTTCAAATTGCTGCCCATAATCCCAGGCACAAAAATGACCGGAATCACCTTGCGCGATCCGACTGTGACCAGGGCGCGCGTGGTAAAAGCCTTCGGTGTGGTGACGCTGCGCGCGACCAGCGTGCCATCCGGCGCCACGGTCGGCTGGCGTATCGGGCGGGTAGGCTCGCTCATGCGGCGCCTCCTTTACCGTCTTCCGGATGCAGCCTGAATTCAACCTCACCGAACGCATACGCAGTTAAAATTTCGGTGCGACCCTGTTCATCGGTCACCCCCTCCATTGTTGTGCCGTCCTCATGGCGCGCGGTGTAGCGCCGCCCTCTGGCGGGCAAGCCGGTCTGGCGGTCGATCGCCACCATGCGCTCGTCGGTTTCGAGTTTCGTGTCGGGCAGGTGCAAGCCCACCGGCGCGCCGCCGCCCGGGCCGAGCTGGTCCAGCCGGGCCGCCCTGATGGTGTGCCTGCCACTGCTCTGCTGGATGATGGCGCCGTCACCCCAGTCGGTCTGCACGCCCTGCGCCACCACTTTGACACTGGGCGCCTGGAATTCGATGGCATCGGCCGCCACCAGGCTGATCTTGCCGGACGACCGGATCTGGACATTGCCGCGGTGGGTTTTGACGACCACGTCCCCGCGTGCAGCCACCAGCTTGATGCCCAGCTCGAAGGCGAACAGGCTCAGCGCTCTGGCTGCGCGCAGAAACACATTCCGGCCCGCCGCCACTTCGGTGTCGCCGCTGCACACGACGTCAATCTTGGTTTCCGCGCCCAGGGCCAGATTGTCCTGGCTGGCCAGGATCATCCCGGCCGGGGCGCTGGCAGCGACGATCGCTTCGCTGTGCGACAAATCGGCACCGTCCTGCCAGCGTTTCAGCTTGTCGACCAGCGCCTGCATGCGCGGCTTGCACTGCTCGTCGCCAGCCAGTTCGACGGCCTGGCGTTCCAGTTCGGCGAGCACGCCCTGCATCAGGTCGGCAAGGCCGCTCAGGCCCGGGCGCGCCAGCTGTTCCTCACTCGCCGCTTCGGCACTGATCAACACGCCATGTACGCCGCGCACGGCCACTGCCTGGTCGCTGCGCAGCTCGGCGCCCTGCCCGCGCGCGTCGGCGGCGCCGTCCGCGCGCGGGTGCGCGAGCCAGCCCAGGTTCAGTTCGGAGCGGGCATGGTCGCTGGCCAGCTGCACGCCGATCTGGCCATGCGTGTCGTCGAAGCGCAGCTGGCTGCCGCGCGCGCCGCCGACCTCCTTGCTGCGCATGCCGGACAGGTAGCGGTTACCGGGCAAACCGCCCAGCGCGCTGAGGGCCGGCGGCGCAGCGTGGCCGTTGAACAGCTGGGATAGTACGATCGGCTTGTCCGGGTCGCCACCAAGGAAGGCGACCAGCACTTCGCTGCCCACGCGCGGCAGGTTGAGGCTGCCGGCCTGCTGGTGGATGCCGCTGCTGCTGCCGGCCCAGTTGGAGGCAACGCGCACCCAGGCCGAATCGCAAGGTGTGCCCGAGGCGCCGGCGCCGTGCGCGTGCTCGTGGTCGACGGCGCGCATGCCGGGAAAACGGATCTTGATGCGGCCCAGCGCATCGCAATGGACTTCCTCGTTGGCGGGCCCGACGACGATCGCGCTTTGCAGTTGCGGATGCGGCAGATCGGTGGCGGGATCGAATGCGGGCACGATCGGCACGCCGCGCCGCACCGCCGAGAAGGTCACGTGGACGCGCATGGCGCCGGCGATCGGCGCGCTGTTGCCGTTCTCGCCGTGCAGCAGGCGTTCGGCGCGCGCATGCAGTTCAGGCGGCAGGTTGTTGCGCGCATCGATGTGGAGCTCGGTGATGACGAACTCGCGCGCGTCCTGCGCATGCTGGTCGATCTCCGGATGCCCGGTCAGCGTAAAATATTCGCCGGCGCAAAAATCGCGCACGCTGCCTTCGCCATAAAAACACTTGGCCAGGTATTCGTGGCGGCTGATGCGCAGCTGGCCGAGGCGCCAATGGTCGTCGACGTCGACGCCCACGTGCGGCATGTCGACCTGGTAGTCGTCCAGGCTTGCCGCAAGTTCGTTGCCGCGCACGCCCTGGTCACCCATGCTGCGCGCGCTGGCGCTCATGAAGGCGCCGGCCTGCGGATTCTTGTAGTCCCAGCTGTGGCGCGTGGCGCTGCCGGGCTGCAGCGCGCGCGCCGCGCTCCAGGAGGTAATGGTGTCGCGCTGTTCGGTGGCGTGGTCGCGGTGATAACGTACGGTACCGGCGGCATTTTGCGGCAGGCGGCGCGCGTCGGTGAACAGCACGATGGTGTGGGCCGGCACGGCGCACGCGCCATGCCGGCTGTTACCGGGCCGCACGTACCACGACACGCCGCGCCGGCGCAGCAGGCGCGCAATGAAATGGGCGTCGCTTTCGTTGTACTGCATGGTCTGCTCGCGCGGCGGGAACAGGCGCCGGTCGAACAGGGGGTCGAAGGCATAATCGAACGCGCCGCCCAGCACGGCGTTGCCACGACGCCATTCGTCGAACAGCGTCTGCACGATATCGAGCTCGCTTTGAAAGCGGAAGATGCGGCTGTTGATGCGCTTTTCCATGATGGCCATGGCATCGCGCAGCACCAGGTGGTAGGTGGCCAGGCCACCGTCGCAGTCGCCCGCGCGTGCTTCGGTGACGATGCCGCAGATGCTGCGCAAGTGACCGCGGTCGGTCACGAAATCGATCTGCGCCGGCAGCGCGATGAGTTCCTTCAATGCCAGCAATGGCGTGCTGGCCAGGCAGGCCACGCGGTAGTGGATGCCGCCGCAGATCGATTCATCGCCCGTGATGCGCTGGGCCAGCAGCACATCGTCGAGGATGCCTTCGGGATGATGCAGGCGCAGGCGCAACGGCCGGTTGGCCGTGCTCAGTGATTTTTCGCGCCGCAAAACTTCTAGCAATTCTCTCGCACTGTCCACTTCTGTTCTCCCGCGCCGGTGGGCTCGATGACGTGGCGAGAATGGTGGCACCCGTGGATACGTACAACTTTGCGGCGGCACAGTCGTGCGCCAGCGCGGCAAGCCGCAGCGCTGCGGGTTCGGGCCGGTTTGAATGTCGATCAACACGACGTGCTGCGCGCGTGCGGCAAATGCAATACGGTCCGGTTTGGACGTGACCTGCGCGATTCCGGGAGGTTCCGTCGCTACGCGATGATCGTTCGAGCCAGCGCAATGGCATCCTGGCCATCAGCGCGCATGGGAGAGCAATCACAGCTTGACGAGTGGACCGAATTCGACGATCAACCAATTGCCCTCGTTTTTGTTCAACCGTACATATTGTTTTTCCGAAGGACAACCGCCTTTATATTCCAGCAACGAGTAGCCTTCCACCGTCGTCTGTTCCGGCGTCACGTTAAAACTGGGCGTAATGTCCTTGTACCCGCCGCATTTCTCGACGCTCAATTTGCGCTCTGCTGCAGCGCTTTTTGCCAGTGCGGGCTTTTCCAGGAAACGCGACCTGAGTGCCGGTCCGAGTCGTGATTGGGCAGCGTCGATATCCGCCGTCGATAAGTCGACCAGGAATTGCCTGGAAACTTCACCCGGCGTCATGTCCTTCTTGCTGCATGCGACCGTCGCAATGGCAAGACATGCCAATGCTGCGGTAACCATATATTGATTCATGAAATACCTTCGTCGATGTTGTTAAACCAGTCGGGACCTTATTGCGCGGCCAGCACGTTGCCTTGCTTGTCGGCCAATTCAATTTTAAGAATTTGCGCCTGCACCACTTTCTTGCTGACGTCGGCATCCTGCACGTAGGCGTACACCACCAGGTGCATCGCTTCATACTTGCTGCGCATCGCCTCGATCACGCGGGCCTTGTCCTCGTCCGGTACATTCAGGTAGCGGAAGCCGGCGCCATTGTTAAAACCGATCTTGTAGCTGCTGTTGTCGCCAAAATAGCGATACGCGCCTTTTTCCCAGACCGATGAATCGAGCGGAAAACCCTTTTTCTCGAAATCGTATTTCTCTACCGGGCTGGCAATGTCCAGCTTGACGTAACGCTGCTGCGCCGCCTGCGCCACGCCAGCGTCGATCTTCACTTTCAGCGCCTTGAGCAAATCGTTTTTCTTGAACTCGTCGGACGCGCCGGCAAAGTCGCGCGAATAGCTGGTTGCCACTTCGTTGTAGTCGATCGGCATGCCGGCCACGCCCAGGTAGGCGAACATCAGCTGGTTGCCGCTGTCGACATCGAGGTAACGCGACGCCGGGGTGGCCGGATCGCCCTTCGGCAAGGCAGCCTTGGCCTGTTCCTTGACCTTGCTGGCAGCGAGCTCGGGGCTGGCGGCGTCGTTCAGGTTGGGCGTCGCAGCGGCAGCGTCCGGCGCCTTGGATTTATCGCCGCAGCCGGCCAGCAATGCGAGGGCCAGCAAGCCGGCAGCGGGAAAGTGACGTGGTGAGATGGTCATAGTGTTCCTGTATAAAAGATAGAAAGGCCAGTTCAAGCTTTGGCGACGAGAAATTTGATGACACCCTTTGCGGCCAGGTACAAGCTGGCAAGCAGCGCCAGGTAGGCGCCGGCGCCAATCGAGATGGCTTGCAGCGCCGCGCGCAGCATTTCCTGGCCCATCTCGTCGACCATGCGCCGGGTGCTGGCGTCACCGAGGCCGCCGGCCAGCCCGCGCGCCTGTTGCATGCCGTCGCTGACGCCGTGGTAGACCATGTAGGCGACCAGCAGCATGAACGCCAGCGGCAGCAAGCCACCCAGATGCGCGCGCCGATCCGACCAGACCTGCGGCGTCAACGGCGCCAGCAGCGCGACGATGCACAGAAAACCATACAGACCACTGCTGCCGCCGCCGCCGTTGAGCGCGGCCATGGTCCCGTTGGGCGAATTGACCACGCCCAGGATGGCCCAGAACGACATGCCGACGCCGTAGCCGGACGAGACCTGGATCCACACCGTGTTGAGCACAAACCAGCCGACCACCAGGGCCGCCATTGCCGCCAGCGTCGGCACCCCGAAGCGCGCCACCAGACCTGCGGCCAGTATGCCGCCGCGCGCTTTGGCCGCCTTCATGGCTTGCTCGGCCTGTTCCTTGGCCAGTTGCGACTCGGCCACCGGCGTCGCCGTCAGCACGGCGCCGCTGGCATCGAGCGCCACCTCGACCACCATGCCGACCTTCGGCGGCACATCCGATTTCCAGTGGTGTTCGAGGGTGAACGGATACTGCTCCAGCGCGATGCTCAGCAACCCGGGGCCGGCGTTGGTATCCCGCAAAATCTTGCCGCGATTTTTCATGACGATGTTTTCCTCTTCAGTTGGTCGACTGCCAGCGCAGCCTGCACCATGTTGTTCGCAGGTCGAGGGCGTCAGGTTCAATTTATTTTTGTTTTTTAGAAAATATTTTCGATGTTGTCGTTTTGGGCATTTTTTGTTCTCTGGACATCATTACCCGACGCTATAATCTTTGGAATGAACACAATTTCCACATGAGCAGGCAAACGGTTGCGCCCAGCGAATTGCTGGCGGCCATGGCCGGTGGCGATCAGCGCGCCATGGACACGCTGTACCGCGACTGGTCGCGCAAGGTGCGCCTGTTCGCGCGCAGCCAGTTACTACGCTGCGGCCTCGATGCCGACGCCATCGCCGATGAAATCACGGTCGATGTGTTTCACGATGTGTGGCGCGCCCCGCTCAGTTACGACGGCCGGGTCAGCTTTGCCACCTGGCTGTTGACGATCACGCGCAACAAGGCCGTTTCGCACATCCGCAGCCACGCCAGGCGCGCCGGCCTGCACGATCCGCTGGGCGATGAGGATGCGCACATCGCGCCGGCGCCCAGTCTGCAGGCGGTGCAGGAACAGGCGCAGCGCAGTGCCGCGGTGATGAACTGCCTGCGCCGCCTGAAGAATCCCTTGCAGCGCGAAAGCCTGACCCTGTGGGCGCTGGAAGACTTGTCGGTGCTCGACATCGCCCGTATCCAGGATGCCCCCGAAGGCACCGTCAAGACCCGCCTGTTTCACGGGCGGCTCAATTTACGCCAGTGCCTCGAACGCTGGTTCGTACAGGAAGGTGGCCGCCATGAATGAACAACAACGCCTGCTCGAACGCTTGCCCGACTACCTCAATGGCCACGTGACGGGCGAAGATGGGCGCCACATCGCCGTTCTGCTGGAAAACGATCGCACGTGGCAGCAGCAGGCCGCCGCCATGGCAGACCTGCGCCAGGGTGTCGCACATGAAATGGACACGATGGACAGCGCGCACGGGCTGGCCGAACTGCGCCGCCGCATGGCCGCCAGCGCACCTGCGCCGCGCGCGCCATGGTGGCGCCGCCTGCTCGACATGCGCGCCGCGCCGGTGCTGGCCTTTGGCACGATGGCCAGCCTGGCCGCCGTCTGTGTCGTGCAGGGCTGGATGCTGGCGCACCCCGCGGCGCCAGCCGTGGCCTGGCGCGCTGCCCCCTTTACGGTCGCCGCCCCGGCCGCCAACCTGCGCGTGCGCTTCCATGATGGCGCCACGCTGGCCCAGGTCGAGGCAGTACTGGCACAGGCCGGCGCGCGCCTGGTCGCGGGTCCCGGGGGCCGCCATGCCTACCTGGTGCAGGCCGACGATCCCGCGGCTGCACTGCCATTGTTGCGTGCCAGCGCCGTGGTGCGCGACGCCAGCCCGGCAGCGCCCGTCCAGCCGTGATGCGGCGCGCCTGGCTGCTACTCTTGCTGGTGGGCGCCGTGGCCGGCGCCGCCGAGCGCCACGCCTTGTTGATCGGGGTGTCCAGCGTGCCGGCATTGCCGCGCAGCGCCTGGCTCGAAGGTCCGCGCCACGATGTTCCGGCGATGCGCGCTGCGCTGCTGGCGCAAGGCTTTGCGCCGGAGCACGTCGTCACCCTGGCCGATGGTGTGGCCGGCGCGGCGGCGCCGAGCCGCGCTGCCATCCTGGCGCAACTGGCGCGTGCCGGCGCCACGCTGCAGGCGGGCGATGTGCTGGTGCTGTACTGGTCCGGGCACGGCTTGCTGATGCCCGGGCCAGCCGGCCTGTGGCAAACGCCGGCCGGCCAGCAGGTGCGCCTGCTGGCCGGCGACGCCCGCATCGACCCGGTCACCCGGCAACTCGCCGGCACGGTCGGCAGCAACGATATCGGCCGGGCCATCGACACCCTGGCCGCGCGCGGCGTGCAAGTGGTCGCCCTGTTCGACAGTTGTTATGCGGCCGGCGGCACCCGTGGCGAGGCCGGCCTGGTCTGGCGCGGGATGGCCAGCGAAGCCCGCGCACCGGCCCTGCACAGCGCGCGCCAGCCCAGCCAGGCCGGCCCGGCGCCGGGCGCGCGCCCGCTGTTCGTGGGCTTCTACGCCGCCGAGCCGCAGCAACGCAGCGCCGAAGCGCTGGCCAGCGACTACCCCGGCCAGGCGCGCGGCATTTTTACGCGCGCCATGGTGGCCGGACTGCAGGACCAGCCAGCGAGCTACATGGCGTGGGCAGCCGCTGCCAACCAGTATTATCGGCAGGCCCTCGACGCGCAACAGTTGCCGGCCAGCGCACGCCCGTCACCGGTGTATGCCGGCGCGCTGGACCAACCGTTGTGGCGTGCCGCGAATGCGGCGCTGGTGTGGCCGGTGCAGCGCGATGCACGCGGCTGGTTGCTGCCCTACGGGCGGCTCGATGGCTTGCGGGTGGGCGACCGCCTGGTACGCGGCGGCGCCGTCTGGCAAGTCGCTGCCGTCAACTGGGGTGAAGCCCGGCTCGATGCAGCGGCCGGCAGCGAGCCGGTCGATGGCTGGGCCAGCCGCATCGCCGCGCCGCAGGACCCCGTCGTGACTGGCGCCGGCGCCGGTGCCGTGAACGTACTGCTGCCCGGTCGCAGCGCGCTGCGGCTGCGCGTGCCGGGCGCCGAACTGGCGCGCCTGCGCACCCGCGCCGCCAGTCTCGCGCAGGTGCTGGCGCTGCCGCCCACCGCGGCGGCGCCGCCGCTGCTGCAGGCCCGCATCGAAATCGCCAGGCCGGGCCGCCCGGCCGTGAGCCTGCCGTTCACTGACCGCGACCTGGGCGACCTGCCGGCCGGCACGCGCCTGCACGTGCTGGTCGACAACGCCAGCGCAAGCTCGGTCGACCTGGGCATCGTGCACCTGCCCTTGCGCGGGCCGGCGACGCGCGTGTTTCCGCCGTTCGAAGGCGACAGCAACCGCATGCCTGCACAAGCGCTCCCGTTCGAGCGCGACTTCGAGCTGACCGCGCACGGTGCAGGCGACGCCCCGGAATGGCTGGTGCTGGTCGCCGCACCTGCTGCCAGCGGCGCCATGCCGCGCCGCTTCGCCCTGTTCGACGCCCTGCGCGATGCGTCCGCCGACCGTGGGGCGGCGCTGGCATCGGGGCGCAACGCCGACCAGGCGCAGGTGGCGCGCATCAGCTGGCGCGTGGTCGGGCGCACGCCATGAGGGGCCCGGCCTGCAGCTTGTTCCTGGCGCTGGCCATGGCGGCCGGCCTGGCGCACGCCACCTGCCTGCAGGCGGCGGCGGCGCTGATCGACAGCGGCGACCTTGCCGTCGAGCAGGAACGCTACCAGGATGCCGTGGCCCCGTTCGAGCAGGCGCTGGCGCTGTGCCGCGCCGCCGCCGACCGGAGCGGCATCTCGGCCAGCCTGCTCGCCTATGGCAAGGTGCTGGACGTCCTGCACCGCTATCCCGAAAGCGAAGCAGTGCTGCTGGAAGGCTGGGCGCTGCGCCAGGCCATCGACGCCAGTGCGCAGCCCGACGGCGACCCGGGGCGCGAGCGCATGTATTACCCGGCCGAGATGATGTATCTATATCGCTCGTCGAGCCGCTTCGACCTGGCCTGGAAATGGGGCGATGTCGCCCTGCAGGCCAAGGCGCAACTGGCCGGCGCCACCTCCAGTTCCTACGGCACCAGCCTGTCCAACATGTCCGGCATCGCCCTGCAGACGCGCGAATACGCGCGCGGGCTGGTCTACGCCCGGCAAGCCATGGATATCTGGGAAAAGACGTCCGGTACCGACAGTACCGACCACGCCTGGGGCATGCGCGACGTGGGCATGTTGCTGCTAAGACAGGGCAAGCTGCCCGAAAGCCATGTCTACCTGGAGCGCGCTTACCAGATCCGTCTCGCCGCCTTTGGCCAGGACCGCACCGAAACCCAGACCAGCACCAGGGATCTGGCGATCTGGCACACGGCGGCCGGCAACGATGTCTCCGCCCTGGCATTTGCCGAAGCCGGCCTGGCCAGTGCCGTGCGGCGCGACGGTGCCCAGTCGCTCGCCGCCAGCTACGCGCTGGCGGGGGTGGGCAGCATCCACCTGCGCCTGGGTGAAGCAAGGCAGGCAGCCGCCGAGGCGGAGCAGGTGCTGGCGATCCGGCGCGCCGTCCTGGGCGAACAGAATGCGCAAACCATCAATGCCTGGCAAGACCTGGCGCAGGCCCAGCTGGCCAACAACCGGCTCGGCCGCGCAGCACAGGCATCCCAGGCTGCGCTGGCCGCCTGCCGCGCGATGCCGGGCCGCATCGCCGCCTCGTGCGTGACACACCAGATCAATCATGCACGCATCCTGCTGGCCCTGGGCCAGCCGGACGCTGCGCTGCAGGACGCCGAACAAGCCGCCGCGCTAGCCCGCGCCACCGACGGCGAAATGCCCGGCGACGAACGGGCCGCCGGCATGCTCGCCGCCCAGGCCCTGCGCGCACTGGGCCGCCAGCAGGACGCAGAAACCGCGCTGGTGGCACTTGAACGGCGCGTCGCCGCCACGCCGGAACCGGTCACGAATGGTTTATTTTTAGTCCAGCTTGCCTTGCTCGCCGTGCGCGCCGACGCGCCCGGCCAGGACACGGCGCAACTGGCCAGCCTGGCCGCTGAAAGCGCCGCCCTGGCCGAAGCGCTGGCGCAGCAGCGCGGGCGCGCCCATCCGGACTACGCCAGCGCCTTGCTCGATACCGCTGCCCTGAACGCGCGCGCTTCACATACCACGCTGGCGCGCCAGCAAAGTGCGCGCGCGCTGGCCATCGCCCTGGCCAATCGCGCCACGCTGCTGCAAGCGCGCGCCAGCGCCCAGTTGAGCGTGCTCGATGCCGGCGCGCAGGCGGTCTTCTTCGGCAAGCAGGCCGTCAATGCGCTGCAATCGGCGCGTGAAAACATCGTTGGCTTGCCAACCGAACAGCAGCACAGTTTTATTCACTTGCAGAAGTCGGCCTACCAGCAACTGGTCGACCAGTTGCTGGACCGGCGCCGCATCGGCGAGGCCGAAACCGTGCTCGCGCTGGTCGAGGAAAACGAATTTCACGAGCTGCTGCGCGGCGCCGATGGCGCCCCGGCACAGGATGCCCGCGTGGCGCAAATCGACTTCGAGCAGGCCGAAGAATCAGCGCGTCACAGCCTCGCAGAGCGCACGCTTGCCCTGCAAGCGGCCGCCGCGGCGCTGGCCGACGCGCGCGCGCAGCAAGCCCGGGGCGTGCCAGGCGGTGCGGCCCTGGTGGCGTCGGCACAAGCGACCCTGGCCGCGTTGATCGACCAGGCCACCGGGCTGTTTGCCGCCAGCGTGCCGGTCGCAGCGTCGGCAGCCGAGCCGAAGCCGCTGCCGCGCCGCACCACACTGGCGCCCGGCCAGCTGCATTTGACCTATTTGGTCGGCGCCGGGCGCCTGCGCATCGTGGTCCAGCAGGGCGCAACGGTGCGCGTGGTGAGCCGCGCCATCGATGAAGCGGCGCTGGTGCGCCAGATCGCGCTGCTGCGCCGCACGGCGCAAGACCCGGGCCAGGATCCGCGCGCAGCGGCCGGGCGCCTGTACACATTGCTGGTCGGGCCGGTGCAGGCCGAACTGGCACAGGCGCGCAGTCTGACGTTGTCGCTCGGCGGCGCACTGCGCTATGTGCCGTTCGCGATGCTGCACGACGGGCGCGGCTATCTGGTGGAGCGCTTGCCGGTCCAGCTGGCCAGTGGCGCGGGCAAGGTAGCGCCGGCGCGCCCGCTCTCGCTGGCCTTGTTCGGCCAGAGCCAGGCCAGTGGCGACTTGCCGGCCTTGCCGTACGTGGCCAGCGAATTGCTGGCAGTGGCCGGTAGCGGGCGCATCCCGCACCGCAGCTACCTGGACGCCCGTTTCACGGCAGCGAACCTGGCACAGGGCCTGCAACAGGCCAGCATGGTCCACATCGCCGGCCACTTCGTGCTGCGCTCAGGCCGTGGCGACGATTCTTATCTGCTGCTGGGCAATGGAGAACGTTTGAGCTTGACCGATCTGGCGCAAGAGCGGTTTCGCTTCGACGGGCTTGACCTGCTGACGCTGTCGGCCTGCGAAACGGCCGTCCCGGCCGGCGTCGACGCCAACGGCCGCGAGCTGGCCAGCCTGGCCTGGCTGGCGCGCGAGCGCGGCGCGCGCCATGTGCTGGCCAGCCTGTGGCGGGTGTCGGACCGTTCGACTGCCACGTTGATGACCGATTTTTACCAGGCGCTGGCGCGTGGCGAGAACCACGGCGCCGCTCTGCGCCTGGCCCAGTTGCACCAGATCCGCAACCCGGCCCGGGCCGGCGCCGGGACACGCGGCCTGCGTCCGCTCGGCACACAGGGCGCGCGCATCGCGGGCCACCCGTTCTACTGGGCCGGATTCATGTTACTGGGTAATTGACGCAAGGCGCGGTATGGCGGCCAGGGCATTGGCGGTCGAGACGGCGGCCACCTCGCGCGCGTCGATGTCACGCAATTGGGCCAGCGCCACGCCGATTGCCGGCAAGTTCTCCGGGCTGTTGCGCGCCGGATGCACCCAGGCCGGAGAGATGTCGGGCGCATCCGTTTCCATGACGATGGACGCAAGCGGCAATTGGGTGGCCAGGCGCCGGATTTGCAGGGCGCGCGTAAAAGTGAAGGCGCCGCCGAAGCCCAGGTGAAAACCCAGGTCGATAAACGTTTGCGCCTGCTGGAAGCTGCCGTTGAAGGCATGGGCGATGCCGGACGGCGGCGTGATCTGGCGCAGGTGTTTCAATACCTGATCCTGCGAGCGGCGCACGTGGGTCAGGACCGGCAGGCCGAGGTCGCGCGCGATACGCAGCTGCGCCCGAAAAAAGCGTTCCTGCTTGGCGCGCATGTCCGGCTCGCACAACAGCGGGATGAAATAATCGAGTCCCACTTCACCAATTGCCACGAAACGCGGATCGGACAAGGACGCCTGCGCCAGGTCACGCAGCAGGTCGAGGTCGTCATCCGTTGCCTGCGGCACGCACATCGGGTGGATGCCGAGCGCGTAGCAGGCGTTCGGCGTGTTGGCGGCGATGTGCGCCACGTCCGCAAAATTGCCGCGCTCGACGGCGGGGATGACGATCATCGACACGCCCTGCACGGCGGCGCGCTGCCCTACCCCGGAGGGCCCGCCGTCAGCGCCGACGAATTCGTGCGCGTCCAGGTGGCAGTGGGTGTCGATCCACATGTTTTATACGAGTTCGGCTGGCTGCAAACCGTGTTCGGTCAGCCGCAGCACGCGGTCGCAGCGGCGCGCCAGGTCGATGTCGTGGGTGACGATGACGAAGGCGGTGCCGAGCGACTGCGACAATTCCAGCATCAGGTCGAAAATGATCTGGGCCGTGGCGCTGTCGAGGTTACCGGTCGGTTCGTCGGCCAGCACGCAGGCCGGCTCCGTGACCAGCGCGCGCGCCAGGGCCACGCGCTGGCGTTCGCCGCCGGACAGTTCACCCGGACGGTGAATCGCGCGCTGCGACAGGCCCACGCGTTTGAGCATCGCTTCGGCGCGCAGATTGGCCTGTTCGCGTCCCACGCGCCGGATCAGGAGCGGCATGGCGACATTGTCCAGCGCCGAGAATTCCGGCAGCAGGTGGTGGAACTGGTAGACGAAGCCGAGCGAGGCGTTGCGCAGGTCGCCGCGGCGCTTCTCCGACAAGGTCGCAAAATCTTCGCCCAACAGCGTGACGCTGCCGGTGCTCGGCGTATCGAGCCCGCCCAGCAAATGCAGCAGCGTCGATTTGCCCGAGCCGGAGGCGCCGACGATGGCGACCCTTTCGCCGCGCGAAATGGCAAAGTTCACTTGCGCCAGCACTTGCACGGCGTAGTCGCCTTCGCGGAAGGTTTTGCCGAGACCCGTGCAGGTCAGTACCAGAGATTTGGACAGGTCATTCATAACGCAGGGCCTCCGCCGGTTTGACGCGGGACGCCGAGTAACTAGGATAAATGGTGGCGAGAAACGCCATGATCACGGCCAGGCCGCCAATTTTGAAGACATCGGGCCAGCGCAGGTCGGACGGCACCGAGCTGATAAAGTAAATATCTTTCGACAGGAACTGCACGCCCAGCAGGTGTTCGATGAACGGCACGATGACGTCGACGTTCAGGGCCACCAGCACGCCGAAGCCGACGCCCAGCATGGTGCCCATGATCCCCACCAGCGCGCCCTGGATCATGAAGATTTTTTGAATCGAGCGCGGCGAGGAACCAAGGGTGCGCAAGATGGCAATGTCGGCCTGCTTTTCGGTGACGGTCATGACCAGCGTCGAGACCAGGTTAAACGCGGCCACCGCAATGATCAGGGTCAGGATGATGAACATCATTTTTTTCTCGGTCTGCACGGCCGCGAACCAGTTCGCATTGAGCTTCGACCAGTCGCGCATGATCAATGTACCGGACATGGTTTTCTTCAGCTGCAGCGCCACTTCCGGCGCCTGGTGCATGTCGGCGATGCGCAGGCGCAGGCCCGATGGCGCAGTCAGGCGCTCGAGTTTTTCGGCGTCTTCGAGTGCAATGAAGGCCAGCCCCGAATCGAATTCATAGTGGCCCGCTTCGAAGATGGCCGAGACGGTAAACGTGCGGGTGCGCGGCAGCACGCCGGCCGGGGTGGCCTGGCCTTGCGCGAGCAGCATGGTGACCTTGTCGCCGATGCCCACGCCGAGCGAATTGGCCAGCGCGTAGCCGAGCATGATGTTGAAGGTGCCGGGCTGCAGCGAGGCGAACGAACCGTGCTTGACCTGGCGCCCGATATCGGAGACGGCCGCTTCCTTTTCAGGCAGCACGCCACGCACGATGGCCGGGCGCATCACGTCGTCGCGCAATAACAAACCCTGGGTTTCGACGAAGGGGGCGGCGCCGCGCACCTGCGGATTCTGGAACGCTTCCTTCTCGGCCGCTTCCCAGTTCGGCATGCCGCCGCTCGCGTCGAACACTTCGATGTGCGCCAGCACCGACAGCATGCGGTCGGTCACTTCCTTCTGAAAACCGTTCATCACCGAGAGCACCACGATCAGCGCGGCCACCCCCAGCGCGATGCCGGAGACGGAGATCAGCGAAATAAACGATATAAAACTATTGCGGCCGCTGCGCTTGCCGGCGCGCGTGTAGCGCAGGCCGACCAGCCATTCATACGGCAATTTTGCGATGATGCTCATGGGCTCCAGGAACAAAAAAATAAGCGAAGAAAATCTGACCCCGCAGTGTGCCACACAACGCTCGACCTTGACAGTGTTGCCAGAATAGAATGAACAGGACGGTGTGCCATTTCACTTACAATGGCGGCATGAATCAATTGACGCTCGTTTTACCGTTTGCTCTCCCGCCTCCCGAACTTGCCGCCGACCTGGTGCGCGCCCTGCAGGCGCCGGCGCTGGCGGCGCTGCTGTCGCGCCCGGCCACCCATGCCAGCACCACCTTCGACGACGATGCGCGCGCGCTCCCGCACGAGCTGTGGCTGGCGCGCGAACTGGCGCTGTCGAACGCCCATGCGGCGTTCGCGGCCGCCGCCATGCGCGGCTTCGGGCTCGATGCGTCGGCCGGTGGCTGGCTGATCCTGCATCCGGCCCACATCGAAATCGCGCGCAGCCACCTGGCGCTGCACGACTTGCGCAAGCTGCAATTGCAGGACATTGACGCCCGTACTCTGTTCGACTGCGCCCTGCCATTGTTCACGGAACTCGGCCACACGCTCCTGTACGGCGACGCACAGACCTGGTTCCTGCGTGCGGCCGGCTGGGATCAGTTGGACACCTCGTCGCCGGACGCCGTGCTGGGCATGAACCTGGGCGACGCGATGCCGGCCGGCGCCGAGGCGCGCGCGTTCCGGCGCCTGCAGAACGAAGTGCAAATGCTGTGGTTCGAGCATCCGGTCAACACGGCGCGTGCGCAGCGTGGGCTGGCGCCAGTGAACGCCATCTGGCCGTGGGGCGGCGGCAGTGCGCAGGCAAATAAAGCCATGACGGTATGCGGCGTGCCGGGCTGGCTGCAGGCGATGGCGCAGCAGGTCTTGACCGATCCGGGCGCCATCCTCGCCGGCGACGACAACGCCCTGCTGGTGTGCGGCGCCCTCACCGGCCCGGGCCTGGCCGGCGAATGGTCCAGCTGGCTGGACGCCATGCACCAGCTTGAAAACACGCTGTTCGCGCCCACCCTGGCACTTCTGGCGGCCGCCAAGGTCAAATCGGTACGCCTGGTCCTGTCGCGCCGGACCGCCCTGTTTGACCTCACCACCACCCCCATGGCGCAACGTAAATTCTGGCGCCGCATCACCCTGGACAGCCTCATTTGAAAACCCGTATCAGTATTCGCCCCTGTTCCGTCCGCACCACCGAGATGCTGCGCCAAGGCGGCGTGCACCCCGTGCTGGCGCGCGTCTTCGCCTCGCGCGGCCTGCTCGACGTGCGTGAATTGTCTTCCGAGCTGTCAGCGCTGATCGCCCCGGCCGGCCTGCGCCACATCGACCAGGCCGCCGTGTATCTGGCCGACGCGATTGCCGCCCACAAGAAGATGACCATCGTCGCCGACTACGACTGCGACGGCGCCACCGCCTGCGCCGTGGCCCTGCGCGGCCTGCGCGCAATGGGGGCGCAGGTCGACTTCATTGTGCCGAACCGTTTTGAGTATGGCTATGGCCTCACGCCCGAGATCGTCGAACTGACCGCGCGCGAGAAGAACCCCGACATCATCATCACGGTCGACAATGGCATCGCCAGCATCGACGGCGTGGCGGAGGCGAACCGGCGTGGCATCGACGTCGTCATCACCGACCATCACTTGCCGGCCGCCACCCTGCCGGCGGCGCGCGTGATCGTCAACCCGAACCAGCCCGAATGCGGTTTTCCAAGTAAACACCTGGCCGGGGTCGGCGTGGTGTTCTATGTGCTGCTGGCCCTACGCGCCGAATTGCGCCGACGCGGCGTGTTCGATGCGGCCACCCAGCCGAAACTCGATCATTTGCTCGACCTGGTGGCGCTGGGAACGGTCGCCGACGTCGTGAAACTCGACGCCAATAACCGCATCCTGGTTGCACAGGGCATCAAGCGCATGCGCGCTGGCCGCATGCACCCGGGCGTGGCCGCCCTGTTCCGGGTGGCCGGACGCGAGTCGCGTACGGCGTCACCGTTCGACCTGGGCTTTGCACTCGGCCCGCGCCTGAACGCCGCCGGACGGCTGGACGACATGTCGCTGGGGATCGAATGCCTGGTTACCGACGACGAAGGGCGCGCCTGGGCCATTGCCCAGCAGCTCAACGAGATCAATCTGAAGCGGCGCGAGATCGAGGCGGAGATGCAGGACACCGCCCTGCTGCACCTGGACGATTTCCAGCCGACCGCCAGCAGCACAATTGCCGTGTTCGACGCCGGCTGGCACCAGGGCGTGATCGGCATCGTCGCCTCGCGCCTGAAAGAAAAATTCTTCCGGCCGACGATCACGTTCGCGCCGGGCCAGGATGGCTGGATCAAGGGTTCGGGCCGCTCGATTCCGGGCTTTCACCTGCGCGACGCGCTCGACCTGGTGTCGAAACAGGTGCCGGGCCTGATCGACAAGTTCGGCGGCCACGCGATGGCAGCCGGCCTGACCATGCGCGCCGAGGCGTTCGACAGCTTTGCGGCCGCCTTCGAGGCGGTTGGCAAAGCGTGGCTGACCGAGGCGCAACTGGAGCGCATCGTGGAAACCGACGGCCCGCTGGAAGACGCCTACTACACCAACGATTTTATCGAGCTGATGGCCGGCCAGGTCTGGGGGCAAGGGTTCGCGCCGCCCGTGTTCTGCGACGAATTCCGGGTGGTCAGCCAGCGCATTTTGAAGGATCGGCATCTCAAGCTGCTGCTGGAAAAGAACGGCAAGCGCTACGACGCGATCTGGTTCGGGCACACCGACGCCATGGGCGAGCGGGCGCGGGTGGCGTTCCGGCTCGACGCGAATGAGTACAACGGCGTCACCAAGGTGCAATTGCTGGTGGAGCACGCCGAGCCGGCTTGAGCCGCGCACGACCGGCATGCCTTGCCTTCTTTCCGGTTTTGGAGTATAAAGAATCCAGAACCGGAGAAAATCATGCAACTTGCTTTCGCTTACCCCAAAAGCCGTTTCGAACCGGCGCTGCTGGTCGACCTGAATGCCAAGGCCGAGCGCGAGCGCCTGTCGCACTCGGCGCTGCTGGGTTTTTTCAAACTGGCCGCCGCCTGGAAACTGCGCGACGACGACGCCCGCGAACTGCTGGGCGGCTTGTCGTCGTCTTCCTGGTACGAATGGAAGAAGCAGCCCACGCGGGTGCTGGAGGTGGACCGCATCACGCGCATCTCCTACCTGCTCGGCATTTATAAGGCGCTGCACATCCTGTACGGCGACAAGCTGGCTGACGAATGGGTCATGCTGCCCAATTCGAACGCCATCTTCAATGGCCGCACGCCGCTGGCGCACATGCTTGGCGGCGGTCTGTTGGCCATGCAGAGCGTGCGCAAGCTGCTCGACGCGCGCCGCGGCGGGCTGTAAATGGGCGGCAGTGCAAAAGCGCCCAGGACTTTGCTGACCCCGCCGCTGACGCCACTGCGCCAGCTCGACACCGTGCGCCTGATCCCGTCCCGCTTCGCCGACCTGGAAGACTCGGTGCTGGCACCCCTGGCCGACAATGAGGCCATGCTGCGCGACCTGTTCGACCTCGACAATGCCACCAATGAACGCCTGCGCGGCGAATATGGCCTGTTGCCCGGCATCGGCGTCGATGAGCTGGTGTTCGGCGTGTCCAACTTCCGCATCATCAACGCCGCCTTTACCTACGCCCGCCCCGAGGGCAGCCGTTTTAACGACGGCGACCGGGGCGCGTGGTACTGCGCATTCGATGCGCCCACCGCGCTGGCCGAAATCGTGTTCCACAAAACCGTCGAGTACCAGGAAATCAATCGCTTCGACGACAGCGTCACGTACCAGTCGCTGCTGGCCGATTTCGGCGCAGCGTTCCACGACGTGCGCGGCGACGCCGCGTATCAAGCCTGCCTCGACCCGGCCAGCTATATCGCTTCGCAACAACTGGCCAATACGCTGCTCGACGCCGGCTCGATGGGGGTGATTTTCCCCAGCGTGCGCAAAGCCGGCGGCACCAACCTGGCCTGCTTCCGGCCGGCCCTGGTGGGCAATGTCCGCAAAGCGCATGCATATCGCTTAACATGGTCGGGCGCGCCCGAGCCGCTCGTCGAAACCCTTTAATTTTTTTCATCGCCATGCAAACCAATCCAGACAAAGACACCGAACTGCACGACAAGATCAACCGCGAAACGGCGCGCATCGCCTGGTCCGAACTGGTGCGCCATTTCGCGCAGGGCAACGTCATTTTCGTCAGCGCCGAGCTCGACCTGATCGACGTGGCAGTGCGTATTTCGCACGACGACAAGGCCAGCATCGCCAGCTGGATGGCGGCCGGCCTGGTGGCCAAGGCCAGCGACCTGCAGGCGCAGACCTGGACCGAATCGGAAGCCTTCCTGTGGAGTGCCGTCGTCCACCCGTTCGTGCTGGTGCAGCCAGAGAAAACGTCACTGCATTGAGCGCGACCAGGGTGCTCGTCATCTACGCCCACGCCGACCCGCAGCGCTCGCGCGTGAACCGCCAGCTGGCCGATGCCGCCCGCGCCACGCCGGGTGTGGTGGTGCACGACCTGTATGCGACCTACCCCGATTTCTATATCGATGTCGCGCGCGAACAGGCGCTGATCGCCGACGCCGACATGCTCGTCCTGCTGCACCCGATCCGCTGGTATGCCATGCCGTCGCTGCTGAAGGAATGGATCGACGTGGTGTTCGAGGCCGGCTGGGCCTACGGCGACGGCGCCACCGGTTTGAAGGACAAGGCCTGCCTGCTGGCCGTCAGCACCGGCGGCACGGCGGATTCCTACAGCGAGGAAGGCGTGCACGGCCACCCGTTTGCGGCGTTTTTGACGCCGCTTGCGCAGACCGCGCGCCTGTGCGGCATGCGCTGGCAAGACCCGCTGGTGCTGCACGGCGCCCACCACGCCAGCGAAGCGCAGCTTGCTGCGCACGTGCGCCTGTTCATTGAACGTCTGTCGAAAGAACCCAGCTGATGGAACACGGCCTGTTATCGAATGCCCTGATTTACCTGGCCGCCGCCGTGGTCGCGGTCCCGATCGCGAAACGCCTGGGTCTGGGCGCCGTGCTCGGCTACCTGCTGGCGGGAATCGCCATCGGCCCCTGGGGTCTTGGCCTGATCAGTGAAGTCGACGTGATCCTGCATTTCTCCGAGTTCGGCGTGGTGCTGCTGCTGTTCGTGATCGGCCTCGAACTGGAGCCGAAAAAACTGCTGGAACTGCGCCGCCCCATCTTCGGCTGGGGTTCGGCCCAGGTGCTGGGCGTGGCCGCGTTGCTGTGCGCGGTTGCCATCGGTTTCGGCGTCGAGTGGAAAGTGGCGCTGATCGCCTCGCTCGGCCTGTCGCTGTCGTCGACGGCGATTGCGCTGACCACGCTGGAAGAGCGCAACGTCATGTCCACCCCCACCGGCCAGGCCGGCTTTGCCATCCTGTTGTTCCAGGATATCGCCGCCATTCCGATGATCGCGCTGGTGCCCGTGCTGGGCATCGCGGTCCATGAAGGCAGCGGCCATGGCTGGCTGGGCGCGCTGAAAGTGGCCGCTGTGCTGGCCGCACTGGTGGTCGCCGGACGCTACCTGATCACACCGATCCTGCGCATCATCGCCAAGACCGAACTGCGCGAAATTTTTACCGCATTCGCGCTGCTGCTGGTGATCTCGATTGCGCTGTTGATGCAGTGGGTCGGCATGTCGATGGCGCTGGGCGCCTTCATGGCCGGCGTGCTGCTGGCCGACTCCGAATACCGGCACGCGCTGGAAACCGACATCGAGCCATTCAAGGGCCTGTTGCTGGGTTTATTCTTTATTGCGGTGGGCATGTCGGTCGACTTCGGCGTCTTCCTGGCCCAGCCGCTGCTGATCCTCGGCCTGGTAGCCGGCTTCCTGCTGATCAAGATCGGGGTGCTGTATTTTCTCGCAAAAGCGTTCGGCATCCCGCGCGAGCAGCAGGCGCTGTTCGCCTTCATCCTGTCGCAGGGCGGCGAATTCGCGTTCGTCGTGTTCGGTGCGGCCGCTACCGCCAGGGTGTATTCGGAGAATGTGGCGGCGATCCTGGTGGTTGTGGTGGCGTTGTCGATGATGGCAACGCCGCTCCTGCTGATCCTGCACGACCGCGTGATTGCACCGCGCTTCCGCAATCTGGGCCAGCGCCCGGCCGACGATATCGAGGCCAAAGACGGCCACGTGATCATCGCCGGCTTCGGCCGCTTCGGCCAGATCGTCGGGCGCCTGCTGCGCGCCAACCAGGTCAAGCTGACGGTGCTCGATCACGATCCCGACCAGATCGAAACGCTGCGTCGCTTTGGCTTCCAGGTGTTTTATGGTGACGCCACCCGCATCGACCTGCTGCATGCGGCCGGCGCCGCCAAGGCACGGGCGCTGGTGGTGGCCATCGATGACATCGAAGACAGCATCGCGCTGGTCGACGCCGTGCGCGAAGCCTATCCCGACCTGCCAATCCTGGCCCGCGCGCGCAACGTCACCCACCTGTTTCGCCTGCAGGACCGCGGCGTGACCATCATCGAGCGCGAAACGTTCGAGTCGGCGCTGATGCTGGGCCGGCGCGCGCTCGAGCAACTTGGTTACGGCCCATACCGCGCACGCCAGGCCACGTTGAAATTCCGCCAGCACAATCTGGCCAGCGTCGACGCCGTGTATCCTGTCTACCAGGACCAAGAGCAATACGAATCGATGGCCAAGCGTGCGCGGGAGGAACTGAACGAAATGTTCGCGCGCGACGTGAAGGCGGAGCAGGAAAAGGATGATCGCGGCTGGGATTAATGACGTTAAAACTGCTCCCATTCATCCGCACTGCCTTTGGTAACTTTCGGCTCCTGTCTTGCAACAGCGACTTGATTGGCGCTGACGCGAAGCGTGCTCGCCGGTGATTTTTTCACGCGTGCAACCGCAAGCGGCGTGGAACTGGCTTTCGTTACGGTGGCTTGACCAACTTTAAACACACTGACTATCCGGGACAATTCCGCTGCCTGCTCTTGCATTGCGCCCGCGGCGGCCGCCGATTCTTCAACCAGCGCAGCATTCTGCTGGGTAACTTCATCCATTTGCGAAATTGCCGAATTGATTTGCTCAATTCCGATGGTTTGTTCAATACTTGCCGAGGCGATTTCACTCACGATATCGGTCACGCGTGTAATGGACTGCACAATATCGGCCATCGTGACGCCTGCATCGTCTACCAGCTTGCCGCCGGCGTTGACCTTGCTGACGGAATCGTCGATCAGTCCCTTGATTTCTTTGGCGGCTGCCGCAGAACGATGTGCCAGGTTACGAACTTCTGTCGCAACGACCGCGAAGCCGCGACCCTGTTCGCCGGCGCGAGCCGCTTCTACCGCAGCGTTCAGCGCCAGGATATTGGTCTGAAATGCAATGCTGTCAATCACGCCGATAATATCGACAATTTTCCTGGACGATTCGTTAATCGACGCCATCGTCTCGACAACCTGTGCCACCACCACACCACCCTTTACAGCCACTTCCGAGGCCGACACAGCGAGCTGATTCGCCTGGCGTGCATTGTCTGCATTTTGCTTGACCGTACTGGTAATTTCTTCCATTGATGAGGCGGTTTCTTCCAGCGAACTGGCTTGCTCTTCCGTGCGGGAAGACAGGTCCAGATTTCCGGCCGCAATCTGGTTGGATGCAGTCGCAATCGTCTCAGTGCCACTCCTGACCCGACCCACTATTTCTGCCAGCTGGTCGCGCATTATCTTTATGGAAGACATTAAACTAGTCGTATCTCCCGCTTGAACCAGGATGTGATTATCCAGGTTTCCGCTTGCAATATCTTTAGCGACAGACATCGCATACGCTGGCTCGCCGCCCAGTTGTTTCAAAACGCTGCTGGTGATCGCGAAGCCGGCGGCAACTGCCATCAAAACGCCGAGAATGGAGATTGCGATGATTATCTTTCTGTCTCGCTCGTATTGCTTGTGAGCTTCGCCGGCGGTCACATTGCTTGTTTTTATTTCATAATCCCTGAAATCGGCGAGTGTATTTGTCCATTTATCCAACGCAGGACCGGTCTCATTCATCAATACGTCTGGCGCGCCCGGATCGTTCGCCAATCCCAGTTCGGCTGCCTTTTTAGTTAATGGCATGGCGGCATTTTTTGTTTCAGCAGATTTGACCAGGTATTTTTTTTCTTCTTGACTGGTATTCGGATCCCTCATAAATAGTTTATCGAGCTCATCTGCATATTTTTCGTATGCGATCAAACTATTGTCAAATATCTCCTTCTGAACCTTCATTCGTGGGGCATCGCTCAAAACAATAAGATTTCTCATGGCGGCTGACGCCTTTTGCGCCTCACCTAATGCTTGAGAAATAATGTTCGATTCCTGAGCATTGAAATCTACGGTAACCGTCAATGCATCATTCAAAGAGGCGAGCTTGGTTATACTCATAAACGATATAATCATCAGAATTAATAGTACAATGCCGAAGCCGAATGCAAGGCGTGTCCGGACATTAAATTCATCAAGCCGCATAATATAATTCCAGTTTTTTTAAATTTGACAGTTTCATAAGGCCTGGTGAAAATATGTATCCGGCTGAAACTGGTTTAATCAATGATGCGAAAGGCTGAACATTCATGAAATATTAAAATATTTGCATGCAAATCATTGGTTAATTAGCCTTGCTCATTGCCCATTTTATGACTTTCAAATCTGAATAAATCAGATTTTTCGTAGCTTACTATCCTACTGCAAATATTTCAACAGAAAATATTAAATGTGTTGTCATTTCCTCGGCCTCCTGAAAATAACAATATTTCACCGAAAAATAATTGTTGTTATTGGATTAAATGAAAGTTATGCAATACGACAATTACTTATTGTCACTTATCGCGAATCGATGCGTCCCTCACGAATGACGAAGGACGCCTTGCCTGAACAGGCGTAGCGGTGGCGCGCCGGCCAGACTAGCCTGGCGTGACAAGCTGGACATGCATACCCGATTGTTCGTGATTTGCCGAAAACAAACAGATAGACTGTGGTCATTGTTATGAAACCGATCTTATGCGCAACCGTATCCACTTGATTTTTCATGCCATCGCAGTTTTGCCCCTGATGCTTGCTTTGGAAGCCCATGCGCAAATCGATTTGACGGTACTCGACCGTGATATGGCTGGCCCACGCGCCCAGGTACTCGTGCTCGCCACGACGCATTTGAACCAGATGCCCAAGGACTTTAATCCTGCCGCCCTCGATCAGCTGCTGAACCGCCTGGCCGGCTGGAAACCCGACATCATCACCATCGAAACCGAACCCGGCGACGAGTGCGACCTGGCTGCGCGCCAGCCAGCCCGGTATGGCGCGAACTATTGCGCTTCTACCGCCGATGCCAAACTAACTACCGGGCTGGACATTCCGGATGCCATGGCCGCAGTAACAAACACCCTGAAAGCTTGGCCGGCCCAGCCGACGGCGGCACAGCGACGTCACCTGGCTGCGCTGTTTTTTGCGGCGGCGGAGCCAGCGTCCGCGTACACACAGTGGCTGCAACTCGGTGGCGCCGAGCGGCACAGCGGTGACGGCCTGAGCGAAGCGCTGGTACAAAAGCTTGCCGCGATCGCGACGACGAATAACGAAAATTATTTGATCGCGGCGCGGCTGGCGGCCTGGCTCGGCTTGCAACGTGTCCACCAGGTCGACAACCACACCGGCGACAACCTCGATATCTCTGACCGCAAGGCCTTCATGGTGCCACTCACAGCGGCATGGGCCGCAAGCGGTGCGGCGCTGAGCCAGCAAAACAAGCTCACCAACGAACTGGCAAAGCAAGCCGACTTGCTGCCGCTCTACCAATTCATCAACACGCCCGCTGCGCTATGGAATTTTGCGGAGGCGAATGTCAAAGGTCCGATGCAAAGCACCTCGGCGCAAGCGTACCCGCAGATGTGGGTCGCTGGCTGGGAAACCCGTAATTTGCGCATCGTCGCGAATATCCGCGAGACCTTCCGCGAGCGTCCCGGTGCACGCGTGCTGTCCATCATCGGCGCCTCGCACAAGCCATGGCTCGATAGCTGGCTGGGCATGCTGCAAGGCGTCGATGTGGTCGACGCGACACGCGTATTGCAATAACGGCGAAACGGTTCCTGACCGCTGTGCTGGCGCTGAGCGCAACCTACGCACTGCTGCCAAAGCAAAAAGCGCCAGGCGTGATCTTGACGCTCTCGAATGTGAGTGCCGTCACCATGCATTCGGCCACGGTACGCGTCACAGGCAACGCCTACGCAATCGGCGACCTCGCTCCCGGCGCCAGCAAATCGATCACCGTCCACCCGAGATCCGACTCGGATATTGAATTGGTGTTCGACCGTACACGCCGCCTGAAGATCGATTGTTACCTTGTGAGAGGAGACCGCGGCAAGATCGCTGCTGTGGTGACACCGGAGCGGGTCGCGGCAGTCAAGGATGAGACGATTCATTCATCGTATTGAACAGGCCGGCGTACATAAAACGTTTACTTCACATTTCAACCTTTGAAACCTGAAATGCTGCTCTGCACCATCGAAATACCCGTCTGAGCTCTTCCGAACGTAACGTGCGACCCTTATCATGCCCCTGCAATTACACCTCACAAGGGGAAATACAAATGATAAGCCAGAGCAATCCTCTGTCCTTGCACGTTCCGGAGCCAAGCGGCCGCCCGGGTTGTAGCACTGATTTTTCTTACCTGCACGTGGCCGCAGCCGGCACCGTCAGGCGTCCCGCTGTCGATGTTCTGGCCGCAGACACGGCTGACATTGCCAACACCCTCATCCGGGTGCTCGACGACGAGGGCAATGCCGTCGGCCCGTGGGCGCCTGAACCGGACCGCGAACTGTGGCGCTTCGGCCTGCGCAGCATGCTCAAGACCCGCATTTTCGACGCGCGCATGGTCATCGCCCAGCGCCAGAAGAAAACCTCGTTCTACATGACGAGTCTGGGCGAAGAGGCCGTCGGCACCGCCCATCGGCTGGCCTTGCGCGAAGGGGACATGAATTTCCCTACCTACCGCCAGCAAAGCCTGCTGATCGCCTACGAAGTGCCGCTGGTCGACATGATCTGCCAGTTATTTTCAAACGAGAAGGACCGCATGAAGGGCCGCCAGTTGCCGGTCATGTACTCGGTGCGCGATGCCGGATTTTTCACCATCAGCGGCAACCTGGCCACGCAGTTCGTGCAGGCGGTCGGCTGGGGCATGGCCTCGGCCATCAAGGGCGACACCCGCATCGCCTCCGGCTGGATCGGCGACGGCGCCACCGCCGAATCCGACTTCAATACCGCGCTCACCTTCGCCCACGTCTACCGTGCGCCAGTGATCCTGAACGTGGTCAATAACCAGTGGGCCATTTCGTCGTTCCAGGCGCTGGCCGGCGGCGAAAGCGTGACCTTTGCCGCACGCGGCGTCGGCAGCGGCATTGCCTCCCTGCGCGTCGACGGCAACGATTTCCTGGCCGTGTACGCCGCCTCGCAATGGGCGGCAGAACGGGCCCGCAGCAATCTCGGTCCAACCCTGATCGAATGGGTGACCTACCGCGCCGGCCCGCACTCCACCTCGGACGATCCGTCGCGCTACCGTCCGGCCGACGACTACAGCCATTTCCCGCTGGGCGACCCGATCGAACGCATGCGACGCCACCTGACCAAGCTGGGCTGGTGGTCCGATGACGAACATGAAGCCGTGAAAGGGGAACTCGAGGCGGAGGTGGTCGCTGCCCAGCGCGAAGCCGAACAGTACGGCACGCTGGCCGATGGCGCCGTGCCGGACGTGGCCGCCATGTTTGAGGACGTCTACAAAGACATGCCGGAGCACTTGCGCGTACAGCGTGCACAACTGGCAGCCGAGCAGTTGGCCCAGGCAGGAGAACAAGCATGAAGCGCGATGACAAACCCGACACCGGCACCGCCACCGTCCCGATGACCATGATCCAGGCGCTGCGCTCGGCCATGGACGTGATGCTGGAACGCGACAACAACGTCGTCATCTACGGCCAGGACGTGGGTTATTTTGGCGGCGTGTTCCGCTGCACCGACGGCCTGCAAGTGAAATATGGCAAATCGCGCGTGTTCGACGCGCCCATTTCCGAGGGCGGCATCGTCGGCACCGCGGTCGGCATGGCCGCCTATGGCCTGCGCCCCGTCGTTGAAATCCAGTTCGCCGATTATTTCTATCCGGCCAGCGACCAGATCGTCTCTGAAGCGGCGCGCCTGCGCTACCGCTCGGCCGGCGAATTTACCGCCAGCATGACCATCCGCATGCCTTGCGGCGGCGGCATCTACGGCGGCCAGACCCACAGCCAGAGCCCGGAAGCGATGTTCACCCAGGTGTGCGGCCTGCGCACCGTGATGCCATCGAATCCCTACGATGCCAAAGGCTTGCTGATCGCCTCGATCGAAAACGACGACCCTGTCATTTTCCTGGAGCCGAAGCGCCTCTACAACGGACCGTTCGACGGCCACCACGACCGCCCGGTCGTGGCCTGGGGCAAGCACCCGATGGGCGAAGTGCCCGAGGGTTACTATACCGTGCCACTCGACAAGGCCTCGGTGTTCCGGCCAGGTAACGACCTGACCATCATCACGTATGGCACCATGGTCTGGGTGTCCGACGCCGCCGCCCGCGAAACCGGCATCGATGCCGAAATCATCGACCTGCGTTCGATCTGGCCGCTCGACCTGGAAACGATCGTCAACTCGGTCAAAAAGACCGGGCGCTGCGTGATCGTCCACGAGGCGACCCGCACCAGCGGCTTCGGCGCCGAACTGGCCGCGCTGGTCCAGGAACACTGTTTCTATCAGCTGGAAGCGCCCATCGAGCGCGTCACCGGCTGGGACACGCCGTACCCGCACGCCCAGGAATGGGCATACTTTCCGGGCCCCGACCGCGTCGGCGCGGCCCTCAAACGCGCAATGGGAGTGGCGTAATGGGTATCCACATCATCAAAATGCCGGACCTCGGCGAAGGCATTGCCGAAGTCGAAGTGGTCGAATGGCGCGTCAAGCCAGGCGACACCGTGAAGGAAGACCAGGTGCTGGCCGACGTCATGACGGACAAGGCGACGGTCGAGATTCCGTCGCCGGTGAATGGCACGGTCATCGCACTCGGCGGGGAGATCGGCGAATCGCTGGCTGTCGGTGCCGAACTGATCCGACTCGAAGTGGCCGGTAGCGGCAATCAGAATGGCAAAACGGCGACGCCAGCGACGGCAACGGCAACGGCCGGCACCACCCTGCCCGGCTCGCCCGTCAGTACCGTCTGCGAACGTGCCGAGGAGCTGGAGGAAGCACCGGCACCGGTGGCCAAAGCGGCACCGGCACAGGCGCCGCTCTTGAAGGCGGCGCCGCCGCGCGCACGTGGTCTGGCCGCACCGGCCGTGCGCCAGCGCGCGCTGGAACTGGGCATCGCGCTGGAATTTTTGGAAGGCAGCGGTCCGGAAGGCCGCATCACGCACGCCGACCTCGACGCGCAACTGCTGCGCCGTGTGAAGGTGGCGCCGAGCGGGCCGAAGCCGTCCGATCCGACCGACGCCGAACGCACCATTGCCGTCACCGGGATGCGTCGTAAAATCGCGCAAAAAATGCAGGAGGCCAAGCGCCGCATCCCGCACTTCACGTATGTCGAAGAAGTCGACGTCACCGAACTGGAAGCGCTGCGCGCGCACTTGAATGGGCAGCACGGCAACCAGCGCGGCCGCATCACGCTGCTGCCGCTGCTGATGCGCGCCATTGTGCTGTCGCTGAAACAGTTCCCGCAGGCGAATGCGCGCTTTAACGACGAGTCCGGCATTGTGACGCAGTACGACGCGGTCCACATCGGCGTGGCAACGCAGACGGCGGCCGGGCTGATGGTGCCGGTGGTGCGCAACGCGCACAAGCACGATCTGTGGTCGAGCGCGCTCGAAGTGGCGCGACTGGCGGAGGCGGCGCGCGCCGGCAAGGCCGTGCGCGACGAGCTGAGCGGGTCCACCATCACCATCACCAGCCTCGGCGCACTGGGCGGTATCGTGACGACGCCGGTGATCAACCACCCCGAGGTGGCAATCATTGGCGTCAACAAGATGGTGGAGCGGCCGATGATCCGCGACGGCGCCATCGTGGCCAGAAAGATGATGAATCTATCGTCGTCGTTCGATCACCGCGTCATCGACGGGATGGTGGCGGCGCAGTTCGTCCAAACCATCCGTGCCTATCTGGAAACCCCAGCCACGCTGTTTATCGATTAAACCCGGGGCCGAAAGCGAAACGGCCCGCGCTGTCGCCAGCGCGGGCCGTTCAAGCAAATATGGCATCCAGAACAAACGAATGTTGCATTTTTGCATCGCTCAACAGCAAAAGATCATTGCATTTTTTTACTTGTTACGTGTTGGACTCTGGTTGTCAGGTAATGTCTTCGTGATTGGCGCTGGTTGATCATTGTCGCTCTGTCGATTTGGATGGGAGGCGGCGGCGATGCCTTCCATACCGGTTTGCAAAGCTTGCGGATCGGCATTGCCGGTGAAGCCGCGCGCGCCATCCTTGGCATCCGGCCCGCTGACCAACAGGTCATCGGTGCGGGCGATTTTGCCTTGCTGCTGGCGGGCAGGCGGAATGGCGCTGGTTGTGGTCTCGGTGGTCATGGTGCACTCCCTTGCTATGATGTATTTGGCATGAAATCCGTTGGTATGCAAATGTTAGCCACTTGTGCTGCGCCGAGTGTAGGCGCACCTTCCGCAACATTGTAGGAGCATCCCGTTGCCTCCCCAACAATATTATTCCGCATCAGAATGCGAGATTGGTGGTAGGCTGGTCTGCAGGGAGGCGCCGGGCATGGGCGCTGGTATTTCTTTGACGAAAACCCAACAATGACGCGATCCTCTTCCCAGCCGTCCACGACGCCTGCCGACGTCCAGCCGGCGCCGCGCGCTCTGGCGCCATTCCAGGCAAGCGCGCGCTGGAGTGCCATCGCCATTGCACTGCTCTCATGCTGCCTGATGCCATTTGCAGGCCATCTGTGGCCGGATTTCCCCGCCTTCCTGCCTGCCTATCACACCGTCACCATCGGCACCTGTTGCATCGCGGCATATGTACTGTCCGGGTATTTCCGCCGAACTGGCACGCGCGCGCTGTTGTGGCTGTGCGGCGGCAGCGTGTTCACTGCCACCATGCTGTTCGTCCAGTTCTTGTCCGTCGAAGGTGCGCTGTTACCCGACGTACGCGTGACGGGCGGCATCCAGACGCCCGACTGGCTCTGGATACTGTGGCACCTGGCTGCGGCCGGCATGCTGCTGGCGTACGCGCTGGAAGAATGGCTGGCGCCAGGGCGCAAGCTTGCCGACCGGGGTGCGGCATTGCTCTCCTGCGTGCTGCTGACCTTGACTGCGGCCCTGGCCGCCGTGCTGGCGGTAACCGTCTTGCACGATTACCTGCCGCGGCTCGACGCGGCAGGTGCGTTCAGCGGCATCGTGGGCGCCGCCATTGGGCCGCTGCTGCAGATCCTCAGTGGCGCAGCGCTGCTGGTCCTGTGGCGCGCCACCCGCTTCGCCACCGCGATCAGCGCCTGGCTGGGAGTGGCCATCGTCGCACTGGGATGCGACAGCCTGGTGACCATGATGGGCGGCGCGCGTTTCTCGGTCGGCTGGTACGGCGGCCGGATCGACACGATGGTGGCGGCCTTCTTGATCCTGACCATGTACCTGAAGGAAATCAATCGCGATTACCTGGCCGCCTCCAGGGAAGCGCGCACGCTGGCACAAGACAATCTGCGCCTGCAAGGGGAGCATGCGCGCCTGTTGCGCCTGTTCGACCAGGCGCCCGGCTTCGTCGCCTTCCTCAGCGGCCCGCGCCACACCTTCCAGTTCGTCAATGCACAATTCCTGCGTCTGGCCGGGCAGCGCGAGCTGGTCGGCCACCACTTGCACCTGGCGCTGCCAGAATTGCGCGCCCAGGGCTATGTCGCACTGGTCGACACGGTGGCCGCCAGCGGCCAGGCCCACAGCGCGCAGGGCATGCGCCTGGCGCTGCGCGGCAGCGATGGCAG
Organism: Massilia sp. S19_KUP03_FR1; assembly: GCF_036688685.1. Classification (NCBI taxonomy): domain Bacteria; kingdom Pseudomonadati; phylum Pseudomonadota; class Betaproteobacteria; order Burkholderiales; family Oxalobacteraceae; genus Massilia; species Massilia sp. S19_KUP03_FR1. Next base: position 170,639 of record NZ_JAQQPS010000004.1, on the reverse strand, counting down.
TACCCATGAAATGTTCATCGATGTCCTGTTCCAGCCCGACCGCGATGCCGACGGCAGCGTCTGCGGCATCTATATCCAGGGCAGCGACGTGACCGCGCGCGTGCTGGCGCAGAGGGAAGTCGAACACAAGCAGGCCCAGCTAGAAGCGCTGGTGCGCCAGCGCTCGACCTCGCTGGAGCACACCCAGGCCGCGCTGATGCATGCGCAAAAACTGGAAGCGATCGGCAAGCTGACCGGTGGCGTCGCCCACGATTTCAACAACGTGCTGCACATTATCAGCGGCAATATCGACCTGATTAAAATGTTTTCGATGGCCAACGAGAAAATCGTCGCGCGCTGCCAGTCGGCCCAGAGCGCCATCAAGCGCGGCGCCAAGCTGTCGTCGCAATTGCTCAGTTTTGCCCGAAAGCAACCCCTGCGACCGAACGCGGTGAAACTCGACGAAGTGTTCGCGAACATGGATTTGCTGATCAAGCGCGCGGTGGGCGAAAAGGTCGACGTCATCCTGGCCATCTCTCCCAGCGCCTGGAACATCAAGGTCGACCCGCAGCAACTTGAAAACGTGGTGCTGAACCTGGCCATGAATGCGGGCGATGCGCTGAAACGGGGTGGCGAACTGCGCATCTCGGCGCGCAATGTCATTCTCAGCCCCAGCGAGCAGGCCGCCAGCGGCGCCGAGTCGCGCGAATGCGTGCGCCTGTCGTTTGCCGACAATGGCCACGGCATGAGCGAAGCGGTCAGGGAGCGCGCGTTCGAGCCATTCTTTTCCACCAAGGGGATCGGCAAAGGCAGCGGCCTGGGCCTGTCGATGACGTATGGTTTCGTGAAACAGAGCGGCGGCCATATCGAGATCGACAGCACGCTGGGCGCCGGCACCAGCATCGTCATTCTGTTGCCGCGCACGGTAGAATCGGCCGCGCCGAAGAAAACCGGCCTGGTCGGCAGCAGCGAAGGCGGCAATGAAACCGTGCTGGTGGTGGACGACGAAAAAGAGATCCAGGAAAACGTCGCGGCCCTGCTTGGCGAACTCGGCTATAGGGTGATCACCGCCTCCACTGCGGACGAGGCGGCCACCTTGCTCGACGGCTCGGGCAAGATCGACTTGCTGTTCACCGATGTGATTATGCCGGGTGCAATTTCTTGCATGGAACTGGCGGCGATGGCTCGGGTGCGCCACCCGGACCTGCGTGTGCTGTTCACGTCCGGCTATACCGAGAACGCCGTAACCAACAACGGCAAGCTCGATGAAGGCGTCACCCTGCTCAACAAGCCATACGCGCGCGAAGAACTGGCCGGCGCGGTGCGCAAACTGCTCTCTTCACGGACCAGCGCCACGATTTAACCTTCCATGATGACTGGCGTGGGCAGCGCCTGGCCGGCGAAATGACAGCGTAAATTGTCCAGCACCAGGTCCATCATGGCCTGGCGCGTCTCCACCGTGGCGCTGCCCAGATGCGGGGCCAGCAACACATTCTCCAGCGCTGCCAGGCGCACATCGGCGCACGGTTCCTGCTCGAACACATCGAGCGCCGCGCCGCCCAGCGTCTTTTGCTCCAGCGCCTCGATCAGGGCCGCCTGGTCGACCAGCGAACCGCGCGCAATATTGACCAGCACGCCCTGCGGCCCCAAGGCGTCGAGGACGGCCCGGTCGATCAGTTTGCGGGTGGCCGGCCCGCCCGGTGCCGCCACGATCAGCACGTCGCTATCCTGCGCCAGCCGCACCAGGTCGGGCTCGTAGCGCCAGGCGAGGTGCTGGTCGCTGCGGCCGTGATAGGCCAGGCTGACGCCGAACGGCTCAAGGCGGCGCGCGATATCCTTGCCGATGCGGCCCAGGCCGACGACGCCGACGCGCTTGCCGGACAGGCTCGTCCCCAGCGCCATGGTGCCGTTCATCCACTGACCGTCACGCACGAAGCGGTCGGCGGCGGGCAGGCGCCGCATCAGGCCCAGCAGCATGCCCACGCACAGTTCGGCCACGGCGGTGTTCAGGACCTCGGGCGTATTCGTCACCGCGATGCCGCGCGCCGCAGCGGCGGCCAGCGGCAAGCCGTCGTAGCCGACCCCGAAGGTCGCCACGATTTCGAGTTGCGGCAAGCGCGCCAGTACATCCGCCGCCAGCGTGACATTGCTGCGCGTGACGAGGCCACGGATGCGGCCGGCCAGCGCCGGGTCGGCCTCGACGGCTTCCAGGCTGTGCGAAGAAAACTCGGCGTCGAGCTGGGCCTGGTGGGCGGGCGCATAGGCGCCGACCTGCAAAAGATCAATTTTCATTTGGCGAACACCTGCTTCAGGTCGGCGAAGGCCTTGAATTCGAGCGCATTGCCGGAGGGATCGAGGAAAAACATGGTGGCTTGTTCGCCCGGCAGACCAGGAAAACGGATATGCGGCTCGATGATGAAATCGATCCCGGCATCGCGCAGGCGGTCGGCGAGTTGCTGCCAGTCGCCCAGCGGGATGATGGCGCCGAAGTGGCGCACCGGCACGTCATGACCGTCGACCGGGTTGGTCGAGGCCTGCGCTGCGGGCAGCTGGCACAGCTGCGGCGCCAGGTGGGCAACCAGCTGGTGGCCATAAAAATTGAAGTCGACCCAGGCGTCAGAACTGCGGCCCTCGGCGCAGCCGATCACGGCGCCGTAAAAATCGCGGGCGCTGGCCAGGTCATGCACGGGAAATGCCAGGTGAAACAGTGCGGTTGCGGCCATGAGCCTCCCTTTTGAAAATGATCAAAATTGTAATTGAAGTACGTCAAACCAACAGTCATCTGACAAGACTGTTCCCAAAAGACACGAAGTGCTAAACTGCCAAGTTCTCAGTTTATTGCGCGTTAACAATGTAGCGCAATAAGCAAAATCGGTGTGCGCAGTGCGAGTTTCATGAACCAGCAGTGCCGTTTCAACCAGGATGTACCATGTTTAACCGTGTTCCCTCCCCTTTGACTCTGCTGGCGGCAGCTGCAACAACCTTCTGTGGCGGCGCGCACGCCGTCGGCATCGACCCGGATCCCGCCCCGATTGCCGAAATCGTCGTGAGCGCCCTGCGTACGCCCGAGGTGGCGTCGCGCATTCCCGTGGCGATGACTGTCCTCACCGGTGAGCAATTGACACGTGACGGCATCGAGCGGCCCGCCGACCTGGCCCGGCGCTTGCCCAACGTCAGCATGGACGGCGCCGCCGATGGCCTGAAAATCACGATCCGCGGCGTCACCAGCGCCGATACCACGGAAAAGGGCGATCCGTCCGCCGCTGTGATGCAAGACGGCATTTATATCGCGCGCCCGCAGAGTCAGGACGCCGCTTTGTTCGACATCGAACGCGTGGAAGTTCTGCGCGGGCCGCAAGGGACGCTGTACGGCCGCAATGCGACCGCCGGCGTGATGAACATTGTCTCGCGCGTACCGACCCACATTCTGGAAGGCAGCGCCGGCGCCGAGATCGGCAATTTCAACGCCCGCCGCCTTGACGCGATGCTGAACGTTCCCGTGAACGCCAGCCTGGCGCTGCGTGCCGCCCTGTCGGCCAGGCGCCACGACAGCTATCTGGCCAACGGACAGGGCACGCCGTACACGCTGGGACTGGACCGCGACGACCGCGCCGCGCGCCTGTCCGCGAAACTGGACCTCGGCACCGACGCCAGCCTGGTGCTGCGGTACGACCTTGGCATCCAGCACGACAATCCCGACAACACCGTCCAGGACGGCAATTTTTATACGGGCGTGGCGACGGGCAAGCCGGTCGCCACTGACCACTCGACGGCGCAGCGCCTGACGAACACCTTTATCGCCCCAAATGGATTGCCCGAGCAAGCTTACCGGGAACGCCGTAGCAGCGGGATCGGCGCCGACCTGCGCTGGAAGCTGGGGACCGCGACGCTCTACTACCTGGGGTCGCGGCGCCATTTCGACGACGACTTCCTGACCAATTATTACTACCGCGTGGCGCCCACGCTGGCCCTCGGCGTGCGCGAAACTTTCACCGGCGCCTACACCCAGGATTCGCATGAACTGCGCCTGGCGAGCGATGCCAGCGCCGTGCTGAGCGGCCAGGCCGGCCTGTATTATTTCCGTGAAAAATCCGACGTGTTGTACGGCTTCCGCGACCTGGAACCGCTCGGCTTGCCGCCCTATTATGTGTTCCCGCATGGTCCGAACGTGGCACGCAGCAAGGCCGTATTCGGCCAGGGCACGTGGCGCGTCGCCGACGCGCTGCGCGCCACGCTGGGGGCGCGCTACACGGACGACGTCAAGTCGCGTGTCGGCTCCACCAACTTTCAGCAGACGGCCACGTTCAACGCTGCCACCGACCTGCGCCTGCTCAATGCTGCCGCCATTGAAACCAGCAAAACCACGTGGCGGGCCGGCCTGGACTATGATCTCGCCCCCGGCACGCTGCTTTACGGCGCCGTCTCGACCGGCTACAAGGCGGGTGGTTTCAATGACGGCTGCCTGGCCGGCACGCGCGCGCTGGGGGTCGAGTGCCCGGCTGCACAGGCGGTGCCGGAAAGCACCCTGGTCTACCGTCCCGAGACCCTGACCGCCTTTGAAGCCGGCGTCAAGACCCGCTTCCTCGACCGGCGCGCCACGCTGAACCTGACCGCATTCCACTACCACTACGACAATCTCCAGTTGTCCGGCGTGGCCGTGGTGCAAGGGGCGCCGCGCTACGTCACCTCGAATGCCGGCCAGGCCAGCGTCACCGGCGTCGAAGCGGACGGCGCAGTGAAACTCGGCAACGATGGCACCCTGCAGTATGGCCTGACATGGCTCGATGCCCACTACGTTACGTACGTCCCGGACGGCGTCCATTCGCTGGCAGGCCAGCCGCTGGACCGCTCCCCTGCCCGCACCTTGACTCTGGGCTACGATCACCGCTTCGGCCTGGCGCACGGCGAACTGCTGGCCGGCATTGCCACCCGCGCCAGCGCCGCCTATCTGATCAGTGTGCCGAGCCAGTTGCTCGCCTACCGCGTGGCCGGCCATACCAGCACCGACCTGTCGCTGCATTGGCAAGCCACGCGCGCGCCGTGGCAACTGCAACTGCGCGTGCGCAACCTGGAAAATGCCGTGCGGCCGATCGCCATCGACAGTTTCGGGATGGTGGTGCCGAGCGACCCGCGCAGCCTCAACGCCCGCCTTGCTTACCGGTTTTAGCAGACTTGCCCGCCATACCACCGACTGACAGCCATGAAAGAAAAGCGCCACCCATGCATTCCGTAAGCACCTGCTTGCCACGCCGGTTCCTGCCGGCGCAACCATCGCTGGGAGAGCGGGCGTGACGAGCATCTGGCGCCGGATGGCGCGGCTGCTGGCGTTGCTGGCGCTGCTGGCGCCCCTGCTGGCGGGTGCGGCCGCGGCGCCGCTGCTGCTGCTCGACGAACTTGTCGAGTCGGTCGATGCCTGGCCGGCATTGACGGTGTTGAACGACCCCGGCGGCAAGCTCACTGTCGACCAGGTGCTGGCTGCGCCGCAGCGCTTCGCGCGGCCCGGGTCGGCGCGATCGACACTCGGCGTGGGCAACAGCGTCGTCTGGCTGCGCATCCCCGTGCGACTGGCGCCGGGTGTCGATGGCCGCTGGGTGCTGGCGCTCGACTACGCCGTCATCAATCGCGTGGATGTGTACGTCGGCAACGAACGCGGCGTCAAACTCTACACCTCGCTGGGCAATCTGCAGATGGGTGCGCGCGCCATGACAGGCGGACGCATTCCCGCCACCCTGCTGGCACTGCCGGCCGGCGCTGAAACAACGCTGCTGCTGCGCATCGAGAACATAGGCGCGATGATCGTCCCGATCACGCTGTCACGGCCGGAAAAGTTTCATACCGATGCGCTCAACGAACAGATGTTGCAGGGCTTGCTGTTGGGCCTGTCGCTCTGCCTGTTGCTGTACAGCCTGGCCCAGTGGATCAGCCTGCGCGAACCGCTGTTCGGCAAATTCGCCTTGCTGGTGGGCGGCACGACCATGTTCTCGGTCGAATTCTTCGGGCTCGGCCAGCAATACCTGTGGCCCCTGCATCCCTGGATGACCCTGCACGCCGGCGGCCTGTTTTCCCTGCTCGCCTCCTGCGGCGCCTACCTGTTCGTCGAGCAGGCGCTGGCACGCCCTGGCCAGGACCGCATCTTCAGCATCCTGATGAAGAGCGGCGCAGCGCTGACGCTGCTCAGCGCCTTCGGCTACGGTCTTGGCTGGTTCGACGTCAAGGTGCTGGTCGACATCGTCGGCACGCTGGGCGTGATGCCGATGCTGCTCGGCTTGCCCGGCGCTTTTGCGCGTGCGCGCCGGGGCGATCCGGTCGGCCTGTATTTTCTGATCGGCTGGGCGACAGGTTTCCTGGCGGCGCTCCTGCTCGCGCGCGTCATCAGCGGCGCCGCCGATGCGACTTTCTGGAGCATGCACGCGCTGCAGTTCGCCAACGTGCTCGACATGCTGATTTTTATGCGCATCCTGGGGCTGCGCACCAAGGCCATGCAAAACGCGCTGCTGCGGGCCGAAGCGGCCACCCGCATGAAATCCGATTTTCTCGCCAACATGAGCCACGAAATCCGCACCCCGCTCAACGCCATCATCGGCATGAGCCGCCTGGCGCTGATGGGCCAGCCGCAGCCGAAGATCCAGAACTACCTGAACAAGATCCTCGGTTCGGGCGAACACCTGCTCGGCATCCTGAACGACATCCTCGATTTTTCCAAGATCGAAGCAGGCAAGCTGACGCTGGAAAACGTGCCGTTCGACCTGGATGACATGCTCGGCCACCTGTCGAGCCTGATGGCGATTAAAACCGACGTCAAGAAACTCGAACTGGTGTTCCGGGTCGAACGGGGTGTGCCGCCGCGCTTGATCGGCGACCCGCTGCGGCTGGGCCAGATCCTGATCAACCTGACCGACAACGCCGTCAAATTTACCGAGCGGGGCGAGATTGTCGTCACCGTACAAGTCGTAGAAAGCAAGGACAAGGATGTGCGGCTGCGCTTTTCGGTGGCCGATACCGGCATTGGCATGGACCCCGAGCAGTTGGCGCGCCTGTTCACAGCGTTCAACCAGGCCGACGGCTCGATCACGCGCAAATACGGCGGCACCGGCCTGGGGCTGTCGATTTCCCAGCAACTGGTGGCGCTCATGTCAGGCACGATTGCCGCCACCAGCACGCCTGGTGCGGGCAGCCGCTTCAGTTTCACGGTGCCACTCGGGATTGGCGACGTCAACGAAACCGCCGTGGCCGCACCCACCGCCGCCCTGTTCCAGGTGCGCGCGCTGGTGGTCGACGACAGCCCGAGCGCGCGCGAGGCGCTGGTCGAAATGCTCGGCTCGTTCGGCGTCACCGCCCACGCGGTCGCTTCGGGCGAGCAGGCGCTGGCAATGATGGCGCGCGCCGTGGCCGCCGGCCAGCCCTACCAGGTGGTGCTGATGGATTACCTGATGCAGGGCTGGGACGGGGTCGAGACGATCCGCCGCATCCACGCCGACCGCCGCTTCGCCGCGCCGCCGGCCATTTTGATGGTCAGCGTGTGTTCCCGCGAAACGGTAGTCGAGCAGGAAGGCCGCTTGCCGGTCAACGGCTTCCTCACCAAACCGGTCGGGCCGGCGCTGCTTTATCATAGCCTGCTCCAGGTGTTACAGCCGGACCTGGCAGATGCCCCGCGCTCCCTCGACGCCGGTCCTGCGCAGGCAAGCCAGGCGCCCGATCTCGCACAGTTGCATGGCGCACGCATCCTGCTGGTCGACGACAATGCCAACAACCGCGAGGTGGCGCGCGATTTCCTCGAGACGGCGCGCGTGCACGTGAATACCGCTGTGAATGGCGCCGAAGCCATCGCCATGGTCCAGGCAGGCGACTACGATCTGGTGCTGATGGACATACAAATGCACGAGATGGACGGGCTGACCGCCACCCGCCGCATCCGCGCGCTCGGTACCTACGATGCCTTGCCGATCGTGGCCATGACGGCGCACGCCATGATGGGCGACCGGGAAAAAAGTCTGGCTGCCGGCATGAACGACCACATCACCAAGCCGATCGACCCGGCGCTGCTGTTCGGAGCGCTGCTGAAATGGATCGCCCCGGCGCGCCTGACGGGCCGCCCGCTGCCACAAGAAGCGCTCACGCCGATGCGCAGGCGCTGGCGCGGCGCGCCCCTGCCCGAAATTCTCGGGGTCAACTGGGCCGTGGCGCTGGCCGGCGTCGACGGTCAGCAGCCCCGGCTGTACAAGCGCATCCGCAGCTTCCTGAACGAATACGGCAACGCCGCCGGCCAGGTTGGCGCCGCGCTGGCGGGGGCGCGCCTGGACCAGCTGCAGGCCATGGCGCACAACCTCAAGTCGAATGCCGCCTACCTGGGAGCGCAAGGCGTGGCGGCGCTGGCGAGCACGCTGGAAGACGAGTTGCGCGCCGGCCGCACCGCCCAGGCCGGGCAACTTGCCAGGGAGCTGGTCGCGGCCCTGGACGCCGTGCTTGCCGGCCTGGCCGATGTGATCGCGCAGGCCGAAGCCCGCACGGTCGATGCGGCCGGGGTGGCGGGCCTGCTGCAGCAGCTGGCCGACCTGCTGGGCGCGGATGACGCCCGCGCGGAAGACACGTTGGCGGAGCTGGAAACGGTGTTGGCGGGCGGCGTGCACGATGCCCGCCTGGCCGCCATTTCGCGTGCGGTGGACGAGATCGAATATGATGCAGCCATGACGCCGCTCGCTGCGCTGGCGCGCGCACTCGACGTGTCCGTGACGCTGACAACAACCAACCACGACAGAGAAAACGCATGACGCTGGTGGAACCGCAAAAAGTACTGATCGTCGACGACGACGCGGTCAATCGCACGGTGCTGGCCGACCTGCTGAAACCCGAGTACACCGTCGTGCTAGCGAAAAACGGCGCCCAGACGCTGGCCCGGGCGGCGCGCCACGCCCCGGACCTGATCCTGCTCGACGTGATGATGCCCGACATGGACGGCTACGACGTACTGCGCCACCTGCGCGCCGACCCGCACACCAGGCATATCGCGGTCATCTTCATCTCCGGCATGGACCGTCCGGAAGACGAGGCGAACGGCCTGAAAATGGGTGCGGCCGACTACATCGCCAAGCCCTTCAATGCGACCGTGGTGATGGCGCGTGTGGCGCTGCACCTGGAAGTGGTGCGCCAGCGCCGCATCCTCGAGCGCCTGGCCCATGCCGACGTCCTGACCGAACTGGCCAACCGGCGCCGTTTCGACGACGTCTACGCAGTCGAATGGCAGCGCGCGCGGCGCAGTGGCAAGCCCTTGTCGCTGGCCTGGATCGACATCGACTGTTTCAAACAATACAACGACCAGTATGGCCATCCGGCCGGCGACCGCGCCCTGCGTGCCATCGCCCGCACCGCCAACGCCTGCATGCGCAGGCCGGCCGACCTGGCCGCCCGCTATGGCGGCGAAGAACTGGTGCTGCTGATGCCTGACACCAATGCGCAAGATGCCTGCGAGCTGGTGCGCTCGATTTGCGAAACGGTCGCGGCACTGGAAATCGCCCACGCCGCCTCGATCGTGGCGCCGATCCTGACCGTCAGTGCCGGCGGCGCCACCAGCGTGGCCGGCGGCGTCGAAAGCGCCGCCGCCATGTTCGAGGCAGCCGACGTCCAGCTGTACCGTGCGAAGAAGGGCGGGCGCAACCGTGTCGAATGGCGCACGCACGACGAACCCACGGCGCCGAACTTGGTTGCAGACCCGCTGGCTGGAGCGCAACTGGTGCCTGGGGCTGAGCGCTCGCAGGCCGATCTGGCGTGCGCCCCGCTTGCTGCGGCACTGACCGGGAGTGTCGCCTGAAGCACGGCAGCGAACAAGGTGGCGAACAACGCGGCCACGTCGCGGGGCTGTTCCTGCGCCGCCAAGCCGGCGCCGCGCCGGAGACCGTCACGCAGGTCCTGGCCATTGCCGGGCAGGGCCTAGAGGGCGACAGCCAGCGCCATGCCCTGTCGCCGCGCCAGTTGCTGCTGGCCGGCACGCGCGCTTATGCGCGCCTCGCCCTGCCCGTCAATGCCTTGCGCGAGAACGTTCTGCTCGACATCGACAGCGCCGGCCTGGCATCGGGCCAGCTGCTCGCGGCCGGGGCCGGCGCGGTGTTCCAGCTGACCTTCGCGTGCGAGCCGTGCGGGCGCCTGAACCTGCGCCAGGACCGCTTGTCCGGCAGCATCGGCGCGCAGCGTGGCATGCTGGCGCGTGTGCTGCGCGGCGGCCCGGTGGCGCTGGGCGACCCGGTGCGGCTGCTGCCGTACACCTTGCCGTCCTGGCCGGACGACTGGCGCGCACGCGTCGCGGCCGTGCTGGCGCGGGTCCCGTCCGGCAGCGTCGTCGAATACCGCCAGCTGGCCTTGCTGGCCGGCGTCGCCCTCACCTACTGCCGCGTGTTCCCGCGCCTTGCCCGTGCGCTCGGCCTGGCGCACAAGGCGGTGCCGCTGCGCAGCGCTTGCGCACTGCCGCGCTGGGACGGCGCCGACCTGTACGACGCGCCGTCGGCCTGAGTGCAGCGCGCGGCCGGATCTGCACAGCCGACCGGGAGATCCAAGTCATGCCGCGCACCCGCAGCACGTTTGCGCCAGATTAAACGCGCGCGTCTGACAGACGACGTCAACAAGAAGAAGAACCGGGCAGCCAGCCACGCCAGACCGGCCGCAAACGCGCGCCGCCCCCCTTGGTTTGGGATTATGTTGAATGGTTGAAAAGGGTCTGCCGGCCGCGCGCCTGGCGCCGTTTCCAAATGCACAAGGACCAGCATGGACATCGAACGCCCGCCGCCGCAAGACTTGCCGCCCGCCGTGGCCGAACTGCCATTTTTTACCTTGCTGTACCGTTTCCTGTTTTTCGACTGGCTGTTCACCGATGTCCAGGCCGCGCGCAACCTGTTCGAGCACCACGCCGCGCGCGTGCACAATGCGCGCATGGCGCGCTACCTGCCGGTCTACCTGCGGCGCTGGTCCTTCCTCACCGCCTTCGACTTCGGCCTCGGCTGCCTGGTCGAGCGGGTGCTGCAGGCCGGCATGCTGTCGGCCTGGTTTTTTACGTGGTCGTGCGTGACGCTGACCGGCATGGTGGTGATCACGGTGGCCTGGGCGCTGCTCAGCAACGCCAGACTGTCCTAGAGAATTCCGCCGGTGATGCGCGCGTTGTGCAGCAGCGGCAGTTTGGTGCGGGCGACGAAGGCCTGGTAATTCATCGGCGCCTGGATTTCGGTCTCGGCATTCGGCAACACGTAGGCCCAGGCGCGTCCCGACGAAACGTCATAGACCAGCTTGAACAGGTGGGTCGGCACCCACACCTTGCCGCGCCCGACCGTCTCGTGCCCGCTGTCGAACAGGGGGCCGGTGAAGACGAACACGTCGCCGCGCGCACGGCGCGCAAATTTGCGCACGTCCTGCTCGATCTTGTTCCACACCTTGCGGTTATTCACCGGGTCTTGCGGCACCATGTTCGACAGCGAGAACGACTGGGCCATGGCCTGTGGCGTGGGTGCGTCGGCTGCCGGCGACTGGTGGCCGCGGTCCACCGCCGGATGCTGGCCGCGGTAGTCGGCCAGATCAGCCCGTCCGGCGCGGTCGATGCGCGGATCGGCATAAAAATTGTCGCTGCGCTGCTCGCCCTTGGCCTGGGCCAGGCGGCTGGCGTTGAGGCGTTCCACCACCACCAGCGGCGTCTTGCTGGTCTGCGAATACAGCACGGCAAACTGGTCGGAACACAGGGCCAGCGGCTTCATGCTCGCCGGCACCAGCGCCAGCGCCAGCGGCTGCTCTTGCGGGAACTGGTCGACGCAGGCATCGAAACCCGGCTCGCGCTGGGCCGCGGAATATAACGCCAACGCTTCGCGTTCGCTGAGCGCGCCGGCGCGGCCGCGCTCCTTGGCTTCCTTGTGCGCCTTCGCGACCGGTGCATTGCGCTCGCGTTCGGCATGGGTGTAATGGGAGACCGCCGAGCGGAACCAGTCTTCGACACCGTTCGACTGGGCAAAACCGGCCCCGATCGCGACCACTGCCGCGATACCGGCAACTAACTGACGTAATTTCAAATGACTCTGCCGCTGTAAGAATAAATAAGGTTGGCTTGCGGCGAGGATTATAAGATATTGAGGTAGATCAATACAGTCCGTGTACGCGACCGAACAGGCGCGTCAGGCCCAGCAGCGCATCGATGTTCGGCGTGGCCACGCCGACGCGCTGGCCGATTTCGCGCACCGCCCCGACGATCGTGTCGAGTTCGAGCGGGCGACCGGCTTGCGCATCCTGCAACATCGATGTCCTGAACGCGCCCAGCTTGCGCGTGACGGCGTGGCGGTCTTCGGCAGTTTGCGTCAGTGGGCAACCGATCAGCCCGCCGATCGCCGCCGCCTCATCCATCGCGGCCGAGCAGAACGCGCGCACCAGCGGGTCGTCCAGCACCAGGTCGATGGTGGCGCCGGTCAGGGCCGACACCGGGTTCATCGTCAGATTGCCCCACAGCTTGTACCAGACATCCGCGCGGATCTGCGCCGACAGCGTGACATCGAAGCCTGCGCTCGCGAACAACTGTGCCAGCCTGCGCAGCCGCGCCGAATCGGCGCCTGCCGGCTCGCCCATCACCAGCCCCTGTCCCATGCGATGCTCGACCAGGCCCGGCGCCAGCACTGCGGCGCTGGCGTGCACCACGCAGCCGACCACGTGTGCCAGCGGGATGGCCGCCAGAATGCGCCCGCCCGGATCGACCGAGGCCAAAGGCGCGCCGGGCAGGAACCACCATGGCACGCCATTCACGGCCGGCAGGACGACGGTGGCCGGTCCCAGCAGCGGTGCGATGGTGCGCACCACGGCGGCCATGGCCGGCCCCTTGACGGCAATCACCACCAGGTCCTGGACGCCGAGCGCGTGCGCATCGTCGGTCGCGCGCGCCGGCTGCTGCAGCAACGCACCGGCTTGCTGCAAGCGCCAGCCATGGGTTTGCAGAGCGGCCAGGGTCCCGCCGCGCGCCAGCGCGCTGACGGCGTGCCCCGCACCGGCCAGGCGCGCGCCCAGCAGGGTACCGATGGCGCCCGCGCCGACCACGCAAATCCTCTCGAATGGCATCAGCGCCGCGCCAGCCGTTTCAGGTCTTCGATGACGGTCAGGTCGGTATCGTCCATGCGCATCCGCTCGCCATTGCGGTAGACGCGCCAGCCAACGATGGAGGTGGTGTCGGGAATGTCGCCCAGGTCGGCAAAATCCCAGCTGCCGGTGGTTTTCAGGATGGTGGCGTTGGCCGGGCCTTCGCGTTCGGTGACGATCATGCCATAGCCGAGCGCTTCGCCGGTCTGCTCCATGTCGCCTTCCATGTGCACCGTATTGGCGTCGGATTTCGGGCCATCCTGGATGTCCAGCGAAAAATGGTGCGCGTTCGACGCGGCACACGGCGTCTTGAAACCCTGCTGCAGATAATGCAAGGCGGCGTTGGCCAGCAGATCGACGCCGGCAAACTGCGGCGGGCCCAGTTCGTTGGAGGCGCGCACGGCGGTCAGTCCATTGTCGAGCCGAATCATTTCGCGCTCTTCCTGGCCGATCCGGATCTTCACGTGCAAGGCGTCGTCGAAGCGGTTCACGCTCAGGGTGACGTTTTCATTGGGAAAGTTGACCGTGACGGTGTCGGCTTCTTCCCAGGTGGCGCCACTGCTGCAGATACTGTTCAACTGCAAAATCTGGACGTGGGGTTTGGGCGCAGGCACCTGCGCCTGGGCGCACGAGACCGCCGCCGCGAGGGCGGTTGCGGCAACGCTGCGCAAGGTGTTTGGAAATAACTGCATGAACATCCCGGCTCCGGCCGTGTGAAAAAATAAAGAAACGCCAATCGAACTCAGCGTTCCGACAATATACGCGAATTTTCAGTCCGCATCGACGCGACTTGGATTTTCCGCTATGTAATATTCTCACAAAAATCACCGATGTTGCATACGTATTGACGCCGCAGGGTTAGAATTGCAACACGCGCACCGGCGTACCGATTCTGGCGACACAGGTGCACCCTGCAGGAGTTCATGTGAACCATTCTCCGTTGCCAGTTGCCGTATTTATCGTCAATGCCCAAGGCAGCATTGAAAGCTGGAACCAGGCCTGCGCCGACCTGGCAAGATATGGCGCGCGCAATCTGCGTGGCAGTCCGATCGGCCGTTTGCTCGCCTTCGACCACCCGGGGGCCGCTGGCAGCGCGCGCGCTATCCTGCCCGACGCCATGCCGGCATTCTCCGACTGCATCGATACCGATGCCACCGGCCAGTTGCTGTGCCTCGACGGCAGCAAGCTCCCGGTGCGCATTACCGTGGCGCGCCAGGACCTCGATCCGATGCAGCCCAGCGCCTTCAGCGTCATCGTGCTGCCGCTCACCAGCCACTTGCCGCGCCGCTACGCCATGCTGCAGGGCTTACCGATGGCCGACATCGTCGAAGGCTTGCCGTGCGTGTTCTACGTGATCGATGCCAGCGGCAAACTGATCCTTTGGAACCGCCAGCTCGAGCAGGCGCTCGAGATGTCCAGCGACGAGATCGAAGCGGCGGAGATCGACAGTTTTTTCAGCGTCAAGGAGCAGCCGATCGCCCATGAAAATATCCGCGCGGCGTTCGAAGAAGGGCACTCGACGCACGAGGCCGAGCTGATCGGCAAACACGGGAAGCGCACCGCCTGCCTGTTCAACTGTGTGCGCACCACCCTGGGCGCACTGCCCTGCATCTTCGGCACCGGACTCGATATTTCGGCGCGCAAGAAAAACGAACTCGGGCTGCTGGTGCGCGAGCGCGCCATGTTTTCCAGCGTGAACGCCATCGTCATCACCTGCTGCCAGGGCGGGGCCAACGCCATCGAGTACATCAACCCCGCATTCGAACAGATCACCGGCTACCGGCTCGATGACATCAAGGGGCGCGACCCGCGCTTCATGCACATCGCCGGCACCGACGTCGAGCAACAGCAGCGCATCGACGACGCGCTGGCGCGCCACGAAAGCGTGCACGCGGTGCTGCGCAACCTGCGCAAGAACGGCGAAATTTTCTGGAACGACCTGTACATTGACCCGGTCGTCGATGCCGATGGCGCCGTCACCCATTTCGTCGGCGTTATCAGCGACATCACCGAAGCGCGCCACTACGAGCGGCGCCTCCAGCACCTGGCCCACCACGACCCGCTCACCGGCCTGGCCAACCGCAGCCTGTTGCAGGACCGCCTGCAACAGGGTATCGACGACGCGCTGCACCACGGCAGGCTGGGTGCGCTGGCGTTTCTCGACGTCGACAACTTCAAGCACATCAACGACACCTTCGGCCATGAAGCCGGTGACGACGTGCTGCGCTGCATCGCCGAACGCTTGCGCCACAGCCTGCGCGAGGACGACACGGTGGCACGCGTGGGCGGCGACGAATTCGTGCTGCTGATCAATCACCAGCCCAGCATCCGCCACGTGACCGATCTGGTCGAGCGCGTGCGCCAGTCGCTGTGCGCGCCAATCCACGCGGTGGGCAAGGAAATCATCGCCAGCGCCAGCATCGGCGTGGCGCTGTTTCCCGACAACGGCGTGGTGGCCGAACAGATCATGCGCGCCGCCGACGCCGCCATGTACCACGCCAAGACCATGGGCAAGAACAATTGCCAGTTCTATACGCCAGAACTGAACCAGGTCGTGCATGACAATTTATTGCTGGAAGCGAGCCTGACACGCGCGCTGCGCAACCACGAGATGTTCCTCGGCTTCCAGCCGAAGATCGACCTGCGCAGCGGCGCAGTGGTGGGGGCCGAGGCGCTGGTGCGCTGGCAACATCCGGAGCGCGGCCTGATCATGCCGGCAGCGTTTATCGGCGCCGCCGAAGAAACCGGGCTGATCGTGCCGCTGGGTGAATGGGTGCTCGATGCCGCCTGCGCCGAGCTGGCGCACCTGGCCAGGCGCGGGTTCCGCCAATTCGTCATCTCGGTCAACCTGTCCGCGCGCCAGTTGCGCCAGCGCGCCTTCCCCGAGCGTGTGGCCGGGATGCTGGCGAAGTACGGCATCGCACCCGCCACGCTCGAGCTGGAAGTGACCGAAAGCCAGTTGATGGATGAACCGGCGCAGGCAATTGCCGCGCTCACCAGCCTGAAGGCGCTGGGCGTGCAGCTGTCGATCGACGATTTCGGCACGGGTTACTCGAGCCTGTCCTACCTGCAGCGCTTTCCGGTCGACTTCATCAAGATCGACAAGTCCTTCCTGGCCGACATCAGCGACGGCGACGCCATCATCACCCGCGCCATCATCGCCCTCGGCCACAACCTGAAGCTGAAAGTCATCGCCGAGGGGGTGGAGACGCGCGCCCAGCTCGACTTCCTGCGCGAGCACGACTGCGACCAGATGCAAGGCCATTATTTCAGCCCGGCCGTGGGCGCCACCGTGCTGGACCATATGCTGGCGCGTGGCACGCGCCTGGCGTAATCCTTTATTTTGTCACGGCAACCAGCGTGCGCTTGCCGCCCTTGAAGGTGTACAGCGTCAGCGTGCCGTCGCGGATATCGCCCAGCTTGTCGAAGGCAATGGTGCCGGTGATGCCCTTGTAGGCATTTTTCGCCAGCACCGGGCGGTAGACGGCTGGCCTGGCCGAACCGGCTTTCACCATGGCGTCGGCCACGGCCAGCACCGCGTCGTAGGTGTACGGCGAATAAATCTGCACCTCAATACCGAAGCGTTTCTTGTAGTCGACGCGGAACTGGTCCATGGCGGGCTTGCCGGAGGTGGCCACCCCGCCCGCCTCGGCGCACACCACCTGGCCATCGGCAACAGCGCCCTGCGCCAGTTTGACGAGTTCATCCGAGCAGATGCCGTCGCCGCCGATAAACTTGACCTGGCCCAGGCCCAGCGCCTTCATCTGGTGCAGCATCGGGCCGGCAACCGAACTCATGCCACCGAAAAACACCACGTCCGGTTTGGCGGCGCGCACGCTGGTGAGAATGGCGGAAAATTCGACCGCCTTGTCGGTGGTAAATTCCTTGGCGACGACCGTGCCGCCGGCTTCCTTCAGACCCTTGACGAATTCCACCGCCACGCCCTGGCCGAACGCGGTGCGGTCGTCAATGACCGCCACCCGCTTTCCCTGCATGCCGGTGACGGCGTAACGGCCCAACGCGCGGCCCAGCTGCTTGTCGTTGCTGACCACCCGAAAGGCAGTATTAAAACCTTGCGCAGTGTATTGCGGGCTGGTGGCGGATGGCGAAATCTGCGGAATGCCGCTGTCAAAGTAAATCTTCGAGGCGGGAATGGTGGTGCCCGAGGTCTGGTGGCCGATGACGGCGTTGACTTTGGCATCGACCAGTTTTTGGGCGGCGGCCGTGGCCTGTTTCGGGTCGCCCGCGTCGTCCTCGGCGACCAGTTCGAAGCGCACCGGCTTGCCACCGATTTGCGTCTTGCGCGCATTGAGCAGCTCGACGGCCATGCGCGCACCGTTTTCATTGTCCTTTCCGAAATAGGCGACGGCGCCGGAGGTGGCGGCCACGTGGCCGATTTTGACAACCTCGACCGGGGCAGCGGCAGTGGCGAGCAGCGGGACCAGCAGGGTGGCGGCGCCTGTCAATACAATATGGCGAACGGTCATGGCGGCTCCAGCATCAGATAGAAGACCGAACACTATAGATGCTCGGGAGCAGCAGGTGAAGGACGGAATGGCTATAAGAACATGCGCCCAGGATATATCGCCGTGTCGTTATAATCGTGTGCATCTGTCCACCTTATTGAGAGCGCCCGATGAAAGCATGCATATTACTGTTCCTGGTGTCCGGCGCCGCGCTGGCCGACGACAATGCCATGCGCGCCTGCCGCGCCATGACCGACACGTCCGCACGCCTGAGCTGCTACGACAGGATCGAACTGTCGGCCATGCCGGCAGCACCCGCCGCGCCGGCCTTGACGCCGCAGCAAGCGTTCGGCCTGGCGCCGGCCGCTATGGCCGTGCAGGCGCCGGCAAAGATCGACGCGGTCGAGAGCACCATCGTCGGCCCGTTTGCCGGCTGGGGACCGAACACGCGCTTCAAGCTGGCCAACGGCCAGGTCTGGCGCGTGGTCGACGGCAGCGACGCCACGCTGACCCCGACCACCAATCCGAAAGTCACGATCAAGCGCAATTTTATCGGCACGATCTTCCTGCAAGTCGAGGGCACCAACAGTTCGCCAAAAGTGCGCCGGGTCGAGTAACAAACAGGCAACGACCGAGGCAACGACCGCTTGACGCGGTCGTTTTTTCGATGTTACTGTACTCCACGTACTAGTACAGAGGAGATGTATGACCCGCCGCCCCGCTCTCATGCTGCACATCGTCACCGGCGATGCGCGCCCGATCACACGCCAGATCAGCGACAGCATCACGCGCCTGATCGCCAGCGGCGACCTGCTGCCCGGCGATGCCCTGCCCAGCGTGCGCGGGCTGGCGCAGCAACTGTCGATCAATGCCAACACGGTCGCCAAGGCCTACGCCGAGCTGAGCGCCGATGGCTGGCTGCTGGCACGTGCCGGCATGGGCCTGTTCGTGGCCGAGCAGCGCCAGCAACTGTCCAACGATGAACGTGCACGCCGGCTCGACGCCGCCGTCGACCGGTTTGTCAGCGACGTCATCGGCCTCGACTACCCGCCCAGCGTCGTCGTCGAACGCGTTGCCGATGAATTGTCCCATTTCACCAAGCGAAAGAGCGCATGAACGATTACGCCATCGACTGCGATGCGGTTACCCTCAACTACCAACAAAAGGTTGCACTCGACAACCTGAGCTTACGCCTGCCGCGCGGCGGCATCCATGCCTTCATCGGCGCGAATGGCGCCGGCAAATCGACGCTGTTCCGCGTCCTGCTCGGCTTCGCCCGCGCCGACAGCGGTAGCGCGCGCGTGCTCGGCCACGATTGTGCGCAGCTCACGCCGGCGCTGCGCCAGCTGATCGGCTTCGTCAACGAGGAGCACACCTTGCCGGCCTGGATGCGCGTGAGCGAACTGCAGCACATGCAGCAGCGCCAGTACCCGCGCTGGATCGAGGCGCGCTACCACGCCGTGCTGGACCACTTCCATGTCGCGCCCACCCAGCGCATCGGCGAACTGTCGCGCGGCGAACGCGCCGGGCTGAACCTCGCCCTGGCGCTGGCGCAGCGCCCGCAATTGCTGATCCTCGACGAGCCGACCCTGGGCCTTGATGTGGTGGCCAAGGGCGCGTTTCTTGCAGCCGTCCTGGAATCGCTCGATGATGATGCCGATGCCACGATCGTCTACTGCTCGCACCAGATGGATGAGGTAGAACGGCTGGCCGACAACCTCGTCATCCTCGAACGCGGCCGCATGCGCTGCATGAGTGCCCCGGAAGATTTTTGTGGACGTATCCGCCTGTGGGCTGCCGCTTTTCCGTTCACGCCGCCCGATCTGTGGGTCTTGCCCGGCGTGCTGCAAGTGCAAACCATCGACGGCGTCAAGCACGTCGCCGTGTTCGACCAGGACGACAGTTTCGGCGCGCGTTTAAAACTGCTCGGCGCGCAAACGGTGCAAGCCATGCCGCTTGGTCTCGACCGCGCCGTCAACGCATTTCTGGCGCACGGCCATGCCGCTCCCGCCGCCCTTCGCAGCGCCTGAAAGGATCACCATGCTCGACCTGTATAGCGCCGAACTGCGCCGTTTTCGAAAGAGTGCAGCCGCCTTTGCCGCGGCCAACCTGCTTGCCCTGGCACTGCTCCAGCAGCTCGTGGAGATCACCACGGGACCGCAGTCGATGCACCTGGTGTTGCTGTTCTTTTACACGCTGGCGGGCTGCGCATTTGCGGCATTCCAGTTCGGCAGCTACCGTCATCCCAGCCGCTGGATCTGGCTGTTGCATCGCCCCCTGCATCGGGCCCGCATCCTGGCCGCCCTGGTGCTGGCGGCGCTGACCATGACCGTGCTGGCCGTGGCCCTGCCGATGATGATCGTCCTGGTCGGGCAGGCAAGGCTGACCCCGCGCGTGATCGATGCCCGCCACTATGCGGGGGCGGCCTGCCTGGCGCTGGCGGCGCTGACGGGCTGGCTGGCGGGCGGCTGGTTCATGCTGCACCGCAGCCGCTGGACCTTCCTGGTCGCGCTCTTTCCGCTCGTCCTGTGTGTCCAGTTCGCGACGGCGCGCACTGCGCTGGGCCTGTGGCTGGCGTGCGATGCCATGTTGCTGGTGTTGCTCTACACTGCCTTCAGCCCGAGCCGCGCCACGTCAGCGGGCGCGCCAGCCGCACTGCCGGGTGCCATCGTACTCAGCGTCTGCATGTATCTCGCGCTGTTGTGGTCGGGCAGCGTGCTCTACCAGGTGCGCCAGGTGCTGCCAGGGCTGGCCGTACCGGTGACAGGCGACGGCTACCGCGCCACCTTTCGCCTGACCGCCCCGGAACGTGTGCTGGCAGGCTTGCAAGGCAGCACGGAAGCGGCCGCATGGCGTAGCGCACTGCCTGGCGCCAGCGCGCAAATCGTCGGTCCGGCCATCCGTGCCATCCCGGTACCGGACATGGTCTCGAACTTCGGCCAGGTGCTGTTCGTCCTGGGTGAAACCAAGTGGACCTTCAGCGCCGACGCGCTACGCTATCGCGGCGTCAACATGCGCACCCAGAATGGCGCCGGCTGGTTCGGTCCAGTCGGCGGGTTCAGCGCGCAGCCGATCGCGCGCGGCGACACGCACGGCGGCAAGTGGCTGGTCGATGCGCATGCCCTGTATGCGCTGGACGATGCAGCGCCCAGCGTGCGCAAGGTGCTGCAAGTCGACCCGGGCGAATGGCTGGCCGGCGGCGTCGTCTGGGCCGGCCAGCAACGCCTGTTGCTGACCAACCGGCGCGTGCTGCTGCTTAAACCGGCCGGGGCCGGCCTGGCCATCGAGCGCGCCATCGCCCTGCCGGCGGCGTTTGGCGATGTGGCCCTGGTCGATGCCGCGCAGGTGGCGGATGGCACGCTGGTGTCGGTACTGTCCGGCTACCGCCACGACGACGGCGCTGCGCCGCCGCGCCAGATCGTCTACCTTGCCGCCCACGATGGCGCCGTACGCGAAGTGGCGCGGCGCGACATGCCCCACGATTATGTGGCGCTGTTCGAACACCGGGCGTGGTGGGCCTCGCCGGTGCTGCATGCGATCGTGTCGTTGCCGGATTTGCTGATCGACCACGGCAACCTGCCGGACGACCGGGCCGGCGCGCTGGCGCCGCTGATCCTCCCCCGGCCGGCGTCGGCGTGGATCGCCGCCATCGTCGCCATGCTGCTGGCCGGCGCCGGCGCCGCCTGGTGGACCAGGCGCGCCGGCATCGCGCCCGGCGCGCGCCTGGCCTGGTGCCTTGCGTGCCTGGCGCTGGGCATGCCGGCCTTGCTGGTGCTCGCCATCCTCGCTCCCCTGCCGGCGCGCGCACGCCGCTTCCTTCCTGTTAACCTGAAAGCAAATCGATGAAACCATTGAGCGTTTTTGCCGCAACCTTGCTGGTCGCCGGCACCCTGCTCACTAGTGCCCACGCAGCAGCGCCGCCACTCGACACCGCTGCCCGCGGCGAGCTCATCGCCGCGCTCGCCAAACAGCTCGACGATTACTACGTCTACCCGGACGTCGCGCGCAAGCTGGGCCAGGCCCTGCGCGTGAAACTGGGGCAAGGTGGCTACGACGCGCTCACCGAGCCGAAAGCGTTTGCACGCACGCTCACGGACGACCTGCGTGCGGTCAGCCACGACAAGCACCTGCGTGTCTTCGCCGCCGACACGCCGCTGCCGCCGATGAATCCGGACGGCAAGCCGACACCCGGACAGGAAAGCGCGATGCACAAGCAGATGGCGGCGGCCGGCTTCGGCATCTTCAAGACCGACATTCTGGCCGGGAACATTGGCTACCTCGACCTGCGCGGCTTCGCGCCGGTAAAATTCGCCGCGCCCGCCATCACCGCGGCGATGACGCAGTTGGCCGACACCGATGCCTTGATTATCGATCTGCGCTGGAACGGCGGCGGCGACCCGGCCTGCGTCGCCTGGCTGGCCAGCTACCTGTTCGACAAGCGCACGCACCTGAACGACCTGGCCTGGCGCGAAGGCAATAGAACCGAGCAATTCTGGACCGAGCCCACGGTCCCCGGCAAGCGCTACGGCCAGACCAAGCCGCTGTATGTGCTGACCAGCCCGCGTACCTTTTCCGGCGGCGAAGAATTCAGCTACGACATGCAGCAGCTGAAACGCGCCACGCGGGTGGGGGAAACCACCGGCGGCGGCGCCAATCCCGGTCAGGTGCGCCCCTTGTCGCCTTATTTTGGCGCCTTCATCCCGAATGGCCGCGCCATCAATCCCATCACGCAAACCAGCTGGGAGGGCACGGGCGTGGTGCCGGAGATCAAGGTAGCGGCGGACGATGCGCTGGCCACTGCGCAGCGGCTGGCAACAGAACGCCTCAAGCTGGCGCCAGCAGCGTTGTAATCTCGGTTTTCACGCTGCTCATCAGCTTGTGGATCGGGCATTTCTCGGCGACCGCCAGCAGTTCGTGACGCTGCGCATCCGTCAAGTCGCCCACCAGATGCAGCCGCGTCGTGAGTTTGTAGACGCCGTGGCGCTCCTCGCTCGCGTCGCGCTCGCACTCGACCCGCACGCTGGTGAGCGGCAAGCCCTTGCGGCTGGCGTACCAGGTCAGCGTCAGCGCCTTGCAGCTGGCCAGCGCCGCATCGTACAAATCGTGCGGCGACGGGCCGGCATCGCTGCCACCACCATCGACGCCGTTGTCGGCGGTAAAACTGTGGGTGCGGATTTGCACCGTCTGCGCCATCGGCAGCAGGGTGTTGCGTTGGACGATGATGGGCATGGCGAAGTTGATGGCAAAGTTTATGGATACTGCACTGGTCGCCCCGGCAGATCGGGCAAGGGAATGAATTCCGTTTCGTCGGGCACGCGCGCGAACCGTTGTTCGCGCCAGTCTTGCTTGGCCTGTTCGATGCGTTCGACCGAGCTGGAGACGAAATTCCAGGTCAGGTAGCGCGGGCCATCCATCGGCTCGCCGCCGAGCAGCATGGCGCGCGTCACGCCCGGGCCTTTGCCGGCCAGCGTCACCGCCGCGCCGCGCTTGAGTACGACCAGCTGGCCGGCCGGGAAGCTGCCGTCGCGGCCCAGGTCGAGCTCGCCCTGCACGACATAGATGGCCTGCTCGTCGTACTGGGCCGGCATGCTCAGGCGCGCGCCGGGTTGCAGCGTCAAGTCGGCATAAAACATGTCGGAGGCCGCTTTAACGGGCGATCGCTGGCCGAAAAAGTCACCGACGATGATGCGGGCGCTGGCGCCGTCGCCCTCAATCACCGGCAACTGGTCGGCCTTGGTGTGGCTGAAACTCGGGTCGTTTTCTTCCATCGATTTCGGCAGCGCGACCCAGCATTGCAGGCCGGACAAGCCGGACCCGGTCGCGCGCAGGGCGGGCGCGGTGCGCTCCGAGTGGACAATGCCTTTACCGGCCGTCATCCAGTTGATCTCGCCGGGACGGATCGCCTGCACGGTGCCGAGGCTGTCGCGGTGCATGATTTCGCCGTCCAGCAGATACGTCACGGTGGCCAGGCCGATGTGCGGGTGCGGGCGCACATCCAGGCCACGGCCTTCCGTAAAACGGTGCGGCCCCATTTCGTCGAGGAAGACGAAGGGGCCGACCATGCGGCGCTCCTTGCTGGGCAGGGCGCGGCGGACGACGAAGTTGTCGCCGAGGTCGTGGCTGCGCGGAACAACGACGACGTCGATGTCGCCGGGCAGGTCGTCGTGATGGTTTTCGAGATGCATGGCAGGCCTCCGTTGATTCGATCACGTATTATCTCCTCCATTCAAGAAGAACAAAAACGAATTGTTTACACTACCATGATCGAAAAAACTGCATGTTGAAAATCAGCCTCGACGCCCTGCTCACTGTCGACACCATCGCCCGGCGCGGCTCGTTTGCCGGCGCCGCCAAGGAATTGTTCCGGGTTCCATCGACAATTTCGTACACGGTCTCGAAGCTGGAGGAAGACCTGGGCGTCCAGCTATTCGAACGCTTCGGCCCGCGCGTCACCCTGACCGACGCCGGCGCCGAACTATTGAAAGAAGGCCGCTACCTGCTGAAAGCGGCGGCCGACCTGGAGTCGCGCGTGCGGCGCGTGGCGTCGGGTTGGGAGACGGAATTCACGATTGCCGTCGATTCGGCCTTGTCGCCAGTGGCGCTGGCGCCGGATATCGCCGCGTTCTACGACGCCGCCGACCAGACCCGGCTGCGCATCGTGAAGGAGCAATTGTCCGGCACGTGGGAAGCGCTGCTCGACCGGCGCGCCGATTTGCTGGTGGGCGCGGCCGGCGCCGGGCCGTCCGGCGGCGGTTATTCGGCCGAACCGATCGGCACGATGGCGTTCACCTTCGTGGTGGCGCCGGGTCACCCGCTCGCCGGCGTGCCACACCCGCTCGGCAAGGCCGACCTGGTGGCGCACCGGGCTGTGTCCGTGTCCGACTCGGCGCGCCAGCTGCAGCCGCGCACCATCGGCCTGCTGTTCGGGCAGGACACCCTGGCGGTGCCGGACATGCAGACCAAATATTGCATGCAGCGCTCGGGCATCGGCTTCGGTTTCTTGCCGGCGCAGTGGGTGCGCGAGGACATTGCCGCGGGGCGGCTGGTGCAAAAGGCAGTGGAAGAGCCGAAGCCGGATGAAACGCTGTACCTGGCCTGGCGCACCGGAGAAGAAGGAGAAACGCTCAAGTGGTGGCGCCAGCGCTTGCACGCCAGCCCACCCCTCGAGCGGATGTTGCAGATGGGACGGCCCGGCGCCTAAAAGCGCACGCTGACGCCGGCCGAGGCGAACGCATGCGGCGGGGTTTGCCCGTGCACGGCGCGCCCGACCGACGCATCGAGCTGCACATCGGGCGTCAATGCATAGGCCACGCCGGTGTCGACGATGACCTGGGCGCCGCCATGGCGCTGCTCGCGCGACTGCATGCCGGTGTCGACGAACACATTCCATTGCGGGTTCGCCGCAAAGCCAAGCGTCACGGCAAACAGGGCCGTGTTGTACTGGCGGCCGTCACCATCTTCCTCGCGCGCCACGCCGATGTTCGGGTTCAGCGACCACGCCGGAGAGAGCGCAAAGTCGGCCACCAGGCGCGCATCGGCCGTCACGCGGTGCGTGCCGAATGTCTCGGAACCGGAACGGGGAAACACCCGCACGATGGCGCCATAGCCAGGTTTGCCACTGTCGTCACTGGCCTGAAGATTGTATTTCACGCCCAGCGACACCGGCATCGCACCGGCGCTGTGCGACACGCCGTTGACCGCATCGGATTGTTTCTGCCAGCCAAAGGCATTGCCCTCGATGCGCGCTTCCCAGTGCGCGTCGAGGCCGAAGCGCAGCAAGGTCGGCACATAGCTCAGGCGTTCGCGCGCGTCGCCGTCACGGCGCCACTCGCGCTGCAGCCCGGATTCAACCTGGAACCGGCTGGCACCAACCACACTGCTGCCGTCGGCAATGCCGGGCCGGTCCGGATTCGCGTCGTCGGCCCGCACAGGGGCGGACTGCCCCAGCACAAGCAGCGACACGATCAATGCAACACAGGTTTTCATGCGTAGTCAGGCATCTTGGCAAGGAGTTTGTCGAGCGTGACCGGATAGTCGCGCACCCGCACCCCGGTGGCATTGTAGATGGCATTGGCCACCGCCGCTGCCACGCCGCAGATGCCCAGCTCGCCCACGCCCTTGGCCTTCATCGGCGAGGAGATCGGATCGGTTTCATCGAGGAAGATGACGTCCTGGTGCGGGATGTCGGCATGCACCGGCACTTCGTACCCGGCCAGGTCGTGGTTCACGAAAAAGCCGTGGCGGTGATCGACCGCCAGGTCTTCCATCAAGGCAGCGCCGGCACCCATCGTCATCGCGCCGATGACCTGGCTGCGCGCCGTCTTCGGATTCAGGATCCGGCCGGCCGCGCACACGGCCAGCATGCGCCGGATGCGGGTTTCGCCGGTGGCTGCATCGACCGCCACTTCGACGAAGTGGGCGCCGAAGGTCGATTCCTGGTATTTCTTGTCCAGTTCGCCGTATTCCATGGTGTCTTCCGCCACCACTTCACCGCCCTCTGCGGCCTTGGCCAGCGCGAATTTATTCGAGCCGGCCGACACCATGCCGCCCACGAACTGCACGTCGCCGGTCAGATTCAGCTTTTGCGCCACTGCTTCGCGCAGTTTCACGCACGCCGCATAGACGCCGGCGGTGGAACTGTTGGCGCCCCACTGCCCGCCCGAACCGGACGACACCGGGTAGCTGGAGTCACCCAGTTTCACCACCACCTTGTCGATCGTCACGCCCATCATCTCGGCCGCGGTCTGCGCGATGATGGTGTAGGAACCGGTACCGATATCGGTCATGTCGGTTTCAACCGTCACGGTGCCCTTGCTGTCGAGGCGCACGCGCGCGCCCGACTTCATCACCATGTTGTTACGGAACGCGGCAGCCACGCCCATGCCGATCAGCCAGCGGCCGTCGCGCACCTTGCCCGGCTCGACCGAGCGCTTGCTCCAGCCGAATTTGTCGGCACCGGTGCGCATGCATTCGATCAGCTTGCGCTGCGAAAAGGGACGGTTCGGCTTTTCAGGGTCGACCTTGGTATCGTTGATGACACGGAAGGCGATCGGGTCCATTTTCAGCTTTTCGGCCATCTCGTCCATGGCCATTTCGAGCGCCATCAGACCCGGCGCTTCGCCTGGTGCGCGCATGGCATTGCCTTCAGGCAGGTTCAGCACCGCCAGGCGCATCGCCGTCATGCGGTTGGGGCCCGCGTACAACAAGCGCGTTTGCAATACCGCTGTTTCCAGCGAGCCGCCCGGCAAGTCCCCCGACCAGCTTTCATGACCGATGGCGCTGATCTTGCCGTCGCGCGTGGCGCCGATGCGCAGGCGCTGGATGGTAGCCGGGCGGTGCGTGGTGTTATTGAACACCACCGGGCGCGCCAGCGTCACTTTCACCGGACGCTTTGCTTCTTTCGCTGCCAGGGCAGCCATGATGGCGTCAGCACGCACGAACAGTTTGCCACCGAAGCCGCCCCCCAGATAGGGCGACATCAGATGCACATTTTCCTTCGGGATGCCGAGCGTTTTGGCGACGTCGCCATGGCCCCACGCCACCATCTGGTTCGAGGTCCACAGCGTTAATTTATCGCCTTGCCACGACGCGGTCGACGCATGCGGCTCCATCATGGCGTGCGAGTGGTCGGGCGTGGTGTACTGCATGTCGAGCTTGACTGGCGCGCCGGCGTAGCCTTTGGCGAAGTCGCCCACAGCGGTATCGGGTTTCTCGCCCTTGCCCGGCTTGATGGCCGAGGCTTTGGCCGCTTTCAGGTCATACGCACCCTTCTCTTTCGCATACGACACCTTGACCAGGCTGGCGGCTGCGCGCGCCTGCTCGAAGGTCTCGGCGACCACCACCGCCACCGCCTGGTGGTAGTGCTCGACGTTCGGACCAGCCAGCAGCCACGCGGTATTGAAATTGCCCTTGGCGAGCTTGCCAGCATTTTCGTAGGTAACGATCGCAATCACGCCGGGCGCGCCGCGCGCGGCGGCGCTGTCAATCGCCGTGATCTTGCCCTTCGCAATGGCGGCGTGCACGATGTAACCGTAGGCGGCATTCGGCGCATCCAGGTGGCGTTCGTACGCATACGGCGCCAGGCCGGCTGTTTTGAGGGGGCCGTCGACGCGATCGAGCGGCTTGCCGATGACCTTTAACTGGTCGATCGGATTGGTGGTAGCAGGGGTATCGAATTTCATGCTTGGCTCCTCGATGCTTCGGCAATTACAGCGGCCAGCGTGCGCTGGGCCAGGATGACCTTGAATGCATTCTCGGAGGTCGGCTTGGCGCCGGCCAGCAACACGTCGGTGACGGCCTTGGCGCCGCGCGGCAGATTCGCCTCGGCAGCTTCCACGCGCCACGGCTTGTGGGACATGCCACCCAGGGCCACGCGCCCGCTGCCGTCTTTCTGGATCACTGCCGCCACCGATACCAGCGCAAACGCATACGACGACCGGTCGCGCACCTTCTGGTAGATGTGCACGCCGCCAATTGGTTTCGGCAAGGTCACGGCCGTGATCAACTCGCCCGGGGCCAGCGCCGTCTCGATGTGCGGCGTGTTGCCCGGCAGGCGGTGAAAGTCGGCAATCGGAATCACGCGTTTGGCGCCGTTCGATGCCACGGTTTCCACTGAGGCGTCGAGCAGGCGCATTGCCACGGCCATGTCGCCCGGATAGGTGGCGATGCACGATTCGCTCACGCCGATGACGGCGAGCTGGCGCGTATAGCCGCCAATGGCCGAACAGCCGCTGCCCGGGACGCGCTTATTGCACGCCATGTTGGTGTCATAGAAGTACGGGCAACGGGTGCGCTGCAGCAGGTTGCCGGCGGTGGTCGCCTTGTTGCGCAGCTGGGCCGAGGCGCCGGACAGGATGGCGCGCGCGAGCACGCCGTAGTCCTTGCGCACACGGGCGTCAGACGCCAGGTCGGTATTGGTGACCATGGCGCCGATGCGCAAGCCGCCGTCCTGCGTGGCCTCGATCTTGTTCAGGCCCAGGTGATTCACGTCGATCAGCGCGACTGGCGCTTCGATTTCCAGCTTCATCAGGTCGAGCAGATTGGTGCCGCCGGCGATGAATTTGGCGTTCGGGGTGCGCGCCACCAGCGTGGCGGCCTCGGCGACCGTCTTCGCTTTCTGGTAAGTAAAGGCTCTCATGCGCGGCTCCCGGCGACTTCCGAAATGGCGTCGATGATGTTCGAGTAAGCGCCGCAGCGGCAAATGTTGCCGCTCATGCGTTCGCGCAGTTCGGCGACCGACAACAGCGGTTTCTCCAGCAGGCTGCCGGTAACGTGGCTCGGGATGCCCTGCTTGATTTCGTCGAGCGCGGCCACGGCCGAACAGATCTGGCCAGGCGTGCAGTATCCGCACTGGAAACCGTCGTGTTTCACGAAGGCTGCCTGCATCGGATGCAGTTTATCGGGCGTGCCGAGGCCTTCGATGGTGGTGACCGACGCGCCGTCGTGCATCACGGCCAGCGACAGGCAGGAATTGATGCGGCGGCCGTCGACGATGACGGTGCAGGCGCCGCACTGACCATGGTCGCAACCCTTCTTGGTGCCAGTCATGTGCAGGTTTTCGCGCAGCACATCGAGCAAGGTGGTGCGCGTGTCGACGTCC
The DNA here is from genome assembly GCF_036688685.1 of Massilia sp. S19_KUP03_FR1. Lineage (NCBI taxonomy): Bacteria > Pseudomonadati > Pseudomonadota > Betaproteobacteria > Burkholderiales > Oxalobacteraceae > Massilia > Massilia sp. S19_KUP03_FR1. Next base: position 141,509 of record NZ_JAQQPS010000004.1, on the reverse strand, counting down.
ATTTGCTGGGTCTTGCCATTGACTTTGAGCGAAAATTTTGCCATGACGGGTGGCTGCGCGGCAGCGGCCGGCGTTGGCAAAGCGGCGGTCTGGGCGGTGGCCAGGCCCGGCACCGAGGCGGCCGCAGTCGAGACGGCGCCGGCAATGAGCACGTCTCTCCTGGTCAATTTGATGTCGCCAAGCTGGCGCAGTGGGTTCGTGTCGTTCATGTGCTTAGTCCTTGTCGGTCAATGGGCTGACGGTGTCAATGTAATCAGCACGCATCTTAAAGGATTCTGGCAAGACGATTAACACGGTTGAAAGGCATGCTCTTATGCCTGCCGTTCATCAGTGGCACGCAATTACTTGCGGTATTCGCCGATCGCGGGCCAGCGCACTTTCACCGGTTTTACGTCAAGGCGCATGCGATACACCGAGTACGCTTCCGAGGTCGCCGATTCGTAACCAACGGTAGCGTCCGTCCGGCGCAACTGGAACGAAAACCCGGGCAAGGCCGGATTCGCATCGGGCCCGCCAAACGCCAGGCCGGTCGCCTGCGGCTGGGAACTGTCGACCAGTTTGCTCATCAGGTCGACCAGCGTGGTGTTGCCGAGGATATCGGCCGAAAACAGTGGCGAGCGGTTGCCGGGCTTGGCCGGATCGACCTTGCCCCCGACCTTGTCGGCCGAGGGCGTCATGGCGCCGGTGTCGAGATTGATGCGGTCGCCGTGGTCGAGGTAGCTGATGCTGGCGTTGGCAATATTGAAGGCTTGCAGGTTCGGGTCGACCGTGGCGTTGGTCAGATCGAACCAGATTGCGCCCTTGTAGCCGATCACTTCGGCGTCGCGACCAGGCCCCACCACCACGGCGGTGTTCTCGTCGATGCCCAGGCCGCGCTTGTACGATTTTTTCAGCATCGCCGGCAGCATGCGCGCGAAGCGGCCGCGGATGATCAGGTGCTGGTCGACGAACACGTCCTTGCCAATGAAACCGAGGCCGGGTGCCAGTTCAGTGCCGTCGCTCACGCCGTTCTGCAGCAAGGACAAGGTGGTGCCCGCATTGTCGAACATGGTGCTGCTCATGATGGCCGCACCGGCGCTGGCCCCGGCCACCACGCCGCCACGGTGGTACAAGGCCCAGATCGCGTCCAGCACTTTCGAGTTGGCGCCATCGACATTGCGCAGCGAAGCGGTGATGCGGGCCTGGTCGCCGCCAATGAAATACACGCCGCCCGACGCCTGGAGCGCGGCGACATTGGCGGGATCGTTGGCGGCGACGTGCACGTCGCCCGGCAGGCGCGGCGCCAGCGGCAGCAGGAAGGCCTGCGCACCGTACTGGTTCAGGTGCTGGACCACGCGTCCGCCCGAGCCGGTCGGATTCCCGGCTGCAGCCGGCACGACGGCGATGCGCGCACCCTTGCCGCCAGCCAGGTCGACGATGCGCTGCCACACGGCAGCGTTGTCGGCCCGCAGCGCGCCGCCGACAATGACGAGCGACCCTTCGGCGCGTGCGCCCAGAGTGACGAGCGTGAGGACGAGGCACAGCAAGGGGCGAAACAGGTAGGTCATCTTGTTATCCATATGTCGAAAAATCAGGCCGAAGCTTACCCGAAACGGACTATTTTTCCCGCCCGCACCCGTATTTTGCCGCACAGCCATATCAATTGTGTAAGATCGCCATTCATTCCACGGATCAACCCGCCATGAGAAAACTGCGTCTCCCCAATACCTTTGTTTTGCTGTTTGCCATCCTCGCCATGATTGCCGTGTCCACCTGGCTGGTCCCGGGCGGCAAGTACGAGATGCAAATAGTGGGCGGCAAGTCGGTCGTCGATCCGGCCACCTTCCACTATATTGCCAGCAACCCGCAGGGACTGGTGGCGCTGATGATGGCGCCAATCAAGGGCTTCGTGGAAGCGGCCGAGATCATCGGCTTCATTTTGATTGTCGGCGGCGCGTTCGCCGTGCTGGCCGCCACCGAGGCGGTCGAATCGATGATCAAGACCATCGCGCGCGCCCACACCCGCTCCGCGTTCGTGCGGGCCGCGCTGATCCCCTTGTTTGTGACGCTGTTTTCCCTCGGTGGTGCCACCTTTGGCATGAGTGAGGAAGCAATTCCCTTCGTGCTGATCTTCGTGCCGCTGGCGCTCGCGCTGGGTTACGACTCGATCACGGGCGTCTCGATTCCCTTCCTCGGCTCGCAGGTCGGCTTTGGCGCCGCCTTCCTGAACCCGTTCAATGTCGGCATCGCGCAAAAGATCGCCGGGGTACAGCCGTTTTCCGGCATTGGCTACCGGCTCATTTGCTGGGCCATCGCGACGCTGGCTACCGTGCTGTTCCTGATGTGGTACGCCGCGCGCGTAAAAGCCGACCCGACGCGCAGCCCGACCTTCGCGCTTGACCAGGAATTGCGCGCGGCGCACAAGCCGGGCGAGACCGCCTTCACGGGCATGACACGCACCCACATCGCGATCCTGTCGATTTTCGCCGGCTCGCTGATCGGCATGGTGTTCGGCGTGGTGCATGGCGGCTGGGGCGTGGCGGAAATCGCGGCGCTGTTTCTGTCGATGGCCATCGTGATCGGCCTGGTGGGCCGGCTCGACGCCGACCGCTTCGTGTTCGCCTTCTCGAGCGGCGCCAAGGACCTGGTCAATACCGCGCTGGTCATTGCGCTGGCGCGCGGCACGGTGATTCTGGCGCGCGACGCCCACATCATCGACACCATGCTGCACAGCCTGCTGCCACTGGTGCAGTCGTCCAGCCCGATCTTCGCCGCCTGGAAAATGTACGGCATCCAGAGCGTGATCAATTTCTTCATCCACTCCGGCACCGGCCAGGCCGCGCTGACCATGCCGATCATGGCGCCGCTGGCCGACCTGGTAGGCGTGACGCGCCAGACTGCCATTCTGGCTTACCAGTTCAGCGAGTTTTCCACGCCGATGCTGCCGACCTCCGGCATCACCATCGGCGTACTGGCGCTGGCCCGGATTCCCTGGGCAACATGGGCCAAATGGATGATTCCGCTGCAACTGATTTACGTGGTGCTGTCGCTGGCGATGCTGGTGCCGGCCTGTTTGATGCATTGGCAATAAGGGCAGCATGAAGCATATGAAACATTACCTGGGCGCGTTGTTGATCGCCCTCACCTTGCCGCTCCCGTTCGCCATGACTGCGGCGGCCCAGGCCACGGCGGCTGTCCCTGCCGCCACGGCGGCCGTCGCCGACCGCTTCGACCGCCAGACGCCGCGCTCGACCATCACCGCGCTGATCGAAGCCTTGGCCAGGCACGACTACGAACAGGCCGGCAACTATATCGACGTGCCAGCCGAACGCGGCGGCCGCCAGCGCACCTCCGGCACCGAACTGGCGCGGCGCCTGCAGGTGCTGCTCGACCGCGGCGGCTCGCTGGAGCCCTTCGTCGCCCTGTCGAACGACCCCGTGGGGCGTACCAACGACGACCTCGATGTCGACCGCGAAGACGTCGGCTCGATCACCATCCAGGGCAAGGAAGTGCCGGTGCTGCTGGCCCGCTCGGGTAGCGGTGACCAGGCGATCTGGAAAATCGCCAGAGAGACCGCCAGCCAGCTGGCGCTGGCCAATGCCGATACCGTGGCCAAGGCCGGCAGCGGCACCGGCATGGGCTTCATGCTCGCGGGCGCTCCGGTGCAGGACTGGCTGTTGCTGGTCGGTCTTGCGGCGGCCAGCTTTGCCGGCCTGTGGTTCCTGGCCAGCATCGTGCTGCTGGCGCTGCGCAAGCTGGTGCGCGATCCCGAAACAAATGGCCTGTACCTGTTCCTGCAGGCATCGCTGCCACCGTTCAGCCTGCTGTTTGCGATCGGCGTGTTTTATGCCTGGGTCGAGGAGCTGCCGGTCGGCATCGTCGCCCGGCAAACCTTCCTGCGCTACTCTGGCGTGGTCACTGCCGTCGCCTTTGTCTGGTTCGGCCTGCGCCTGGTCGACGCCATCTCCGATCTTGCCATCTCGCGCATGGAACGGCGCCAGCGGCGCCAGGTCATCTCGGTGGTGACCCTGCTGCGGCGCACCGTCAAAGTCCTGCTGCTGGCGTTTTCCGCCGTCGGCATTCTCGATACCTTCGGCATCAACGTCACCACCGGGATTGCGGCGCTGGGCGTGGGCGGCATCGCGCTGGCACTCGGTGCACAGAAAACCGTGGAAAACCTGGTCGGCAGCGTGACGGTCATCGCCGACCGGCCAGCGCAGATTGGTGACGCGATCAAGGTCGGCACGGTGACCGGCACGGTGGAAGACATCGGCATCCGCTCAACCCGCATCCGCACCGGCGAGCGCACCATCGTGACCATTCCCAACGGCGACTTCTCGGCCCGGCAAATCGAAAATTTGACAGACCGCGACCGCTTCCAGTTCAATCCTGTCATTCCGGTCAGCCCCGCGGTCACGGCGGCACAATTGCAGGAGGCGGTCGGCTTGATCGAAGGCGTGCTGACGGGTCACCAGCATGTCGCCGCCGGCGCGCGCGCACGTTTCGCGAATATTACCGAACGCGGCTTCAATATCGAGACGAATGCGTATATCGCGCTGCAGGATGGCGACGCCAGCAACGACGTGCGTGCCGAACTGTTGCACGGCATTTTTGCAGCGCTCGAAGGCGCCGGCATCGGCCTGGCGTTCCCCGCGCCGACCGTCGTCAAGCTCACCGAGCGATAAGGGCCGCCATGCGTCGAACTTTCACGCTCCTGCTTGCCATCGCGTTGTCGTCTCCGGCATGCGCATCCACCAAGGAAGGCATCGCGTACTACAACGACGGGAACTACAGCGCAGCCCTGGCTGCGTTTACGGCCGCAGCCGGGCAAGGCAGCGCCGAGGCAAAGCACATGCTCGCCAGCCTGTACTACGAAGGCCACGGCGTCGAGCGTGACCGGGCGCGCGCAGCCGCACTGTTCACCGAAGCGGCAGAGGCGAACCATGTGCCCGCGCTGGCCAACCTGGCACTAATGCATGCGCATGGCGACGGCGTACCCAAAGATGCAACGATAGCGCTGCATTACATGGTCAAGGCGGCAGAAGCGGGCGACCCGCAAGCGCAGTTCAACCTGGCCCAGTCCTTGCGAAAGGGAGACGGTGTTGGCGCCGATGTTGCGCAGGCTGCGCTCTGGTACCGCAAGGCAGCCGAAGCCGGCTTGCTGTCAGCCCAGAACGAATACGGCTTGCTGTTTGCGCAAGGGCACGGTGTGCCGCTCGACTACGTTCAAGCGTATGCCTGGATCGATATGCCGGCACAGGCCGGCGATCCGCAGGCGATCAAAAATCGCTTGCAGCTCCTGAACCTTCTCGATGCCACCCAACAAAGGCAAGCCAGCTCGCTCGCTGTGCAATACGCAGCGCGCGCCTTGAATTGCGCACCGGCGCTGTCGGCGTCTGGGATTTTGACGTTTCGCCCCCATCTGATCGATTCAACTGGCCATCACTTACCGACATGCGCATCCTGCTCCGCTCCCTTGTGGTCGCCGTCCTCCTCTGTGCGGCCTGGTACTTCCTGCAGCCGACCATCGAACGGGCGCTGTACGCGGCGCGCCTGGTCGCCATGGACAAGCCGGCGGCGCTGCCGGTGCCGGTTGAAGGTGTGCGTGCGCGCGCCCTGGCCGACACCTGGGGTGGCGCGCGCAGCGCGGGCCGCAAGCATGAAGGCATCGACATCTTCGCCAAACGCGACACCCCCGTGCGCGCCAGCACCGAAGGCATCGTCACGCAGGTCGGCAGCAGCGGCCTGGGCGGCCTGGTGGTGTGGGTGATGGGTCCGGGCGGGCAACGTCACTACTACGCCCACCTCGAACGCCACGCGGACGTGGAAGCGGGCATGCGCATCGCCGCAGGCCGGGTACTCGGTTACGTGGGTGACACCGGCAACGCCAAAGGCACCCCGCCGCACCTGCACTACGGCGTGTATGACGTGGGTGGCGCGATCAATCCGTATCCGCTGCTGCGCGCCGCTAGCCCGGCAACGCCGCCAGTTCCGCCTCGGTGAAGCCGGCGCGCCGGCGCGCCTCCAGGTTGAATGGCCCGCGCAGCACGGGCGCTGCGTATTCCAGCGCCAGCAGGGCGTAGGTCTCGTACGGCTCCAGAGCGCGCTGTTCGCACAGATAGTTGTACCAGCGATTGCCGATTTCGACGTGCCCGACTTCGTCGCGCAGGATGATGTCGAGGATGTGCGCAGCGTCCATGTCGCCGGCTTGCGCCAACTTTGCGCGCAGCGGTGGAATCGCATCGAGGCCGCGCGCCTCCAGGGTGCGCGGCACCAGCGCCATGCGGGCCAGCACGTCGCCGGTGGTTTTCGCGACCATTTCCCATAAACTGTCGTGGGCCGGGAAATCGCCATACGCGTAGCCCAGCACGCGCAGGTGCGCAGCCAGCATGGTGTAGTGGGTCGATTCTTCGAAGGCCACGCCAAGCCAGTCGGCGTAGTAATCGGGCGGCAGCCCGGGAAAGCGCCAGATCGCGTCCAGCGCCAGGTTCACCGCATTGAATTCGATGTGCGCCAGCGCGTGGACCAGCATCGCGCGGCCCTCCACCGTCACCATCGAACGGCGCCCGACCAGGCGCGGGGGCACCAGTTCTGGTCGCTCGGGACGGCCGGGAATGGCACCCTGCTCGGTCAGCAGCGCCAGCGGATCGGCAGCGCCGCACGCGCGCATGGCGGCAATCGCCGCCATCTTGACGACAGGGTCAGTTTCTAGCAGGCAGTCAAGGGCAAGCGCGCGCAATTCGCGGGTTGAAGTCATCAGGGCATCCAGTCAAACGGATGCCGATGATACCAAATTCCGCCATCAAGCCTTGGCCGGCACCTTCACTTTATCGGCCGACTGCAACTGCGCCGCCGACACGCCACCCGCGGGCACTGCCACCGGCTGCAACTCGACATGCGTCGGCAAGGCATTCACCACGGCGCCGAGGTTGATCGGCGTTTCGTTGGCGGCAAGGCGCTTGCCACTGCCGGCGCGCTTCGTGCTCAGGAGGATCTCCTGCATCGCGCTGGCGGTGGCGTCCCACGAGGTATTGGCGACGATGTCGCGCTCGATCTGCACCATGCGCGCGGTTTGCGCAGGCGTCATCGCCAGCGCAGCATCGCAGGCGGCGATGAAGGCTTCGGCCGTGTCGGCAATCGCCACCACGTGGCCATACGGCACCTTGACGTCGTTGACCGGCGTGCTGACGATTGGCAGTTCGGCCGCCATGTACTCCAGCACCTTGGTCGGGCTGATGAATTTGGTCGACTCGTTCATGGCGAACGGCATCAGGCAGACATCCCAGCCAGCCAGGTAAGGCGGCAACTCGGCGTAGCTGGCCTGGCCCATGTAGTGGATGTTTTCGTTGCGCGGCAAATGGGCGGGGTCGATCTTGACGACCGGGCCAACCATGACCAGCTGCCATTCTGGTCGGGCGTCGGCCATCGCGCGCAGCATGTCGATGTCGAAGCGCTCATCGATGACACCATAGAAACCAAGGCGCGGGCCCTTGAAGCTGGCTTGCTGCACGGCGCTGATCGAGCGGTCCAGCGCCTGGCCAAAGTGCGCCGCGTCGACGCTGCTCGGAAAGCAGAACGCATTGTGGTGGCGCGTACGCTTCGCTTCGTACAGGCTGGGGCCGCCGGTGAACACCACGTCCGCCATGGCCAGCAATGCCGATTCGCGCTGGAGTAATTGCTTGGGCGGATTTTTAAAGGCCGACAATTCATCCATGCAGTCGTAGACGATCAGCGACGGGTCCAGGCCCTGCAGCAGCGGCAGCGCCATCGGCGTATAAAACCAGACGATCGGGCGTACGCCGTCCGGCACCAGGTCAGCCAGCAGCGGGCGCAGGTGCGAAATCTGGTCGTCGTGGAAACCCCATTCAGGACAGGCGGTGTGCGGCTGGCAGATGGTGATGTTGTCCGCCACCATGGTCCGCTTCAGATAGTCGCCGCCTTCATGGCGCACCGGCTCTTCGACCACGATGATATTGAAATGCCGCGCCAGCCTGGTCAGCAGGTGCTGCGGTCGTTGAAACACGAAGTCCCACCGCAGGTGGCAAAAGACGACGATCGTTGGCGCTGGCATGGGTAATCCTTTCGGCCCGAGGGGCATGGTTATAGTGTCACATGTTGTCGCGTCGTCAGGCCGTGCACCTCGATAAAGGTAGACACAACCAACTCTCCGTCAGCAGTAGTTGTAACAATCGTAACAGGACGGCAACCTTTCGTCTTCAATTCCGCGCTGCAACTCGGCGCTTCCCGGCGCCGCGATATTTGCGTAAGCGAGTGGGGCGTCATAGGCGTTCGCGAACTTTCAGGCCGTATGTTCAGTCAAAATCTGCTTGCCCGCGTAAGCGTTCTCTTACCTGATCAAGCGCGGCCCGCTGACACGACATGCGGGTCAAACAGTTACCATTAATCTCCTTGTTGCGAAAGAAACCACGCATGAGCCAAAATTCGTCGAGCACGCCCGCCGGCTCCCTCGCGCTCTGGGGCGGCATCGAGTGCACCGTCAATCGCGTCGGCGATCGGTACTTCAATCAAGCAACGCAAAGCGGTCACGAATCGCGCCCCGACGACATCGGCCAGCTGCAGTCGCTGGGCGTGAGCACCATGCGTTATCCGGTGCTGTGGGAGCGCGTCGCGCCCGACGGCCTGGCGCAGGCCGACTGGCGGGTCGCCGATGCCCAGCTGGCGCAGTGCCGCGTGCGCGGCATTACCGTCATCGCCGGCCTGGTGCACCATGGCAGCGGACCGCGTACCACCAGCCTGGTCGAGCCGTCGTTTGCGCCCGGTCTGGCGGCGTATGCCGGCGCGGTGGCGGCACGCTATCCCTGGATCGAACACTACACACCGGTCAACGAACCGCTGACCACGGCGCGTTTTTCGGCCCTGTATGGTTTCTGGTACCCACACGAGCATAGCGACCGCGCATTCGTCGCTGCCGTATTAAATCAGTGCCGCGCCACCGTGCTGGCCATGCAGGCCGTGCGGGTGCACAACCCGGCAGCCAGGCTGGTACAAACCGACGACCTGGGCAAAACCTGGGGCACACCCGAGATGGCGCACGTGGCCGCCTTTTACAACGAACGGCGCTGGCTGGCCTGGGACCTGCTGTGCGGCAAGGTTGACACGACCCACGCCCTGTGGACCTACCTGCTCGAGCATGGCGCGCAGGCCGACGAGGTGCTGTGGTTCCGCGACCATCCGTGCCCGCCCGACATCGTCGGCGTGAATTATTACGTCACCAGCGAACGCTGGCTCGATCACCGGGTCGACCAGTATCCCTTCCTGACGCCGGGCCTGCTGGGCGGCGTCGCGTGCATCGACACCGAATCGGCGCGGGTGCCCGAGGCGCCGGCCACCAGCCTGACGCCGCTGTTACTGGAAGTATGGGAGCGCTATCGACTGCCGATTGCCGTCACCGAAGCGCATATCCACGCCGGCCGCGAAGACCAGTTGCGCTGGCTGGCCGAAATCTGGGACGCGGCCCAGGCTGCCCGCGCGGCGGGCGCCGACGTGCGCGCGGTCACGGCCTGGGCCCTGCTCGGCTCGTTCGACTGGGACAGCCTGGTCACGCGCCAGGCCGGCCATTACGAATCGGGCGCCTTCGACATTCGCGGCGGTACCCCCCGCCCTACGGCCGTGGCCGGCCTGCTGCGCCAGATCGCAACCGGGCAAGCACAAGCGCACCCCGCCGCCCTGGGACATGGCTGGTGGCGCCGCCCCACGCGCTACCACGCGGCGCCCGGCGCCGCCGACCAGCCAACGACCATCATCACCGATCCCAGCGCGGATGGCGCGCGCCCGCCGCTGCTCATTTCCGGCGCCAGCGGCACGCTCGGGCGCGCCTTCGCCCGCATCTGCGCCCAGCGCAACCTGGCGTATCGCCTGGTAAGCCGCGCCGAGATGGACATCACCGATCCCGATTCGGTCGAGCGCGCGTTGGCCACCTGGCAGCCGTGGGCGCTGATCAACGCCAGCGGGTATGTGCGCGTCGACGATGCCGAACAGGACGCCGAACGGTGCTTTCGCGAAAACAGTGTCGGTCCCGCAGTGCTGGCCATGGCCTGCGCCCGCCATGGTATCCACCTCACCACCTTTTCCAGCGACCTGGTCTTCAATGGCCGCGCCGACAGCCCGTATGTCGAGACCGACGACGTCTCGCCCATCAACGTCTACGGGCGCAGCAAGGCGCAAGGCGAACAGGCCGTGCTGGGGCGCATGTCGCATGCACTGGTGATCCGTACCAGCAGTTTTTTCGGGCCGTGGGATCAGTACAACTTCGTCCACCATGCACTCGGCGCGCTGGACGCCGGCCAGGCCTTTGCCGCGCCCGGCGACCTGATCATCACGCCGACGTATGTGCCCGACCTGGTCGACACCTGCCTGAACCTGATCGTCGACGGCGAATGCGGTGTCTGGCACCTCACCAATGGCGCGGCCGTATCGTGGATCGAACTGGCGCGCCTGGCGGCGACGCGGGCCGGGCTCGATCCGGCCGGGCTGGTAGAAAATACCGCGGGCGACTGCCATTTTATTGCGCCCCGTCCGACCAATAGCGCACTCGACAGCGGGCGCGCCAACTTGCTGCCGACACTCGACGATGCGCTGGCACGGTTCCTGATGCAGCGTGCCGACATGACGGCGCAACAATAAAGAGGGATACTGGCGGGGCCGTCAACTATCTGCCCCCAATGGAAACCATCCACATCGCCAACTGGAACGCCTTCGTTTCGCTCACCTCCGAATACAACGGCTGGGCGTTCCGCGGCCTGCCCGACGCCGACTGGCAGCTGCGCAGCTCCCTGTCACGCTACCTGCAAAGTTTTGTGCCGGACATGTCGACCTGGCGCCAGCGCGAAGAGCGCGCCTTGCGCATCTTCCGGCGCAAGGCGCATAACTATCTGCTCGACGCCGCCGTACTGGACGATGACATCCGCTGCCTGGCACTGATGCAGCACCACGGCGCCCCCACGCGCATGCTCGACTTCACCAAGTCGCCCTTCGTCGCCGCGTTTTTCGCGCTGTACCGCACCACCCGCAGCTCGGCCGTCTTCGCGCTGGACACACCCACGCTGTGGCGCGCCGCGCCGTCGAACGACCTGACCCTGCGGCGCGAACTGATCGACCCGCGCATCAAGGGCAACTTCGAGCGTTACTTCGCCAGCAACAGCAAGGACTTGCTGTGGGTGGGCGAGCCGGAGCAGATGGACCGCCGCCTGGTGGCCCAGTCCGGTACCTTCGTCGTCCCGGGCGTGCTCGACAAGCCGCTCGACGACATCATCGGCTGCTACGAAGCGGGTAACACGCTGCTCAAAAAAATCGTGCTGCCTCCCTCGATCCGCGAAGAAGCCATGCTGGCGCTGTACCGGATGAACATCACGCACGCCACACTGTTCCCCGACCTGGACGGCCTGGCGCGCTCGATCGGCTATGAACTCGAAATCACCTGGCCGGGCTACAGCACGGCCTGAACCGGGCTGGCCACGCTTTGCCGAAGCGAACCCAAGACGATGGATCGCAGGGTGTAGACTGGTGGGGCGTCAAGATTGCTTAGCACATCTGCGTGTTTCCCGCCAAGGCGGCATGGCTACCCGGATTTTTTATGATGCACACTTTTTTGACCGAGAATCGCGCTGAACTGGAACGCCGCTGCCGCATCAAGGTCGCTGCCCGTGCCGGTCGCTCGGCCACTGAAATCCAGCTGACCAACGGCGTACCGCTGTTCCTGAGCCAGCTGATTCGCACGCTCGAGATCGAGCAGACCGACCAGCCGATGGACAGCCGCCGCATTTCCGGCCCGGCCGGCGGCGCCCCGGCCCTGTCCGAACTGAGCGTTTCCGCGGCCCAGCATGGCAAAGACTTGCTGGCCATGGGCCTGAGTGTCGACCAGGTCGTGCACGACTATGGCGACCTGTGCCAGGCCATTACCGACCTTGCCGTCGAACGCAACGCCCCGTTTGAAGTAGACGAATTCCGCACGCTGAACCGCTGCCTGGACAATGCCATTTCCGACGCCGTGACCGAGTTCAGCTTCCAGAAGGACGCGCTGGCGGCCGACGCGAGTGCCTCCGCAGCGCGCGAACAAATGGGCTATTTCGCCCATGAGCTGCGCAATTTGCTGGGTACCGCGTCGCTCGCGTTCGCGGCCGTCAAGGCGGGCCATCTGCCCCTGGGCGGCGCCACCGGGGCAATTTTGGAACGCAGCCTGGCGGGCCTGGAAAAATTGATTGCGGCATCGCTCGACGACGTGCGCGCGCTTGGCAACACCGATGTCGTGCTGGGCAGCTTTTCGCTGGCAGCGTTCATCGCCGAAATCTACCATGCCGCCCTGCTCTCGGCCAAAATGCACAACTGCACCTTGCGCCTGCCCGTGGTAAATGCCGACCTGGCCGTGGCCGGCAACCGCGACCTGCTGCTCGCCGCCGTGGCCAACCTGCTGCAAAATGCCTTCAAATTCACCCGCCCAGGCACCGAAGTCGTGCTCACCGCCTACGCCGCCGGCGACGAAATCCACATCGATGTGCAGGACCAGTGCGGCGGTCTGGCCGATGGCGTGGTGCAGGCAATGTTCAAGCCGTTCGCACAGTCCGGCATCGACCGCAGCGGCATGGGACTGGGCCTGACCATCGCGCGCCAGAGCGTGGCCGTGAATGGCGGCGCGCTCACCGTGCGCAACCTGCCGCACCAGGGCTGCGTGTTCACCATCGCGCTGCCGCGCCACAAGATGCCGGACTAAGCGTCGTTCGCGCGACACCGGCGCCAGCTGGTTTTTATTAATCGACAATTAGTTGCTGGGCAGTTACTCTGGACGCTTCACGCCGACCAGGATTTCCCCATGACACTGCGCACCTGCGCCCTCGCCTTCACCCTGTTCTCCATCCTTTCGAGTGCCCACGCGGCCGATTTCACACCATGCAGTGACGCCGCTACCGATCCCGCCCTCGCCGGCAGCCGCTGTGCGATCGAGATCGTGGCGGCCAATCCGTCCGGCCCGGCGGGCGCCAGGGGAGAGGTCGCACTATTCGTCCGGATGTTACCGGCGCTCGGCACGCGGCGTGGCAGCGTCTGGCTGGTGGCCGGCGGTCCCGGCGAATCGGGCGCGGCGTTCTACGGCCTGCTGCCCAACTTGCGCGACACCTTCCCTGGCTTCGACCTGGTCATTCCCGACCACCGCGGCACCGGTGCCTCGACCCGCATGTGCGCGCCCGAAGAAGCCGTCGCCTCGCCGGGTGGCACCAGTCTGGCCGGCGCCGAATGGGGCAGCTGCTTCGCCAGCCTGAACGCCAATCCGGCAACCACGCGCCAGTTCTCGCAAACCAATGCCGCCTACGACCTGCAAACCTTGCTCGCGCGCGCGCCGCATGCGGGCAAGACGTTTGTCTACGGCGTCTCGTACGGCACCCAACTGGTGCTGCGCACGGTGGCGCTGGGTACGCCCGGCATCGACGGCATCATCCTCGATTCGCTGGTGCCGCTGCAGGACGACGCGTCGGCCGACCTGAGCCGGCGCTCGCTGTTGGTCGACGCGGTGGGACGGCGCATCCTGGCCGGGTGCGACGCCAGCCCACGCTGCAGCCGCGCCATGGGCGAGCCCACCGAGCAGCTATACCGCAAGCTGCTGGCGCGCGCCGCCACCGAGCCGCAACTGTTCGATACCGTCCCGGGCAAGAACCCCAAACGCTTCTTCGGGTCCTTGCTCGACATGCCCGACGCCGCCGTGCAGATTCCATATCTGATCAAGGAACTCGACACCGGCGGCGCAACGCGCATGCAGGCCGTGATCGCATCGGTGCAGCAAGAAATGGCGGGGTTCGGCACGTTTGCACAATCGGCCCCGTCGCTGCCGCTGGTCATCCTGATCAGCGGCAGCGAAAACAACCTGCAGCCGGGCCGCACGGCGCCGCAGGTCGCCAGCGAGGAAGCCGGCCTGCTGTTTGCCAGCCCCCTGCCTGGCTACCTGGTCGACCCGCCGTTTCCGCTGTACGCGCACGACGCCTGGTTTGCCCGCCTGCCCGCGCAGTTGCCACCAACGCTGGTCATCCATGGCACCCAGGACGCCAAGACGCCGTACGAGGCGGCGCTGCGCCACATCGCCGCGTTGCGCCGTGCAGGCAAGGTCAAGCTGTTCACGGCAACCGGCGGCGCCCACTTCCTGCTGTGGTCGGACAAATCGTGCGCCCGCGCCGAGGTGCGCAGCTTCGTGCTTGGCGCGGCCGCCACCACGCAGTGCGTCAGCGTCAATTTCAGTCACTGACCCGATGCCCATCTTCGCCAAACTGCGCGCCGCCTTTGCCTACTTCAACGCCGCGGTCCCGTTTCGCCTCGTCCCGGCGCTGATCACCACTGCCGTACTGGTGCTGCTGTTGCTACCGTGTCCAGCCGGGCTCACCCCCAAGGCATGGACCCTGGTCGCCATTTTCCTGACCACCATCGTGGCCATCATCCTGAAAGTGATGCCGATCGGGGTCATGGCCATGATGGCGATCGTCATCGTGGCGCTGACGCAAGTCACGGCCACCTCGTCGAAAGGCGCCATCGCCGATGCGCTGGGCAGTTTTTCCAGCCCGCTGATCTGGCTGATCGTGGTCGCCATCCTGATTGCGCGCGGTCTCAAAAAGACCGGGCTGGGTAACCGTATCGGTCTGCTGTTCATCGCCTGGCTGGGCAAACGGACGATCGGCATCGGCTACGGCCTGGCCGTGTGTGAGCTGGTGCTCGCACCTTTTACGCCCAGTAATACCGCGCGCGGCGGCGGCATCGTCCATCCGATCATGAAGTCGATCGCCAACGCCTTTCACTCCGATCCGGCCGACCACAGTGAGGGCAAGGTCGGCACCTACCTGGCGCTGGTGAACTACCACGCCAATCCGATTACCTCGGCCATGTTCCTGACCGCTACCGCGCCCAATCCGCTGGTGGTCGACTTCGTGGCCCGGGCCAGCGGGCAAACCTTACACCTGAGCTGGACCACCTGGGCGCTGTGCATGGTGCTGCCCGGCCTGGTCTGCCTGCTGGTGATGCCGCTGGTGATCTACCTGCTGGCGCCGCCTGAACTGAAAGCCACCCCGGACGCGGTCGACTACGCGAAAGCCGAACTGGCACGTATGGGGCCGCTGGCGCCGAAAGAAAAAGTCATGCTGGGCACCTTCGGCTTGCTGCTGGTGCTGTGGGCCAACCTGCCGGCGCTGGCCTTTGGTCCCGCGTTCACGCTCGACCCGACCGTGGTGGCGTTTATCGGCCTGTTCGTACTGATCATTACCGGCACGCTGGACTGGGACGACGTCCTCTCGGAAAAGAGCGCCTGGGACACGCTGATCTGGTTCGGCGCGCTGGTGATGCTGGCCGAGCAGCTCAACAAACTGGGCGTTATCGGGTGGGCCTCGCTGGCCATGAACGACGCCATCGTCGCCAGTGGCATGGGCTGGTTCGCCGTGGGCAGCGTGCTGTTGCTGGCGTTCGTGTTCTCGCACTACCTGTTCGCCAGCACCACGGCCCACATCAGCGCGATGATGCTGGCGTTTTTACTGGTCGGCGCGCAGCTGCTGCCGGCCGCCTGGCTGGTGCCGTTCCTGTTGATGATGACGGCCGGCTCCTCGATCATGATGACGCTGACCCACTACGCCACCGGCACCTCGCCGATCATCTTCGGAAGCGGCTACGTGACGATGGGACTGTGGTGGCGCGTCGGCTTCGTGATGTGCGTGCTGGAACTGGCGATATTTGCCGTCGTCGGCGGTGCCTGGTGGAAGGTTCTCGGCTACTGGTGATGTCATCAACGGGTCACGCTCACTGTCTATTATGGACCGACTTTTACACTCCAACCAGGACAGTTCATGACCCAGTCGTCTTCACGCCGCAGCTTCATCCGCAACTTTTCCATCGGCACCGTCGCCGTATCCACCCTGCCCCTGACCGCCTGTGGCGGCGAAGGCGCGGCCGACCGCCAGATCAACTACGCGCACGGCGTGGCCAGCGGCGACCCGCTGTCCGACCGCGTGATCCTGTGGACACGCATCTCCGCGCTCGGCACCGAAGATGTGGAAGTGGACTGGACGGTGGCCGACGACAGCGCGTTTACCAAGACCGTGGTGTCCGGCACCGTGCGCATCGGCGCCGCCACCGATTTCACCGTCAAGGTCGACGCCACCGGCCTGGCCGCCAACCGCGCCTATTACTACCGTTTCAGCTGCCGCGGCGTGACCTCGCCTACCGGCCGCACCAAAACGCTCCCGACTGGCACTGTCTCGCGTGCGCGCTTTGCCGTCTTCAGCTGCACCAACTACCCGACCGGCTTTTTCAATGTGTATAACGACGCCGCCAAATTCGACGACATCGACGCCGCACTGCACCTGGGCGACTACATCTACGAATACGCCGCCAGCGGCTACGCCTCGCAGGACGCCGCCAGCCTGGGCCGCGTCTCGCTGCCGGCCAACGAAATCATCACGCTGACCGACTACCGCCGCCGCTACCAGCAATACCGCACCGACCCCGACCTGCAAGCCCTGCACGCGCGCCTGCCGTTCATCACCGTCTGGGACGACCATGAACTGTCGAACGACACCTGGACCGGCGGCGCGGAAAACCACGATCCGGTCACCGAAGGCCTGTGGGCCGCGCGCCGCATGATGGCGATCCAGGCGTACCACGAATGGATGCCGATCCGCCAGCCGGACGCCACCCGCCCGGATAAAATCTACCGCTCTTTCGACTTCGGCAACCTGCTCTCGCTGCACATGCTCGACACGCGCGTGATCGGGCGCGAGAAGCAACTGGCCTACGCCAGTTACGTCAGCGCGGGCGGCTTCAACACCGCCGCTTTCGTCGCCGACGCGTACAAGCCCACGCGCCAGCTGATGGGCGCCGAGCAAACCACCTGGCTGCAGGGCCAGATGAGCAAGTCGAGCGCCACCTGGCAAATCCTCGGCCAGCAGGTACTGATGGCGCGCATGAACCTGCCGGCCCCGATGGTGCTTGGCACGGTCGGCTACCCCACCTACTTCGGCATCGCGGCCAAGCTGCAGGCCGGCACGGCGCTGACCGCCACCGAACAGCAGCAATTGACGGCCTCGCCGATCCCGTACAACCTGGACGCCTGGGACGGCTACCAGGCCGCGCGTGAAACCGTGCTGGACATGGCCCGCACGCTCAACAAGAACCTGGTGGTGCTGGCCGGCGACACCCACAATGCCTGGGCCAGCGACCTGCAGGACATCAACGGCGTGGCGGTCGGCGTGGAAATCGGCGTGCCGTCGGTGACCTCGCCCGGCTTCGAAACCTACTTCCCGACCATCGCCCCGGCCACTGTCGCCGGCGGCATGGAACAGCTGATCGGGCCGCTCCAGTATGCGGAGACGATCTCGCGCGGCTTCGTCGTGCTGACCGTCACCCCAACGGAAACGCGCGCCGAGTACCGCTACGTCGACACCATCAAGGCGAAAACCTACAAGGCAGTGGTCGGCAAAACGCTGCGCATGCTGCCTGGCGCGGCAAACCGCAAGCTCATCGCAGGGTAAATCACGCGCGCGCGGCATGGATGGCTTGCGTCTGGTTCAATCGCCCGTCAAACTAGTGGGCTACAGACTGCAACCGGAGCCCACATGCCGCTTTCCCCCTACCTCGATGCAATCCCCCGGCTCGCCGGGGGCGTCTACCTGCACCCGTCCGCGCAAGTCATCGGCAGCGTCACGCTCGGCGCAGACAGCTCGGTGTGGTGCAATGCCATTCTGCGCGGCGACGTCAACGACATCGTCATCGGGCGCTGCACCAATATCCAGGATCTGACCATGGGCCACGTGGCCCATCGCACGCCGGATAAACCGGGCGGCTCGCCCTTGACGGTGGGCGACTATGTCACGGTCGGCCACGGCGTCCTGCTGCATGGCTGCAGCATCGGCAACGACTGCCTGATCGGCATGGGCAGCATCGTGATGGACGATGTCGTCGTCCAGGACCACGTCATGCTGGGCGCCGGCAGCCTGGTCCCGCCCGGCAAAACCCTGGAAAGTGGTTTTCTGTATATGGGCCGGCCCGCCGAAAAAATCCGCGCCCTGACGCCAGCCGAGATCGAATGGCTGCGCTATTCGGCCGAACATTACGTGCGCGTCAAAAACAATTATCTGCAAGGAGCCGCATGAATACCCTCGTTTTGCCCACCTACGACGACGTCGTACAAGCTGCCGCGCGCATCGCCGGCGTGGCCAACCGCACGCCGGTGCTGACCTCGCGCACCGCGAATGAACTGTTCGGCGCCGAGCTGTTTTTCAAGGCCGAGAACCTGCAACGCATGGGCGCCTTCAAATTTCGCGGCGCCTGCAACGCCTTGTCCAAATTCACGCCGGAACAACGCCGCGCCGGCGTGGTCGCTTTCAGTTCGGGCAACCATGCCCAGGCCATAGCCCTGGCGGCCCGTTTGCTGGAGATGCCCGCCACGATCGTCATGCCGCATGACGCCCCGGCCGCAAAAGTGGCCGCCACCAAGGGCTATGGCGCCACGGTAGTCGGTTACGACCGCTACACCGAGGACCGCGAACAGATCGGGCGCGACCTGGCGGCACGCCACGGCCTGACCTTGATCCCGCCCTACGACCACCCGGATGTCATCGCCGGCCAGGGCACGGCGGCCAAGGAACTGTTCGAGGAAACCGGGCCGCTGGACGCCTTCTTTGTCTGCCTGGGCGGTGGCGGCCTGCTGGCCGGTTCGGCGCTGTCGACGCGGGCGCTGGCGCCCGATTGCAAGCTGTACGGCGTGGAACCGGCCGCGGGCAACGACGGCCAGCAATCGTTCCGCTCGGGCGCCATCGTCCACATCGACACCCCGGTGACGATTGCCGACGGCGCCCAAACCCAGCACCTGGGCCAGCTGACCTTTCCCATCATCCGGCGCGATGTCGATGACATCCTCACTGTCAGCGACGACGACCTGGTGCAAGCCATGCGCTTTTTTGCCGAGCGCATGAAAATCGTGGTCGAGCCAACCGGCTGCCTGGGTTTCGCGGCGGCGCGCAATATGCAGGAGCAACTGCGCGGCAAGCGCGTCGGGATCCTGATCAGCGGCGGGAATATCGATCTGGCCAGCCTGGCCCATTTCCTGGCCGGCTGACTTGTCGTTGCCTTAGTTGCGCGTCGCCCAGGCGACCACCGCCGCACCGGCGGCGACCACCAGCGCATCTTCAATCAGCCCGCTGCGGGTCTGGCCTATTTTCGCCATAGCCTCCTTGCGGCCGGCCAGCGTCAGGTAGGCCAGCGGCACGGCGGTGGCCACCGCCACGGCTGCGCCGGTCGTTTCGCGACCCTTTGGCGCCAGCGCGGCACCGGCAATGCCAGCACTCGCGACGCGCGCCAGCAAACCGAGGAACACCGTGCGGTCCGGCGCCGATTTCATCTTGTCGCCAAACAATTCCCCGACACCCATCGCGAGCGCCCCGTATTTGAACAAGGGACGGTCCAGCAGGACCAGTTCACCGGTCGTGCCGCGCCCGGCGACGCGGGCTGCAGCGAGCGTGGCCATGGGCGTCATGGAACGGGCACTGGCGACGGCGCCAATCAACATGGATGGAAGCAGGCTGCGCAAATTCATCTTCGGTAACTCCTGATCAGTGGGAAATTCGCGGGCCATAGCGGCAGCCGCGATGCCGAAGTATCGTACTGTACTTTCCAATTTGGCATCGTTTGCACTACTCAACCGTGCGCAGCTGCTGCCGACACGACGCTGCACATGCGGGTCAGCGTGAACCGGGTCACGCGCCGCCACGTTTGCCGCCAAAGTGCTAAGCTCGATTGCGACAACACCCTTGCAGCTCACTGCACCTCACTGAACCCAACGGAGAAACCTACGATGAATATGGATATTGGCATCAGCACCGAAGACCGCGCAAAAATCGTCGAGTCGCTCTCAGTTGTCCTGGCGGACAGCTACATGCTCTACCTGAAGACCCACAACTTCCACTGGAACGTGACCGGCCCGATGTTTTCGGCCCTGCACCTGATGTTCGAGACGCAGTACACGGAGCTGTGGAACGCGCTCGACAACATCGCCGAGCGCATCCGCGCGCTGGGGCACTTCGCGCCGGGCACCTACAAGCGCTATGCCGAACTGTCGAGCATCACTGAAGAAATCGACGTGCCACAGGCAAAAGAAATGATCCGCCAGCTGGTCGAAGGCCAGGAAGCGGTCATCCGCAGCGCGCGCGCCGCCGTGCGCATCGCCGACCAGATCGACGATTTCCCGACTGCCGACATGCTCTCGACGCGCATGGAAGTGCATGAAAAAAATGCGTGGATGCTGCGCGCGTTCCTGGAGCAAGGCGCAGGCCAGGTCCAGGGTGAAGCGTCGTCGACCTGAGATGGTTTTAAAAAAGACCCGGCGCGCGTCAGCTGCGCCGGGTCTTTTGATTTAGCCGCGCCCGTCGCGGCTCAGTTGTTGCGCGGTTGAGCCGAGTTGCGCCAGCTCGCTTTTCGAAAATCCCGGTAACTGGGCCAGCAAATGTTGCAGCGCCCCACCGCGCGCCATGCCGCGTTCGGACGACTGCACCAGCACCGTGCCGGCGCCCGTGAAATTGACCTGCTTTTCTTCGCCCGACAACGTCAATCCTGTCAGTGCGCCGACCGCCGCCACAAACCCTTTCACGTGCTCGTAATCGTAGCGGTAGGATGGCGTCGGGCAGTCGGCCCAGCCCAGCACCGCGTCTTCATCGACGCAGCATGGCAAGTCCAGAAAGTGCACCGGGCCGTTTGACGACGCGATCACTTTGCCGGTACCCAGCAAGGTCACGAACCCCGGCAACGTCGATTCCTGCAAGGTCACCGATTTGGTAAACCCCAGCAGGTTTTCGACGCGCAACGTCATATTCGCGTTGTCCAGGTCGTAGCAGGCAATATCAAAACCGTTGTCGCCCAAAATCAGCTGGCCCTGGCCGTTGACCACGACAAAATCGTGGATGTATTTCGGTGCGTTGAACGCGTGCTGCACGAGGATGTCGAGCAGGCTGCGGCCCATCGCCTCGAAGCGCAGCGCGCCGTAGTAGGCGATCATCTTTCCCTTGCGAATGAACATGTGCTCCTGCACATCGATCACGAAGGAAAAGCGGTTCAAATTGTCGTTCTTCGGCAGCGAAGCCGGATTGTAGATGGTCATGGGCTTACCTTTCGCTGGCCTGGATGTAGACGGTGCCGGTGCCGCTGAACTTGATCTGGTAAGACTCGCCGGATGCCTGGCCGACGAAGGTCTTCCAGTTGACGTCGGTGACGATGGTCGACGTCAACTGGCCGCTATGCGCGAGATAGGCCTGCGGGTCGACGCACAGCGGCACCTCGGGTGTGACCGGCAAGCCGATTGCGTTACCATCCGACAGGATGGCCGCTTCGCCCTTGCCGCTGAGCGTGGTGGTGAACAGGCCCTGGCCCGACACGGCGCCACGCAGCACGCCCGACACGCCGCCCTGGTTACCCAGGAACATGGTGCCGGATTGGAGGCGCGCATCGTAGGCCAGCAGGTTGTCCGCTTCCACGTACAGCGTGTCGCCGGCGACCGGGATGATGGTCACGAAATGCCCTGCATGCGCGTAGCAGACCTTGCCGCTGCCGGCCGCCTTCATCAGCGTGTGGCCTTCGCCGGTGGCGGCGCGCATGGCCAGGCCCTGCACGCCTTCGCCGGCCAGAAAGGCGCGACTGAAATTGACCTGGCCCTGGTAGGCGATCATGGCGCCCTTCATGGCCAGCACTTCTTCATTGACGAGTTCGACCTCGATCATTTTTTCGTTGATTTGCCGGTAGACGGGCATGGAATTCCTCGATCTCGGTTAGCGCTCGGCAGGCTGGATGAACACCACGCCCTGGCCCGTGAATTTGTGCTGGTACGATTCGCCGGAGGCTTCCCCGACCATCGTGCGCCAGTTGACGTCGAACACGAATTCCTGGCGAATAGCGCCCTTGAAGCCGACGAAGGCGTCCGGGTCGACGTGCAGCGGCGTGTTCGGCGTCACTTCCAGCATGATCAGATTGCCGCGCGAGATGACGGCTATATTGCCGGTCCCTTCGACCGTGGTGCTGAACAGACCCTGGCCCGACGCCGCGCCGCGCAGGCCCGAAAAGCTGGTGCCGGTTTTCAGCGCCGTGTCGTAGGCCAGCAGGCTGGAGCTTTCAATGGTCAGCTTTTCACCGTTCAGGGGAATCACGGATATCTCGGCCGCGTTGTGGGCAAAGAACACATTGCCGGTGCCGGACGCCTGCATGATCTGCATGCCCTCATTGGTGGCCTTGCGCTTGAGCGCGCCGAAGATGCCTTCGCCGCCCAGCAGCGACTTTTCAAACTTGATGGCCCCGGTGTAGGCGACCATCGCGCCGGCGATGGCGTAGACCTTTTCGTTTTGCAGGTTCACTTCCAGCAGCCGGTCGGTATTGGTGCGAAAACGCGTCACAGATTGCTCCTCGGTTGATGCCTCTTGGAAACTATTAAACCATGGCCGCCGGTCGGGACGCCAGACATTTATGCGCTGGTCAATTGAGCATGCCGCGCTGCCGCGCCAGTTTCAGCCAGTCCGGATATTCTCCCATCAACAAGTCGTACAGCACATGGTCGGGATGCTCGTCGGGTGTGGCCACCGAAAAATAGTTGGCGTTGTCGACCAGGCGGCCGTCAAGCTCATCAAGTTTTTCGAGGAAGGGGAAATCGGAATCGGCAAACCGCGCCAGCGCTTTCGCTTTCGATTTGCGGCCCTTGCCGATGCCCATGAATTGCCAGAAGATCGGCTCGTGACTGGCCCAGCGTAACTGGCGCTCGGTGAACGGCTGGTCCGACGTGCCGCCGTCGGTCACGAACATCACGTACACCGGCAACGCGGCTTTCACCGGCGCCGTGCGCGCCGCGCCCCCGCCGTCAGGAAAGTAATGCTGGCGCACCGCTTCGACGGCCGCCCCGTAACGGGTGTCGCCTTCGAGCGGATGGCGCGCGATCAGGCCGTCGACATATCCCGCCAGATTCGCCAGTCCCATCGGCTGCACGTGGTGCACCTTGCGCCCGAACAGGAACACGTCGATCTGGCCGTCGTCGTCGAATTTGCAGCCCAGCGCCAGGATGCGCTCGGCGAAGGCCTGCACCTGGCCGCTGCGGTACAGCTTGCTCATCGACGCGGAGATATCGAGCACCAGGCACACCTGCGCACGGTGCGTCGCCAGGCCTACCTTTGCCAGCGACACGCCGGCCGACTTGACCAGGCTGACCAGCTGCGGTGCTTGCTTCGCGATGCGTTTTTCCAGGTCGATTTTCGGCGCCGTCTCCACGCTTGCCACATCGGCGCCAAAATGGCGCACCAGCGCATCGAGGCCGCCGCCGAAGCCCTGGCCGTTGGCGAGGAAGCGCCACTGACCGTCGCGCCGGTACAATTCACCCAGCATCAGCGATTTTTCGGTCGTAAAATCCTGGCCGGCAAACGAGAAGCGGGCGATCTCGCCCGCGCCGTTGAACAGGCGCAGGTAGCCGCTACCCAATTGGGCCATGGTCCCCGCGCCATCGATGCTGGCCGTGATCACGATGCGCTCGACCGGCGCCGCCACGCGCGCCAGATCGAACACGAAGCCGTGACCGTCGCTGCCCGGCGCGGCCAGCTTGATGCCGCCGCACGGGCTCGCCGGCTGGTTAAAGAATATCATCCACGGTTCGCCCGCCAGCTTGCCGGCCGCGTCAACACCGAAGCAGACCACGTCAAGCACCACGCCTTGCGCGCTCAGGCCGGCCTGCAGCGGCGCGCTCGACAGGTCTGGCGCCAGCGGCAGGCGCTGGCCGCGCAGCAGCTGGACCGTTGTCACGCCACCTCCACGCCATGCTGCGTCGCCAGCGCGGCCAGCCCGCCCGCATAGCCCTGGCCGACAGCCTTGAATTTCCACTCGTCGCGGTGGCGGTACACCTCGGCGAATACCATCGCCGTTTCGGTCGAATAATCTTCCGACAGGTCGAAGCGGGCGATCTCGGTATTGGTTTCCAGGTTGACGATGCGCACGAACGCATCCTGCACCATGCCGAAGTTCTGCTTGCGCGCGGCGGCGCCGTGGATGGTGACAGCAATGACCAGGCGCGTGATGGCGGCCGGCACCTGCGCCAGCGTGATGGTCAGCGCTTCATCGTCGCCGTCGCCGGCGCCGGTTTTATTGTCGCCCGTGTGGGTGATGGCGCCGCAGGTCGAGGTCAGCTGGTTGTAAAAAATGAAGTCGGCGTCGCCGCGCACCTTGCCATTGTCCTGCACCATGAACAGGCTGGCATCGAGGTCGAAGTCAGCGCCATCGGACGAGCGTGCGGCCCAGCCAAGGCCGACCAGCACGGCGCGCAGGTTCGGATCGGTTTTCGACAGGCTGATATTGCCGCCTTTTTGCAAAGTGATTGCCATGGTTTTCCTGTTATTGTGTCACGGAGGTATTGCTGATGAGTGGCGGTTTCAATTCCCGCAAGCTTGCGTGTAATATAAACCGAACGACCACTTTTTTGCGAGGAAGCGTGATGAGAAAACTGCCCGTCTACCTTTTGCTGGACACCTCCGGCTCGATGCACGGCGAACCGATCGAAGCGGTGCGAAATGGCATTCAAACGCTGGTGTCGGCCCTGCGCCAGGATCCGCACGCGCTCGAATCAGCCTACCTGTCCGTGATTACCTTCGCCGAAACCGCCGCCCAGGTGGTGCCGCTCACCGAGCTGGCGCAATTCCAGATGCCGGCCCTGAACGCCTCCGGCACCACCTCGATGGGCGCCGCCCTGCTGCTGCTGGCCGAGCGGGTGCAGCAGGAAGTCGCCAAGACCACGGTTGACCAGAAAGGCGACTGGAAGCCGATCGTGTTCATGATGACCGACGGCGCGTCGACCGACGACTTGAGCGCCGGCATCGCCGCCATCAAGGCCGCCAAAATCGGCGCCCTGATCGCCTGCGCCGCCGGCCCGGCCGCCGACACCACCGAACTGCAGCGCATCACCGATTCAGTGGTAAAACTCGACACCACCGACAGCAACACCATCCGCGCCTTCTTCAAATGGGTCAGCGCATCGATTGCCACGACCAGCCAGAAAGTCGACCTGAACAAGAAAGAAGCGGCCGGCCTGCTCGACCTGCCGCCGCCACCGCCGGAAATCAATGTAGTCGTCTAAAACCAACAAGGAGAACAGCGATGGCAGTCAGTTTGAACAAGGGCCAGGGCGTCAGCCTGCGCAAGGCGGACAACGATTTGAGCCAGGTGACAATCGGTCTGGGCTGGGACGTGGCCGAAGCCAAGGGCGGCTTCTTCGGCAGCCTGTTCGGCAAGCAGCCAGAAGAATATGACCTCGACGCCATCGCCCTGGTGCTGGGCGCGGACGGAAAGATGACCGGCCCGCAGGACGCCATCTTCTACAATGCCAAGCAGCACCCGGGCGGGGCCATCTGGCTGACCGGCGACAACCGTACCGGCGAAGGCGACGGCGACGACGAGCAGATCATCGTCAAACTCGACCAGGTGGGCAGCCAGTACGCGCGCATCCTGTTTGTCGTCTCGATCTACGAAGGCAAGAAAAAGCAGCAGCATTTCGGCAAGGTCGCGAATGCCTACATCCGCGCCGTCGACGGCAAGAACCAGGAAATCGCGCGCTACAACATCAGCGGCAACAGCGCCCTCGATGGCCAGTGTTCGCTGACCTTCGCGGAACTGGTACGATCGAATGGCACGTGGTCCTTCAACGCAATCGGCACGCCACATCAGACCGACCGGTTTGTGGAAGTGATGCAAGCCTATACCAAGTAAAAGAGAATCACACATGAGCAATCGTCGTTTGCCGGTCTACCTGGCCCTGGACACCTCCGGCTCGATGCGCGGCGAGCCGATCGCTGCCGTCAATGTCGGCCTGCACGCTCTGCTCGCCTCGCTGCGCCAGAATCCATTCGCCCTGGAGAGCGTGAGCCTGTCCGTGATCACCTTCGACCGCGAAGTGATCGAAGTGCTGCCCATGACGCCACTCGACCAGGTTACCCTGCCCGAGATCGTCTGCCCGGAATCCGGCCCCACCTTCCTCGGCGCTGCCCTGCACGACATCTGCGACAAGGTCGCGCGCGACGTGCGCAAATCGACCGCCGATGAACGCGGCGACTGGCGGCCGATGCTGTTCATCATGACCGACGGCAAACCGTCCGACACGCTCGCCTTCGAGGAAGCGATTCCGCGCGTGAAGGCGGCCCAGTTCGCGGCCATCATCGCCTGCGCGGCCGGCCCGAAAAGCGTGCCCGACCAGCTGAAACTGCTCACCCATATCGTGGTCAGCCTGGACACCATGGACAGCAGCGGCTTTGCCAGCTTCTTCCAGTGGGTCAGTTCAGCCGTGACGGCCGGCAGCGCCAGCGTGGGCGCGGCCGGCATGGCGCTGCCGCCGCCACCGGCCGAAGTCAACCTGGTACTGTAAGCATGCGCCGCCTGCCCATTTTCCTGCTGCTGGACGTGTCCGAATCGATGGCCGGCGACGGCCTGCGCCAGCTGCAGCAAGGCATCGAGCGCCTGGTGGCCGGCCTGCGCCGCGACCCGCACGCGCTCGAATCGGTGTTTTTATCGGCCATCGCCTTTGCCGGCCGCGCGCGCACGCTGGCGCCGCTGACCGAACTGGCCAGCTTTTATCCGCCGCGCCTGCCGCTCGGCTCGGGCACCTCGCTGGGCGCCGGCATGGGCCACCTGATGGACGAGATCGACCGCAACGTGGTCGGCAGCACGCCCGAGCGCAAGGGAGACTGGCGCCCCGTGGTGTACCTGATGACCGACGGCAAACCAACCGACGACATCGATGCCGCGGTCGCGCGCTGGCAGGCGCAGTACGCGGCGCGCGTGACGCTGGTCGCCATTGCCATCGGCGCCCATGCCTCCACCTCTGCGCTGCTGCGCTTTACCGAGAACGTGCTGGCCCTGGACGCCACCACCGAGCAGGATTTCAAACGCTTCGTCGACTGGGTGACGATGTCGGTGGTGGCACAAAGCCGCGCCGTCTCCGACACGTCCGGCGGGCGCGTCAGCCTGGCCAAGCTCGACAACGACATCATGGCAAAAATCGGCGACATGGCCCAGGCCACCACCGTCGACGAAGACCTGGTCGTGGTCACCGGCCGCTGCCAGAATCTGCGCCTGCCCTACCTGATGAAATACGAAAAGGTGCGCCACGGCCTCGACGAACAAGCCCTCAACATGCGCGTCGACCTGTACCACCTGCGTGGCGTGTTTGCGCTGGAAGCCGATTACGACGAACTGTCCGACCCGCGCGCGATCGCCCGCACGGTGAACACCGATGCACTGATCGGCAGCCCCGGCTGCCCGCACTGCGGCAACCCGATTGCCTTCGCCATGTGTTCGTGCGGCGCCCTCATGTGCATCAAGGGCGATGGCCCGGCCACCTGCCCGACCTGCCACAACCCGTGCAATTTCGTCGGCGGGGACGGCCCCGGCTTCGACGTGGCACGTGCGCGCGGATAGCGTCTGCATGGATATCGACGAGAACCTGCGCGCCTATGCGCGCCGCCACCTGCTGGGAACCTCTGCGGCAGCTGACCGCGCGCAGCTCGAGGACTTCCTGCACAGCGCACCATTTCGGGCCTTGATTGGCGTGTTTCACGCGCGTCTGGAGAAAACGATGCACGATTTTACGACCCCACCGGACCCGACACCCATGCCGCAAGCAGCCGCAGCCGAACCGATTCCCTTACCGCTGAAAGACTTGTCGCAGCCCGATGAAGCGGACGCACCGGTGCCCGCCATCACGCCGGCGCCGGCGCCGGCCCTGCTGTTGCGCGACATCGGCTTTCGCCTGCCCAACGCCCGCGCCGGCGACGCCTACCGCCAGCCGCTCGAAGCCGTCCCGCCCTCCGAAGACAAAGTCATCTTCCTGCCGCTGGCGCCCGACACCGGCCTGACCGTCGAGCCGGCGTCCGGCATCGTCAGCGGCACGCCGCAGACGCCCGGCGAGGTGCTGCTTGGCGTCACCTATCACTACGCCAGCGAGCCGGGCCAGCTGCGGGTTGCGAACGTGAAACTGACCGTCAATCCCGATCCCAAAAAGATGTGGCAGAACCTGCCGCCCCCGGTCGATGCGCCCTACCCGCGTACCGACACCGACTGCGCCGCGTTGACCGACGAACATTTCCGCATCCTCGCCGCCAGCAAGCGCGGGCGCTCGCATGCCCACGTCGGCAGTTTTCGCGACGACGATTTCCGGATCGCCCAGCTGGCCGGCTCAGGCTGGCAAATCGCCGTGCTGGCCGACGGCGCTGGCAGCGCCAAATATTCGCGCCAGGGAGCGGCCATCATCTGCGAGCAAGCCACGGCGCGCCTGACGGCCGCCTTGTCCGGCGAGCGCGGCGCCATGCTTGACGAAGCGGTGGCGTCGTATGACCAGGACCGCAGCGAAGAAGCGGCCCTGGCCCTGCGCACCGTGTTGTCCGGCGTGGTCGGCAACGCCGCCTACTACGCCGCCAAGGGCATCATGGACGAGTGCGCCGCCGTCAAGGATACCCTGCAAGCGGTGCCGCGCGATTACGCCAGTACGGCCCTGATCGCCATCTGCAAGCGCTACCCGTTTGGCATCTTGTCGGCCGCCTACTGGGTCGGCGATGGCGCAGTGGGCGTGTATAGCGTGGAGGACGGCATCACCCTGCTGGGCGACG
This sequence comes from Massilia sp. S19_KUP03_FR1, assembly GCF_036688685.1. NCBI lineage: Bacteria > Pseudomonadati > Pseudomonadota > Betaproteobacteria > Burkholderiales > Oxalobacteraceae > Massilia > Massilia sp. S19_KUP03_FR1. Next base: position 112,890 of record NZ_JAQQPS010000004.1, on the reverse strand, counting down.
TCGACAGCGGCGAATTTTCCGGCCAGACGCGCTTCCTGGAAGCGGCCGAAGTGGCGCAGGAAGCGCTGCTGCGGCGCACGCGCTTCGTCCTCAGCAACAACATGACGGCGCTGGTATTGATGACCGACGGCGTCTCCGACCCGCGCTTCGAAACCGAAGCGCGCCTGGCGCGCCCGGCCGACTGGCACGCGCTGTGGTCAGAACTGGCAGAAACGCTGCACCTCGCCGATACCGTGCCCGGCAAGGAACAGGGCCTGCTCGACTGGCTCGATTTCTGGTCGCCCGGCAACCACGACGATCGCACGATCGCTCTCATCACGCCTCGCATCTCTCCAGCCCAGGGTCCGCATGACTAAGACAGTACGCTTGACCGGCGCGGACGGTTCCGTGGTCGAATTCGTCGATGAGATCAAGGCCTCGGGCGGCATGAAAGATATCTATTTTTCGCCGAACAAGGATTACGTGGTCGGTTTCTTTCGCGGCGAGGCCAACAACGCCGCCACGCGCGAGCGGGTAGCGATGATCACCGGCACCTACCGCGAGCGCATTTTCAACCAGGCCGGCGGAGACTACTGGAAAAAGCTGTTTTGCTGGCCCACCACCACCGTCGAGCATGAAGGGCGCATTGGCATCGTCGCGCCGTTCTACGACGCCGATTTCTTTTTTGAATTCGGCTCGCGCAACAATGACATGCTGGGTATCAAGGGCCGCGACAAGGAAGGCAAATGGTTCGCCTCGCCATCGAACCGCAACAAATACCTCGACCCGCGCGAACTGGGCGACTGGCGCCGCCAGGTGCAACTGTGCCTGATGATCGCACGCGCCGTGCGCCGCATCCACGCGGCCGGCCTGGCGCACTCCGACCTCAGCTACAAGAACGTGCTGATCGACCCGACCACGGGACGCGCCTGCCTGATCGACATCGATGGCCTGGTGGTGCCGGGCAAATTCCCGCCGGACGTGGTCGGCACGCCCGACTTCATCGCACCCGAATGCGTGATCACGGCGCACCTGCCGCGCGCCGACCCGAACCGCAAATTGCCGTCGATCGCCACCGACCGCCACGCGCTGGCCGTGCTGATCTATATGTATTTGCTGCTGCGCCACCCGCTGCGCGGCGACAAGGTGCACGACCTCGACGACCCGGGCCGTGACGAAGAAATGTCGATGGGAGAAAAGGCGCTGTTCGTCGAGCATCCGGACGACGCTTCGAACCGCATCAAGCTGGTCAACGTGAAAGCGTCCGAGCTGCCGTGGAAGGACACCGACAAGCTGCCCTACACCGTCACCGGCCCCTACTTGGCGGAGCTGTTCAAACGCGCCTTCATCGACGGCCTGCACAACCCGCAGGCGCGCCCGACCGCCGACGAATGGGAAAATGCGCTGGTCAAGACGGTCGACCTGCTGCAACCGTGCCAGAACCCGGCATGCGAACAGAAGTGGTTTGTGTTTGACAACACCACCAAACCGGTATGCCCGTTTTGTGCGACCCGTTTTCGTGGCGTGCTGCCGGTATTGAATTTGTACTCGTCGCGCCAGGAAGGCAGCTTCCGGCCCGAGCAGCATCGCCTGATGGTGTATTCGGGCCAGTCGCTGTTCGCCTGGCATATCGACCGCAATATCGTGCCGAACGAGCGGCTGGACGCCGCCAATAAAAAGCGCGTGGGATACTTTTTGCTGCACCAGGAAGCGTGGTACCTGATCAATGAAGCGATGCCGGATTTGTTGAACGCGGCCAGCAAGGAGGCGGTTCCGATTGGCGGCAAGGTCAAGCTGGAAGATGGCGTGCAGCTGCTCGCTTCACGCGCGCCGGGTGGGCGGCTGTTTGTCGTGCAGCTGGTCAAGGGATAGACGCGACCTCTCGTCGCCAATGGCGCTGTTCACCTCCCCAGGCTCACCCATGGTCGAGTATGATCGTTGGTTCCGGACTGCGTTCAAGTCCAGCCAATTGCCACGCATGGTGGCGCCGATGAAATGAATTACAGACTCTTCCTTCTCGACCTGGACGACACGCTTCTCGACTTCAAGGCATCCGAACGCCTGTCGTTCGCGATGACGATGCGTGAACTCGGGCTGCACGCGATTCCGGAGGGATTATTTACGCAATACCAGGCGATTAACATCGCACTCTGGAAGGCATTCGAGCACGGTACCGTCTCAAAAGATTTCTTGAAGGTGGAACGGTTTCGGCGCACGTTTGCCTCGCACCACTTGGCGCTGGATCCGGAGGCCGCCAGCCACCTGTACCAGGCGTCACTGCCGGATACGGTCGTGTTGATTGACGGTGCGCTGCAGCTGTGCGCGACCCTGGCCGCCATTGGCGAGGTGGGCATCATCACGAACGGCATCGAATCGATCCAGCACCGGCGCATCACCAACTCGGGACTGCACGCGCACGTGTCCTTCGTTGCCACGTCCGAGGCATCCGGCCACGCCAAGCCGGACGTTCGTTTTTTCGATTACACCGTGAAGCTGGCGCGCGCCTTCTCGCCCGGGGAGACCATCATCATCGGCGACCGCCTCGATGCAGACATACTCGGCGCCAACCGGTTCGGGATCGACAGTTGCTGGTTCAATCCCGGCAAGCTGACGAACGATACCCACGCGCGGCCGACCTGCGAAGTGGCGCGCTTGCACGACGTCACGTCGGCGCTGCGTGCCATGACCGTCGCCTGAGCGGACCCGGGCTCGCGCTGACGGCACCGAAAGGTGTGTTGGCAGACGGAACGCCGAGATTGGTATCCGCTACTATGGGCTTCATCCATCTACCACCGAGGATCTTCAATGTCGGCATCCGCGCAAGTTCAGGCACTGAGTGTGCAGCAATGGTTGTTTGCTTATGGCGGCGTGTTGTTGGCGCTGCTGGTACTCGACGCGTTATGGATTGGGCTGTACATGGCGCTCGCCTACAAGGAGGCGCTGGGCGAGCTGATGCTGCCGCAGCCGCGCATTGCTGCGGCATCGGTGTTCTACCTGGCCTACGCTGCCGGCGTGGTGTTCCTGGCGGTGGCGCCCGGCCTGCGGGCGTCCGGCTGGCAGACAGCGGCGCTGCACGGATTGGTGCTGGGCCTGGTGGCTTACGCTACCTACGACCTGACCAATTACGCGATCCTCAGGGCCTGGCCGCTGGGCTTGTCGCTGGCCGATATCGCCTGGGGCGGCTTTTTGAGTGCTGCCGCGGCGACCGGCGGCTGGTTCGTGGCCGACCGCTGGGCTTAAATTACGTTGGCGGCAAAGCGCCGCCGCAGCCAGCGGATCGGCCCACCGACCAGCGGCAACTTCTGTAGCAGTTCTTCGGCGGCGTCCCAATAGTCGCGGTGCAGCGTGACCAGGCCGTGGGCATTGAAGTGAAAGTGCGTGCCGCCGGCGATCTCATGGGTTTTGCCGCGCAGCGTGAAGACAAACGTCCACGTCACAAAAGCCCGCTCTGCCTGCACGATGCGTTCGCCGATCAGGAAGTGCGGATTGTCACTATTGGCGAACATATGGCGCAGGATCGTTTCCACCGACGCCACCCCGCGCACGTCATTGAACGGGTCGCGGAAGTGGGCGTCGACCGCATAAAACTCCCGCGTCCGGTGCAGGTTATCCGGCGCCAGCGCGGCGTACCATGCGAGCAGCAGCTCCAGTCGGCTGATCATGGGCGCACCAGGCGCGCTATCAGCGCGAATCGCAAGCGGTAAGGCAGCCAGCGCACCAGCTTCATTGCCAGCGTGAAGCGGCGCGGGAAGTGGATCTCAAAGCGTCCGGCGCTGATGCCATGTCGGATCGCGCGCGCCGCTTCGGCCGGGGTTTGCAGCGCCGGCATGGAAAATTCGTTCTTCGCCGTCAGCGGCGTCTGCACAAAGCCGGGATTGATCAGGTAGACGCTCAGCCCGCGCGGCCGCAGGTCGACATACAGCAGCTCGGCCAGGTTGATCAGCGCGGCCTTGGTGGGGCCGTACACGCTGGCGTTGGGCAGACCGAAATAGCCCGCCACGCTTGCCACCAGGGCAATGCCGCCGCTGCCGCGCGCCAGCATCGCCGGCAAGACGGTGGCCAGGCCGGTATACACGCTGCCCAGATTGGTTTCCAGCGTCTGCGAGGCGCGCACCGGGTCGACGTCCCAGCTGCGTTCCGGGCGATAGTCGGCGGCGCAGAAGATGATCAGGTCGACACCGCCGAAGGCAGCGCAGATGTGCGCATGGCGCGCACCCCAGGCATCCCGGTCCAGAATGTCGATCGGCACCACCAGCGCTTGCGGATGCGCGCCGGCGACGGCCTGCAAGCGCTCTGCGCGGCGGGCGGACAGCGCCACGCGCGCGCCGGCTTGCAGCGCTTCGGTGGCCAGCGCCGCGCCGATGCCGCTGGAAGCGCCAATGATCCACACACGCAAGCCGTCCCAGTTGCGGATGGGGGTGTTCAAGGGCTGCATGCGCGCCTCCGGAAGGTCAACGTCACCTGGCCAAACTCGATGCCAAACTTGCGCATGCTGGCGCGGTTGATCATGGTGCAGCGGTCGACCAGGAACATCCAGTCGTCAAACTGCATGGCGTAGGTGGTGCCGTCGACCGGCAGCAGCAGCGTGTATTGCCAGCGCAGCGCATTGCCGGCGGCGCTACCGCGCGCCTCGCCCTTGACGTCGGCCGCGGTGCCGCGCCAGTGCTGGCCGCCGTCATCCTTGCCATCGCGCACCAGACGCCAGACCCGCTGTTGCGTGGTGCCGTCATCGTAGCGGAAGCGTTCATCCAGCAGCAGCGCGCCCTGCTGCTGGCTGCCGGTAATTTCAACGTGGAAGCGCTTGGTCACCTTGCCGTCGCGCTGTTGGAACATGCCCCATGCATCGGTGACGCCGGTGAAGTATTCGGCCGGGTCGAGCACCGGCGTATTCGCCTGGTATTGCTGAACATCACGACCGGCGCAGCCTGCGAGCAGGATGGCCAGCAAGGTTGGAATCGTGCGTTTCATGCTGTGCTTTCGGTGGTGGTGAGGGATGCGCTATAACGGCCGAGTGTGGCCATGGCCAGCAGTTTGAACAGGCAGGGCAAGACGGCGTACGCCACCACCAGGGCACTGCCGCCGCCTTGGCCGGGGCGGTAGTCCAGCCATGCCAGCAACGGCAAGGTCAGCCCGGCGAGCGCCAGCGCCAGTTTGCCGACCAGGGTGAACAGCCCGAAGCCGGCGCCCAGGCGCTCGCCCAGCACCTGCGCCAGCAGCACCGGCGGCAGCGCCAGGTCGGCGCCCAGCGCCGCGCCGGCGGCGAGGCACACCACCGCGTAGGGAATCAGGTCGCCGTTGCCGAGCACGGCGGCGCCGCAGAATCCGGCCACCGATAGCAGCATGCCCAGCCGCCAGCAGCGCAGCGGTCCCCATTTGCGGGCCAACGCGGTCCAGGCCGGCAGGCCGCAGGCGGCGGCGCCGAAATAGCAGGCCAGGAACATGCCCGATAGTTGTGGCGCCCCGAGTTGATCGGCGATGTAAAACAATGCCAGCGTTGCCGGTATGGCCACCGACAGCGCGTTGAGAAAATATGGCAGCAACAGCGCGCGCAGCGGACGGTTGGCGGCCAACGCGCGCCAGGTGTCGCGCCAGCCGGTCGAGGCGACGCGTTGCGGTGCGGCTGGTGCATGGCGCAGCAGGGCCAGCATGGCCAGGCCAATCAGCAGCGCGAAGCCGACGCTGTAGGCCGCCAGGCGCGGGCGGATCTGGGCGCTGTCGCCGGCCAGAATGGCGGCTGGCACCAGGCTGGCGGTCAGCATGCCGGCCAGCCCCAGTCCTTCGCGCCACGCCACCGCGCCGAGCGCGCTGGTCAATTGCGCGCCCCAGGCCAGATAGGCGATGTTGACCAGGCTGTGCGCGCCATAGGCAATCACCAGCATCAGCGCCAGCCAGGCCCCGGCCGGCAGGCCGGCCGGGGGCAGCCACAGCGCGCCAAACGCCAGCGTCAGTACCAGGGCGCCGAGCGCCATCGCGCGCCGGCGGCGCTCGGGCGCGCGGTCGAGCAGGTGACCGAGCAGTGGGTCTTGCAGCATATCGATCAGGCGCGCGATAAACAGCACGCCGCCCAGCGGCGCCAGCGCCATGCCGAGGTGCGTGGCGTAGTAGGCCGGCAGCTGCACGAACAGTGGCAGCGCGGCCATGGCCAGCGGCGCGCCGAGCAGGCCGTAGGCGGCGTTTCTCATAGTGTGGGTTCCATCAGGCGCCGGCGCTCAGGCCTTGTGCAGATGGAATTGGACGACATCGGTGCGGCCCTCGTCGAATGCCGCTTCGCAGTAGGCAAAATACAGGTCCCAGATGCGCATGAAATGGGTATCGAGGCCGAGCGCGCTCGCTTGCGCGTCGGTGGCGTGAAAGCCCGCGCGCCAGCGACGCAGCGTTTCGGCGTAATCGGGGCCGAAGGCAAAATGTTCCGAGCAACGCAGACCGGCGACCGCGGCGTGGCGTTCAAAGCGCTCCACGCTCGGCAGCATACCGCCGGGGAAGATGTACTCCTGGATAAAGTCGGCCGTGCTGCGATAGCGCTCGAAGTGGCGCTCGGCTATGGTGATCGACTGCACCATTGCCTGCCCGCCCGCTTTCAGGCGCGCCGCCAGCGTCGTGAAATATTCCGGCCAGTAGCGTTCGCCCACCGCTTCAAACATCTCAATTGACACCACCGCGTCATAGGTGCCGTCGATGTCGCGGTAATCACGCAGTTCCAGCTGCGCCAGCTGGCCGAGGCCGGCGGCGTCGATGCGGCGACGCGCGATCGCCAGCTGCGACGGCGAGATCGTCAAGCCATGCACATGGATGCCCTGGCGCGCCGCTTGTTCTGCGAAGCCGCCCCAGCCGCAGCCGACTTCCAGCACCCGATCGCCGGCGCGCAGGCCCAGCGTGTCGATGATGCGTTGGTACTTGCGGTGCTGGGCTTGCTCAAGCGCCTGCTTGTAGTCGCCGTCGAAGATGGCGGCTGAATAGGTCCAGCTCGGATCGAGCCAAAGCTGGTAAAAGTCGTTGCCGATATCGTAATGGCTGTGAATGTTGCGACGGCTGCCGCTGCGGGTGTTGGGCCGCAGCCAGTGTCGCACGCGATACCAGCAACGCGCCAGCACGCCGCCGAACAGCGCCGGCTCCAGCGCTGCCTCGTTGCGCAATGCCAGGCGCAGCACGGCCACCAGATCGGGGCTGCTGACCCAGCCGGCAGCCCACGCCTCGGCCAGGCCGATGTCGCCAGAACGCAGGATGCGGCCACAGGCGCGCCAGTCGTGCACGGCCAGCGTGGCGCCGGGGCCGCCATGGGCGTCGCCAAACACCATGCGGGTGTGATCGGGCGTAATGAGCTCCAGGTGGCCGTGGCGAATGCGCCCCAGCAGGTTCAGGAACACCCGCGCGGCGGCGGGAGCGGCCTGCTTGGTGGTCGTCAGCGTTTGGCTCATGGGAGCGGCTCCTCGTGGACGGTAATATGGGGAAGGGAACGCGGCGGCTTGCCGAAGAAAGGCACGCCCTTTAGCGCCAGGCGCAGCGCTTGCCAATGAATGCGGAAAACGATGCCCAGTCCAAGCAGCGGATAGCGCACCAGCGCGGCGAGCGCGGCGGCGCTGCTCATCGGCTGCGCCTGGCCCGACAGCGTGGTGCGAATCAGCAGGCCCTGCGCGTCGTGGTAGTCGATGGCGGTATGGGCCCGCCCGGAATGAAAGCGGAAGCGGAAGCGGTAACTGCCGCGGGTCTCGCAGAACGGCGACACATGCATCTGCTTCTGGCAGGCGGCGCGGGCGCTGCCGTCCAGTTGCAATAGATAGCGATGGGTTTCGCCGAAGGTATTGTTGACCTCGGCCAGCACCGCACACAGGCGGCCGCTGGCGTCATGGCAATGCCAGAAGCTAATCGGATTGAACACGTAACCGAATACGCGGGGAAACGTCTGCAGCCAGATCTCGCCGTCGGCCGTGATGCCGTGCGTGGCCAGCAGCGCGCGCATCCACTGTTGCAGATCGCTGCCGTCGCGTGGGCCGTAGTCGCGGGTGCGGATCGACAGTGGGCGGCGGCGGTTGATGCCGAACCATGGCCACTGGCAGTCATCGAGCCTTGCCAGATTGATCCGCACATAGAACACCGGGTAGACAAAGCGATGAAAGACCGGCCGCAAGCGCGCATGCATGACGCTGGCGTGGACCAGCTGGGCCGCGGGTGCGCTCACGGCAGCGTCGCCCACGCCGGTGCGGCATCGAAGGCGGCGGCGATGCGCAGCGCCGACTTCAGGCCGTCTTCATGGAAGCCGTAACCGGTCCAGGCGCCGGCATACCACAGGCCACTGACGCCCTGGATGCGCGTCAGCGCTTGCTGGGCGTCGATGGCCGGCTGGTCCATGATCGGATGATCGTATTCAAAACGCGCCAGAACGGACTCGGCCGCCGGTGGCGTTGGCGGATTGAGGGTGACCACCACCGGGGTGGTGAATGGCAGGCTTTGCAGCTGATTCAACCAGTAGCTGACGCAGACCGGGCGGCTGCCATTGGCCTCTTGCGTCGACAGGTAGTTCCACGCCGACCAGACCTTGCGCCGCCTCGGCATCAGGCGCGCATCAGTATGCAGCCAGGCGGTGTTGGGCTGATAGCGCACTGCGCCGAGGATGGCGCGCTCGTCGGCGCTGGCGTCGGCCAGCATGGCCAGCGTGGCCGGCGCATGGGTGGCCAGTACCACCGCGTCGAAGACTTCGGTTTGTGCGCCACTGTCGAGCATCACCTGGCCATTGCTGCGGCGCAGCGACTGCACCGGCGTGTTCAGACGGTAATCGGCCAGCGTGGCGGCAATCGCCTGCACGTAGTTGCGCGAGCCGCCGCGCACGGTGCGCCATTGCGGCCGGCCGTTGACCTGCAATAGCGCATGATTCAGGCAAAAGCGCAGGAAGGTAGCGGCCGGAAAAGCCAGTATGTCGCTTGGCGAGCTGGACCAGATGGCGGCCGCCATCGGCATCAGGTAGCCGTCACGGAACAGGCGGCCGTAGCCCTGACGCATGATGAGATCGCCCAATGTGGCGCCATCAGCCGCGCTACGCAACAGGAATTGTTCTGCATGTCCGTTAAAATGCAGTATGTCGCGCAGCATGCCGAGGAACGACGGCGAGAGCACGTTGCGGCGTTGGGCGAACACGGTGTCGAGATTGGTGCCGGCCCATTCCAGCGCGCCGTCGTCCATGGAAACGCCAAACGACATATCGCTGGCGATGCTCTCCACGCCCAGTTCATCGAGCAGCGCAATCAGGTTGGGATAGGTTTTTTCGTTGTAGACCAGAAAACCGGTATCAACCGCGGCGTGCCGGCCTTCGACCTCGATGTCCACCGTATTGGCATGGCCGCCCAGATAGCTGCCTGCTTCAAACAGCACCACGTCATGGCGGCGTTGCAGGAAGTAAGCGGCGGCCAGACCGGAAATACCGGCGCCGACGATGGCAATACGTTGTTTGCGTTGCGTTTGCATGGTTGCGTCAAGCGTCCGAGCGCCTGTTTTTTGTATCTATGTGGTAATATTACTACTAATAAATAAGAAACGCTACTAATTAGTAGCGAAACGTACCAATGAGTATTCTTCCCAAATTCAGTTTCAAGGACCAGGCCTTCAAATTGCGCGAAAGCGCCATCCTGGACGCGACCACCTCGGTGCTGGGCACCAAGGGCTATGACCTGATGACCATGGACGACGTGGCCGGCGCGGTTGGCATCTCCAAGCCCAGCTTGTATAAGCACTTCAAGTCCAAGGAAGAACTGGTGGGTGAGGCGTTGATCCGACTGCTCGATGGCGCCATCGAGCAGATGGCGGCGATGGATGCGGCGTTGACGCCCGTGCAGAAACTGTCTGCGCTGCTGGCGTGGGCGTTGCGGGTGCGGCTGGGGGGCGGCCTGCCGTTCCTGCCGTCGACCAGTCCGCATGTGCGCGACATGTTGATGCGCAACGTAAAATACATGCTGCGCCTGGTAAAGCTGAACCGCCAGCTGGAAGCGCTGGTTAAGCAGGCGCAAAAGGATGGCGACCTGAACGCAGCTTTGCCCAGCGACGTTATCCTATTTAGCTATTATGCGCGCACCTGCGATCCGGCCGTGGAATTCCTGAGCAAATTCAGCAAGATGAGCGACGACGCCATCGTGCAGCACATGCTGACGGTGGCATTCAAGGGAATCTGAGGGAAGCGCTGTTTAAATCGGCCGCTCCCGTTCCCGCCGGGTGTCGCAGCTTGACACAAAAATAAGGGCGTAAGAATCAAATACCGTCCTCGATTCCAATCCCTTTTCTTAAATACTTTGCGTCGAAGGGCCTGCAAGTTCGGATAACGCCGTCAATCAGGTGTTTCAGCTTATTCTTCGCAGCGCCGGTGACAGCCTTTTTTGCCATGCCGGTGGCCGGCAAACGATCAGCGCATTGGCGCAGAATGGGGTTGCAAAGTCGCGCCACCATGTTCGCATTCGACGCGTTTCGCGGCTCAGATTAATTGCAAATGAAAGACGGCGCGTGCTCGGACTAGCTGAAAGTAAAATTACGCCCACGCCGACAGGCCGCTTCAGCTCCGAAGCCGGCGTTACCGCGGGAATTTTTCAACAGCGTTGAGTGACGGCACTCGCAACGGTCCGCCTCGACCAGTGCAGTACGACGCGTAGTCGACAAAGTGTCGCTGTCTCGAACGGTAATGAGGGTAGTGGTCCAGATGCCAACGACAAGCATCGACGAAATCCTGTGTCGGAATAGTCAGTTGTTTTGATAGCGCTTCAAAACGGTTTAAATTGACCAGTAACTCTGCACATTGCGAGTCGCTCGCTGCGTTCGGGCTCCAAAGCACACCGGCTGGTAACTCGTGCATCGCGTAATCGAGGACGGAGTAGATCTGCACCAACTCCCGCTCAAGGCCCCTTACACTGGCGCTGTCTGAGATTGTCATAAGAAGTACATGATGAAGCAAATTGTATTTCAACGGACGCTTTTGGCCGAACCCGGCCGTCGAGCAAGATACCCAATTCACGCAATCTTGTACAGCAGAGCTGGGGCCATTGACACACTCAACGAGTTAACTTTTATCGGCGCGTGCACAATCTTTTCATACACAGCGATCCGCCGAAGTTTACATTGCAAGAAGGCCAACAAATATTCTTCGCACAGTGATAGCATTGCTGCTAGGATATTTATAGAAATCAATGATGCAATCCATATTTAGAAGTTTGATCAGAACGTCTGACGCAGTGGGGAACTATGGCTGAACAGGAAATAACTAAACACACGAAGAATCTGCTCAAGACTGCGATCAGCAGCCACAGCTGGGTCCACAAACTGCGTGAAATCCTGCTGGAGATGCTGATAATTGTATTCGCCGTTAGCATCAGCATCTGGTTCCACTCGCTGGGCGAACACCGCCATGAGCAGGCGCAGGTCCGTAGCTTCCTGCTGGGCCTTAAGAGCGACTTGCAACGGGACCACGCGCAACTAAAGGAAGTGGTGCGTTTTCATCATGCGGCCGACCAGCGCTATGCTTCCGTTGCCGCACTCGATCAAAATGCTGCGCCTGACGAAAAGACTTTCGAGGAGGCGTGGGCCCTCCTGAATAGCAACAATTTCCTGGTTGTCCGTCAAGGCCGGTACGAAGGCTTCAAATCAGCCGGTAAGTTGACCAATATCGAGAACGACACATTGCTCGAACAGATCATCGAGCGCTACGAATACATGGCGCCGAAACTGGCGCTGTCTTCGGGAGGTTGGCTTAGTGAGCACCGCCGCCTCACTGACTTCTCGGAGAAAGCCACGGCAGACGACGATAGCCTTGCTACCCGCTACCGCGCGCTCACCAGCAGCCGCGGCAAGCTATTGCTCAAGCACATGGCGACCAATCCGCAGTTTTATGAGCGGGCGCAGAATCTGGCTGTCGAAGACGAGGCGATCATCGCGGCGATCGACAAAGCTTACCCGGATCAGGGTACCTCGCAGCACTGATCATCCGGACTTTGATGCCGCTGTCCCTGATGGCATTTGCTAGTCGACGTCCCAATCGAAGGCGCGCATTTTTCATGCTCCGACGCAAACGGGCTTTGCCGACTACGGTCTTACCTGTCTTGCCATCACTTCATGTTTGCCTAAGCAATCGGTGGTGAAACGACTTTGGCTACCTGCCTTTTGTTTCGTGTTAACCGGTCTGAATACGCCCTGGCGTAATCAGACCGGAACTCTCGATCGTGTGCCAGGCGTGCCCACACGGTTCTCGCGTTCTTGTTCGCCAACGCAACCACAACGCCGTTTTTGTCGCGTCGCGCCAAGAGACTTGCTAGCCATCCTGTACTGGCAAGTTTGCGCTGCGCTGCATAAATAACCGCTCTGGCGCCATTGGTGACGCCATCCTCGGTTAGTGGTGTATGACACATCCACTTTGGCACATCGATGCCGTTTCGGATGGGGGCGTCCATCCCATTGGAAGCAGTCTGTCGGCGCAGGCGTAATTTCATTTGCAGTTAGCGCAAGCACGAGCCATCCGTCATTTGCACTTAGTCTGCGATGGGAAAAGCGTCGAATGCGCGCAGGGCCCGTTTCAAACGCAAGCCGCTACAAATAACGAACCAGAAAGGCGCAAAAAGAATAAAAAAAAGCCGTTCAGCGAATCGCTGAACGGCTTGTTTCGCACTGGGGCTGCCCGTCTACCGGGCGCCGGCAGGCAGCGTCAATTGTGGCCCCGGGGCCAGGATCTCCGCGTGCGCCGGCACCAGCGCTTTCATGACGCACCATGCCACCAGGTAGGCCACCGCGCACACCGCGAACATGATGGTGTAGCCAGTCTGGATCTTGCCGAGCGCGCCATAATAGTCAAACACCCAGCCGCCGGTCTTCGAGATCAGCACACCGCCCAGGCCGCCTGCCATGCCACCGATGCCCACCACCGACGCGACCGAATTTTTAGGGAACATGTCCGACACAGTGGTGAACAGGTTGCACGACCAGGCCTGGTGGGCCGATGCACCGATGCCGATCAGAACCACCGGCACCCATACGCTGATATAACCGAGCGGCTGGGCCAGCAGCACCACCAGCGGGCACACGGCAATGAGCAGCATCGCCTTCATGCGGCCATCGTAGGCACTCGCGCCCTTGTTGATGAACCAGGTTGGCAACCAGCCGCCGCCGATGCTGCCGATCATGGTCATGCTGTACAACACGGCCAGCGGCACCATGATGGCGGTTTTTTCCATGCCATATTGGGCGGACAGGTACTTCGGCAGCCAGAACAGGAAGAACCACCAGACCCCGTCGGTCATGAACTTGCCGAAAGCGAAGGCCCAGGTCTGGCGATAACCGAGCAGCTCGATCCAGCTCAGGCGCCTTGCCGACTGCGCGGCGACCTGTTCGGAGGCCAGCGGCGCGACGACGTCGCTGTTGATGTGGGCCAGTTCGGCGCTGCTCAGGCGCTTTTGCTGTTCCGGCTTTTCGTAGAGGAAGTGCCACATCGCCATCCAGACGAAGCCGATCGCACCGATCGCGATGAAGGCCATTTGCCAGCCCCACTGCGCGGCAATCCATGGCACGCTGATCGGCGCCAGCACGGCGCCGACGTTGGCGCCGGAATTGAAAATGCCGGTGGCAAAAGAGCGCTCCCGTTTCGGAAAGTATTCGGCAGTGGCCTTGATGGCGGCCGGGAAGTTACCCGCCTCGCCGATCGCCAGGATGGCGCGGGCAATCATGAAGCCGGCCACCGAGACCGGCACCGCCGCGATGCCGACGGCGCCGAGTATGGTATTCAGCCCGGCGCCCATCGGGATCGCGAAGGCATGCAGGACGGCGCCCACCGACCACACCGAAATGGCCAGAATGAAAGCCTGCTTGGTGCCGAGGCGGTCAACAATGCGGCCGGCGAACAGCATCGAGATGGCGTAGACGAACTGGAATACTGCGGTAATGTTGGCGTAGTCGGTGTTGGTCCAGCCAAATTGCTTGGACAAGTCCGGTGCGAGCAGGCTGAGCACCTGTCGGTCCAGGTAGTTGACGGTGGTGGCAAAAAACAGCATGGCGCACACTGTCCATCGGTACTTGCCGATCTGTTGAGGATTCATCTTGTCTATCTCCGTTGAGCTTTTATTTTTTCGCTGCGTGAGACAGAAACGATCGCAATCGTCATCGGTCATCCTACAACGTGTGAGCCGAGTATAAAGACGGTTTTTAGAAATAGCAATCGGTCAATCTTAATTTATTCAGCTTGGCTGCATGGGGCACGCAGCGCCGTAAGACTTGCGTATCTGCATACCATGTTATACGATGACTGATAACAGCGAGGTGTGACCAACTGGGCCCCTTCGCTCTCCCCCACAACCCAATGGTGACTGCTCCTATGTTTACGCCCCAAGACCTGAAACAGATCCTCTCCTCCGGCCTGCTGTCCTTTCCGATCACCGATTTCGATGCCCAGGGTGATTTTGTCGCCAGCACCTACGCCGACCGCCTCGAGTGGCTGGCCCCTTATGGCGCCACCGCCCTGTTCGTCGCTGGCGGCACCGGCGAGTTCTTCTCGCTCACGCCCGAGGATTACACCCAGGTGGTCAAGGTGGCCGTCGAAACCTGCCGCGGCAAGGTGCCGATCCTGGCCGGCGCCGGTGGCCCGACCCGCATGGCCATCAAGTATGCCCAGGAAGCCGAACGCCTCGGCGCCCACGGCATCCTGTTGATGCCGCACTACCTGACCGAAGCAAGCCAGGACGGCCTGGTCGAGCATATCGTCGCGGTCTGCAAATCGGTCCAGTTCGGCGTTGTCATCTACAACCGCAACGTCTGCAAGCTCAACGCCGCCTCGCTGCTGCAACTGGCCGACCGCTGCCCCAACCTGATCGGTTTTAAAGATGGCGTGGGCGAGATCGAAACCATGGTCACGATCCGCCGCAAACTGGGCGACCGCTTCACCTACCTGGGCGGCCTGCCAACGGCGGAGGTGTATGCGGCCGCCTACAAGGCGCTCGGCGTGCCGGTGTATTCGTCGGCTGTCTTCAACTTCATTCCAAAAACCGCGATCGAATTTTACGAAGCGATTCGCACCGACGACCACGCGACGACCAACCGCCTGATCGACGATTTCTTCCTGCCTTACCTGGATATCCGTAACAAGAAAGCCGGCTACGCCGTGAGCATCGTGAAGGCCGGCGCCACCCTGGTGGGCCACACCGCCGGACCGGTGCGCACGCCGCTGATCGACCTGACCGAGCAGGAATGCGAGCAGCTCGATGTGCTGATCAAGTCGCTCGGCCCGCAATAAATTCAGCTGCCCTCAACACGGCGCGCCAGGCAATTTCGCCGGCGCGCCGTCTTCATATCTGCAACAGGAGAATTATTTTGACCATGACCCTCAACGGCCAACTGCTGATCGGCGCGACCGCCCCCTTCGGCAGCGCCGCATCATTTAAAGCCATCGACCCTGCCACCGGCGCGCACATTGAACCAGCCTTCGGCAGCGCCACGCTGGACGACGTCGAGCGCGCCTGCACGCTGGCGCAGCAGGCCTTCGACAGCTACCGCGACACCACGCCGCAAGTGCGCGCCGCCTTCCTCGAACAGGTCGCACAGAACATCCTCGATCTGGGCCCCGTGCTGATTGAGCGCGCGATGCACGAGTCGGGCTTGCCGCAGGCGCGACTCGAAGGCGAGCGCGGCCGCACCGTCGGCCAGCTGCGCCTGTTCGCCAAGGTCGTGCGCGACGGCCGCTGGCTCGCTGCCACGCTCGATTCAGCCCTGCCCGAGCGCGCGCCCCCGCGTCCCGACCTGCGCCTGCGCAAAATCGCCCTTGGCCCGGTCGTCGTTTTCGGCGCGAGCAATTTCCCGCTGGCGTTTTCGGTGGCCGGTGGCGACACCGCCTCCGCGCTGGCGGCCGGCTGCCCGGTGGTGGTCAAGGCCCACGGCGCCCATCCCGGCACCTCCGAACTGGTCGGCCGTGCCGTGCAGGCGGCAGTGGCCAGCTGCGGTTTGCCTGAAGGGGTGTTTTCGATGCTGCATGGCGACGGCCGCACCATCGGCCAGGCCCTGGTCAGCCATGCGGCCATCAAGGCGGTCGGCTTCACCGGCTCGCGCCAGGGCGGCATGGCACTGGTGCGTGCCGCCGCCGCGCGCGCCGAACCGATCCCGGTGTATGCGGAAATGAGCAGCATCAACCCGATGTTCCTGCTGCCCGACGCGCTCGCGCAAGGCGCCGCCAAGATCGGCAGCGGCTTCATCGATTCGCTCACGCTCGGCGCCGGCCAGTTCTGCACCAACCCCGGCCTGGTGATCGCCCTCGAAGGCGCCGCGCTCGAGCAGTTCCGCGCCGCCGCCGTCACCGCCCTGCAGGGCAAGACCGGCACCACCATGCTCACGCCCGGCATCCACAGCGCCTTCACCGATGGCGTCGAAAAACTCGGCAAGCAGAACGGCGTCACGCTGCTCGCGCGCGGTCAGGCCGGCAGCACCGCCTGCGCCGGCCAGGCCGCCCTGTTCCAGACCGATGCCGCCCACTTCCTTGCCAACCCGGCACTCGAAGACGAGATTTTTGGCGCCGCCTCGCTGATCGTCGCCTGCCGCGACCTCGACCAGTTCAGGCAAATCGCCGAATACCTCGACGGTCAGCTGACCGCCACCATGTTCTTGACGGAAAATGACCGCGACGCTGCGCTGGCCCTGCTGCCCGTGCTCGAGCGAAAAGCCGGCCGCATCCTGATCAACGGCTTTCCGACCGGAGTCGAAGTGGCGTACGCGATGGTGCATGGCGGGCCGTTCCCGGCCACGTCCGACAGCCGCAGCACGTCGGTGGGCGCTGGCGCGATCGAGCGCTTCCTGCGCCCGGTCAGCTACCAGGATTTGCCGGCATTCTTGTTGCCGGCGGCGCTGCAGGATGACAATCCGCTCGGCCTGTGGCGCCTGCGCGACGGCGAACTGGCGCAAGCCTGACGCCAGGCCGACGCGGGCGTCGGCGTGGCCGCTGCACTTAACGCCCGCGCTGTCGGTCCAGCCAGTCGTAGGCCGCTTCCTGGGCCGGCTGCGTGAACTCGTGGCCGCCCGGCAGCATGCGTGCCTCGAAACGGTCGGCCGCCTTCCAGGCCGCCCACACCTTGCCCATGCGGGCAAATGCGGTCTGCGCAGAGGCTGCCGGAAACAGGCGGTCTTGTTCGCCGGCAAAGAACAAGGCCGGCTTGGGCGCTGCAAGACTGGCCACATCGGGGAAATCGAGGTAACGCACCAGGCCCGGATGCAGCGTCTGCCACGCCGAGCTGCCCTTGAGCTGGTTGTTCCCGGCCACCATCAAGCCGTCCGTCGTCGCCATCGCGTTCACCACCACGAATGCCGAGATGGCGTTCGACAGCGCCGCCACCTGCCAGGCACGCAAGCCCCCCATCGAAAAGCCGACCGCGGCCACCTTGCCAGGTGCCACCTCCGGCTGCGCGGCCAGAAATTCTGCCGCGCGCGTGTCTTCCAGCGCCATGATGCCTGCCAGCGAAGTGCCCAGATTCAAGCTGTTCGCTGCCAGCGCCTGCTGGGCGTCGGCCGTCAGCGGCCCGCGGTCGCCCCAGCCGAGCGCATCGACGGCGAGTACGACGTAGCCGCGCTGCGCCAGCGCGTCGCCGGGAAAGCGGCCGGAAAAATATTTTTTTGACCAGGCCTGTGCCGTCGCCTGCCTGGCCGGGTCACCCCAGGGCTCGATCAGTTTTTCCTTGCCGATGTCGAAGCGGGCGCCGTGATCGTGCAACATCAGCGCGGCCGGAAACGGCCCTGTCCCTTTCGGCACCAGCAGCAGGCCCAGCACCCGGCTGTCGGCGCTGAGATTGAAGGCAACCTTGCGTGCAACATACGAGCCGCGGTCGAGTTCGGCGATCACGCGTGGCATAAAGGGCGTCGTGTCGGCAGACTGCAAGGTCAGCTCCCACACTTTTTTACGCCCCGCAGCGCGCCACGCTGGCAGATCCGCCACCTGCGGTGTCCATGCCATCGGAAACGCCAGCCGGCCCTTGAGTGCAGGCGCAAACACGGGCATGTTGTCATGCACGCCAGCTGTTTGAAGATCGGCCTGGGCGCAGGCCAGACCGGTGGCGCCCATCAGGGCACCAACAAGCAAATCGCGCAGATGCATGGGAGGCTCGGGTCGAGGTTGTGCGAACCCGTTGTTGTACCATGATTAGCACGTGTCCGGGGGCGCTCAGCTGGCAACTGGCAGCGGATCATATCGGTGGACTATGGCAGCAACTGGGTGCGTTCCACCCAGGCTGGTCCGTTCGATCGCGGCACCAGAATGTTTGCCGGCCTCGGGCAGCATGCCGTTGGTTATCAGACCCTGGACTTGCGCAATCCGATGACGCAGAACATTTCCTGCAAGCTGAGCGGGTGGCTCGGCGGCTGGGCCGACCAGGGCGATAACGCACTGTTCTAGGTGCAGTTTTTCAGCGTGGGAACGCAGAGCTTGGCGCTAGTCACAGCACGCACCCAATGAGGCGATCGCCATATTCTGCAGACCAACCTCGGTAAAGATGAACCTGAACTCGGTAAATTCCTGATCGTTTGCGAGACCCAAGTGAGTAGCACTTGACGCGATCTCGAAAGAAACCGCAGTTGTGTCCAGGTACCAGGAGCGGGTCGTGCAGATAAGGCAAACGCCAGTCTCGCCCGCCAGATCAGCCAGCGCCGCGACGCTATCTCCTTTATGCGGTGTCCCTAACAGGAAAAGGAGATGATGTAGCCACTTGCACCACGTCATCGATGTGGTGGATCCGGCATGGCACCTTCCACGCTTGTTTCGCCGAGCATAGCAGGTTGGCACGCCAAAAAAGAACACTCACCACCGAGGGAAATGCAGTTGCATACGGCGCTCTAGCTGTACCGCCGCATTAAAAACGCCGCGACGCATACAGGCTTATCGCTCCCCTCCCTCTCCACCACCACATCCCACACGAGCTGCGCCCCGCCATCGGCCAGGTCCTGCACGCTCGACAAGGTCAACCGTCCGCGCACCCGGCTATTGACCGGCACCGGCCCTGGAAAGCGCACGCGGTTCAGGCCGTAGTTGACACCCATCTTCATGTCGACCATCGTCAGCGCGCTGGCCAGCATGGCCGGCAGCAGGGACAAGGTCAGAAAGCCGTGGGCCACTGTGTCGCCGTAGGGCGATTCGCGGCGCGCGCGCTCGGCGTCGACGTGGATCCACTGGTCGTCGTCGGTGGCCTCGGCAAACAGGTCGATGCGCGCCTGGGGGATGCCGAACCAGCCGGAAACCGCCACTTCCTGCCCCACCAGCGCCTTCAAGGCATCGAGCGATGCGATCTCACGCATTGGGACGGCGGGCGAACATGCCCATGCCTTCGATCGTGCACACTTGCTGGCCGTGCTGGTTGGTGGCGATCCAGATCGAGCGCACGACGCCCCGATCGGGCTTCGAAGTGGACGCTTTTACGCCCGTGGTGCGGTAGCTGACGGTCAGCGTGTCGCCGGCGCGCACCGGCAGCAGCCAGCGCACCGCATCCACGCCGGGCGAACCCATGCTCGAGGCGTCGCACATCAGGCCGTCGACGACGAGGCGCATCATCATGGCGCAGGTATGCCAGCCACTGGCGATGACGCCGCCATAAATCGAGTCTGCCGCGGCTTGCGGGTCGACGTGGAACGGCTGCGGGTCGAAGCGGGTGGCGAAGGCAATAATCTCCTCTTCGGTCACCGTGCAGCTGCCAAGGGCAATCTCTTGCCCCGGGACGAAATCTTCGAAATACCAGTGTTGCCTCATGCCTGTCCCTGTGAAAAAAGGTGCTCGAACGAACCCGGGAATGGTACCCGAAATCGGCGCCGCATCCGCGCGCGTAAACGTATCACGGATGGCGCCGGTTCAACCGGGGCCATCCGCGCATGCCTTCCCATCAGTACAGTGCATCAGCCCTGCTTGCGCCCGCGCGTAAAACCGACCGCGCCCAGCATGCCTGCCAGCAGCAGAGCGATGCTGGACGGCTCAGGCACTTCAGCCGCGCTGACGACAGGATCAG
Organism: Massilia sp. S19_KUP03_FR1; assembly: GCF_036688685.1. Lineage (NCBI taxonomy): Bacteria > Pseudomonadati > Pseudomonadota > Betaproteobacteria > Burkholderiales > Oxalobacteraceae > Massilia > Massilia sp. S19_KUP03_FR1. The sequence goes on along the minus strand of NZ_JAQQPS010000004.1, from coordinate 92,938 downwards.
CGTCGAGATTGGCACTCGGGACGGTTCCGGTCGGGATCGGGGTGTCAGGGAGCACGTCCGGCGCAGCATCGCCCAGCCCTGGCAGCGGGACGTCATCCAGTTCGGCGTCCACCGCCGCGTTGATCCTGCGCGACGCCACCATGTACAGGCCTTCGACGCCACGCACCAGGTACAGCTGGACGCTACTGTTCGACGCCGCCAACTGCTCGGCGAGGCTGGCGCCTGACAGGCTTGAGGCGAAGTCGCCGATCGGCATGTTGGCGCTCGGCGTCGACGAACTCGACAGCGTGACAACGTCGGCCTGGGCGGCGAACGTGGTGGCCAACAGTGCTGCGGCGGCGATCAGGTGACGAGTGGACATGCGGCGCTCCCAATATTGGTTAATTTTTTTACAATATGCTTGAATCCTAGCATGATAATAAAAACAAGCATGTTCGATTGAACGCCGTCAAAGACTACCCCTTTGAACAAAAAAAAGGGAGGTCTCTCCTGTGAGAACCTCCCTTTTTTGTCCGAACCTTGCAGTTCGCCACACTGCAGTTGCCTTGGATTTACAACAATAAATTTACTTCATTAAAGTTTTCAAGAAGGAAACTTATCGATCAGTTTCCTGCCGGCTTCACCACCGCCATATACGGCATCGTGCGGCTTGCCAGGCGTGTGTCGGTTTTCAACAGTGCCGTCTCGTCAGCCAGGATGTGCGCGGTTTCCTGCAACAACACATCCCTGGCATTTTTCGCCGCTTTTTCGGCCGCCAGTTCCGATGCCAGGTTGCGCTCGTCCGCCTGCAGGCCGTCATCCTGGTTGCGGCCGGCCGATTTCAGGTTGATGCCAGTCTTGCCCGGTTTCGTCGGCGCCGGCACCTTGCCGCGCGCTTCCTTGCTGTCAGGCGCCATGCCGTCGTCGTTCTGCACATTTCTCGCTTCACGCAGGCGGGTACGGGCATCCTGCGCATCGCGCTCCTTGCGCCGCACGGTTTCGTTCAGCGAGATGATGTTGTCCTTGCGCAGCTTGGTCACTTCGGCAATATCTTCCTGCAAGTACTGGAAGTCCTTGTCCTTGGCGATGCGCGCCTCGTGGCGCTTCTGCAGCGGTGCAAACAGTTCCTTCAAGTCGCCTGCCGGCACAAAATTGGCCGCCTTGATCGACACCCACGGCAAGGCATTGTCGTAGCTCGATTCGCCGAAGTTCTCGGTATCGGCCGTGACCGGCAGCTTGATGTCGGGCGTCACGCCGCGCAACTGGGTGGTGCCGCCATTGATGCGGAAGAACTGGGCGATGGTCATTTTCAGCTCGCCGTAATGCACCTTCTCGCTTGGCGCGAAGCGGTCAAGCGCCAGCATGGTCTGCACGGTGCCCTTGCCGAAGCTCGGCTCGCCGATGATCAGGCCGCGGCCGTAATCCTGGATGGCGGCGGCGAAAATTTCCGACGCCGAGGCCGAACCACGGTTGATCAGCACGCCCACCGGGCCATCCCAGGCCAGGCCGGCATTGGTGTCGCTCTCGACGTCGACCTTGCCGTCGGCCGTGCGTTGCTGCACCACCGGGCCCTTGTCGATGAACAGGCCGGTCAGTTCAACCGCCTCGGTCAGCGAACCGCCGCCGTTGTTGCGCAAGTCGATCAGGACATTGTCGACCTTCTCTTTCTTGAGCTCGGCCAGGATGCGGGCCACGTCGCGCGTGGCACTCTTGAAATCTTTGTCGCCTTTGCGCCGCGCCTCGAAATCCTGATAGAAGGTCGGCAGCGAGATGACGCCGATGCGGCGCTTGACGCCATTGTCCTTGACTTCGATGATCGACTTCTTGGCAGACTGCTCTTCCATGCTGATTTTCTTGCGCACCAGCGCCACCGTGATGTGCTTGCCATCGGTGCCGGCGTCAGCCGGCAGCACGTCGAGGCGCACGGTGGAATCCTTGTCACCGCGGATCAGCGCAACCACGTCGTCGATGCGCCAGCCCAGCACTTCAACCATCGGTCCGCTGGTGCCCTGCGCGACGCCGACCACGCGGTCGCCCGGCTTCAGCTTGCCCGACAAGGCAGCCGGGCTGCCCGGCACCAGTTCGCGCAGCACCGTGTATTCGTCGCGCGACTGCAGCGTGGCGCCGATGCCTTCGAGCGACAGGCGCATGGCGATATCGAAATTCTCGGCCGAACGCGGGCCCAGGTAATTGGTGTGCGGCTCGATGGCCATCGCGTACGCGTTCATGAACATCTGGAACACGTCTTCGTTGTTCAGCTTGCGAATCCGGGTGACGTAGTTGTCGTAGCGTTTATCGAGCGTTTCGCGGATTGCCTTGTCGTCCTTGCCGGCCAGTTTCAGACGCAGCCAGTCGTTCTTGACGCGCTTCCTCCAGAGGTCCTTGACCTCGTCGTCGGTCTTCGGCCATTCGGCCTTTTCGCGATCGAGCTGGACGGTTTCGTCGGACGTGAAGTCGAACTTACCTTTCAACAGCTGGCGGGCGTAGGCCATGCGTTCGCCGAAGCGCTGCGTGTACAGGTTGTAGACGGCGAACGGCAGCGTCAGGTTTTCGTTGTTGATGGCGTCGTCCAGCTTCGAGCGCATCGGCGCGAACTGGTCGATGTCGCTTTGCACGAAGTACAGCTTTTCGCTGTCGAGCGATTTGAAGTAACGGTCGAAGATTTTTTCGGACAGTGCGTCGTCGAGCGGCGTGGCCTTGTAGTGGTAGCGCGCCAGCACGCGCGAGGCCCACAGCGCAGCCTGCGTCTGTGCGGCCAGGGGTTTCAACTGGGGCGTGGTAATGGGAGCGGCGACTGCAACAGCTTTTTCAGGCTGGGCAACTGCCAGATGGGCCGACATGGTGCATGCCAGCGCGGCGATCAACATCTGCTTCTTCATGCGTGCGTCTCCGGGTGGTTCAGTATCGGGTAATTCTACAGGAAGCATACGCGCACATCTCTGGCCGCGCGTGATTTCTCACCTGCTATAAGCCTGCCCTAAGCCGGATTTGTCACGGATTTAACAAAGTGAGCCAGTACGCCGGCCAATTTGCGCGCCAGCCCCACCAGACCAGCCCGCATGCCAGGGCGATCAGCGGCCACGGCCACGAGCGCGCGGCCAGGCGCCAGTCGACCGGCGATGGCCAGAACGACAGCAACTGCGGCGCCAGCAGGAAGGCCAGTGCCAGGTCGGGCGGACCGTAGCGCGTGCCGGAATGCGTGCGCCACCATGCCACGGCCAAGGGGATCGCGAGAATGAGCAAGGGCGCCAGCGCCGCTGGCGCCGCGTTATACCAGCGCAGGTTGGCAAAGGTGACGGAGCCGAGTTCCCAGTGGCCGTTGCCGGTATTCGGCTTGCCGCGCCCTATCCAGCGCGGCAACACCGTCAGGCCGACCGGGCGCGCATTGGTGACCAGGCCGGCAAAGAAATGCGCCAGCTCGTGGCACAGCGTGCCAGCCACGGTGAACAGGAAAAACAGCGGGTGGGCGCTGGTGGCAATGCGCAGCAGCAGCGCCAGCGCCGCCACCGGCACCAGGTAGATCGCCATTGCAACGGCCTCGGAACCATGTCCGCACAGAACGACCGGAAACAGCGCGCTGCACTGTGGCATGGCCGCTAGTGGTTGCCTGAGTAAAAACAGCGCCCGCAGGCCTGGCGATAGCGCTCGTTGCCGCCGATGCTGACCTGCTCGCCCTCGCGGATGCGCTTGCCGTTTTCATCGACGCGGATATTCATCGTCGCCTTCTTGCCGCAACTGCAGATGTTCTTGATCTCTTCGATATCGTCGGCCAGCGCCAGCAAAAACGCCGAGCCGGGAAACGGTTCGCCGCGGAAGTCGCTGCGCAGGCCGTAACAGATCACCGGCACGCCGCGCACCTGCGCCAGCTGGTGCAATTGCTGCACCTGCAGCGTGGTCAGGAACTGGGCTTCGTCGACCAGCACGCAGGCGATCTTGGTCCCATCGGGCGCGCTGATCGCCAGAAAATCGGTGCTGGCGTCGAACACGTCGACCTGGCGATGCGGCCCCAGGCGCGAGGTCACCTGGCCGACGCCGTAGCGGTCGTCGATGGCAGCCGTAAATAATTTTACGTGCTGGCCCTGCTCTTCATAATTGTGCGCGACCTGCAACAGGGCTGTCGATTTGCCGGCGTTCATGGCCGAATAGCGGAAATAAAGTTTAGCCACGTGGGGTCGAATGTCTTGCTTGAAAGGCCGCGATTATAGCAAGGGCGCCCGATACGCTGTGGGTCCCTTCGCATACCGACCGCGCCGCATTCCAGCGGCCGCCATGGTCGAGGCAGCGGTCGATGGCCAGCTCTTTGCGGACCCAGCCAACTGCCAGCGCCATCAAGGCCGCCACCAGCGCAATGACCAGCAGCCGCCGCATCATTGCCCCGGATGGTAAGTGCGTTCCAGGTGGCGCAGGATGTCTTCCTTGTAAAACAGCACATCCTTGAATTCGCCGCGACTGTACATGGCGGCCTGGTCGTTGAAATGCGGGGAGCGCGGGTCGGCGCTCTGGCCGCCGGCCAGGATGCTTTTTGCGCGCAGGCGCGGTCCGAATTCGACGACCGCGACAAAACTGTTGCCGCGGTCGCCGTAGAGGCGTTTTGTAGTCTGCTTGGCCACCATGCCGAACGACGCCAGCGCGCCCCAGTTGGCCGACGCGAAGCCGACCGGGTAGCTCGGCGCGCTGTCGTCATATTGCTGCTCGACGGCGCCGGACAGGCGTTGAAACCGGTTGATCTCACCCCACGGGGTTTGCCAGTTGCCGAAGTCGTTGTCGAGCTTTGAGGACGCGCGCGCGAGTGCGTCGAGGTAGTCGCTAGGGCTCAGCCGCGTGGTGATGAAATCGACCGCCGGCACTTGCGCTGCCTTCGCCTTGTCCTTGTTCGCTGCCACCAGGTCCTGGGCCCAGTAAATGGCCAGCGACGTCGGCGTTGACGCGGTCGATGCGCGCAGGTCCCAGCCGCGCAAGGCGGCCACCTGCGCTGCCAGTGCTGGTTTCTGCGGATCGGATGCCGGCAGCGCGTCCCACGCCTGCACCAGTTGCGGCACCAGCGGCTCGAACGCCGTCAGCAAGGGGTCGTAGGCGCCGGCAATCAGACTGTCCAGCGTCCAGTTTTTTTGCCCGCGCAGCACGCGGTCGGCGTGGACGCCGCGCGCATTCTCCGGCAGCGCCCACATGTATTTCGGGTAATCGCCCACGCGCGGACTGCTGGCGCCGGAGCCGCTGAAAGGCCAGTTGTTGGTGTTGGCGATATAGCCGCTGGCCGGATTGAACAGCGTGATGGTGTCCTTCACCTCGTGCAAGCCTTGCCAGTCGGTGTCCGGATTGCTGCCGTCGACCGGGTGGGTGAAATCGAAGCGCGGTTCGCGCTTCGGCACGAAGTTGCCATGGAAGTAGGCGATATTGCCGTCGCCGTCGGCGTACACCGTATTGTTCGACGAATTGGTGCGCAGCTGCAGCACGTCAAGGAAGGCCGCGTAATTTTTCGCCTTGGTGCGCCCGTACGACTGCATCAGCGCCTTGATCGGCTCGTCCATCATGCGCACCGTCACCCATTTGCCGTCCTGGTGGCGCACCACCGGGCCGCGGTGACTGAAGTAAGCGGTGATGGTTTTACTGGCCATGCCGGTGGCGGTTTTATAGGGCACCGTGATGGGTACGGCGCGCAGCGGCCGCTCGGCGCCGCCGTACTGGTAAAAAAATGTGCCGTCGCGTTCCTTGACGGTTTCCAGGTAGTAGTCGATGACGTCGGCGCCACCGGAGGTGTGCATCCAGCCGGCGCGTTCATTAAACCCCTGGTAGACGAAAAACTGGCCCCAGGTCACGGCGCCATACGCGTTCAGGCCGTCCTGACTGACCATGTGCACTTCGGGGCGGAAGTAGAACGAGGTGTGCGGGTTGATCAGGAGCAGCGCATGGCCGGCCTGCGTCAGCTTCGGTGCGATGGCGATGCCGTTCGAGCCGCGCGGTTCGGCATCGAGGTCGGCTTGCAGGCGGCTGGCCAACGGGGTAATCAGCGGCCGGGTCGGCTGTTCGTAAAACGCCTGCAGCGCTTTCAGGTCGATGTCTTCGATATCGCCGCCGATACTGCCTTCGGAAAACGCCAGCGCCATCCACGGCTCGAAATGGGTGATCAGTTTTGGCCGCACGCCTGGATGCCTGTGCAGGTAAAAATTCAGGCCGTCGGCAAAACCGACCATCAGCTTTTGCAGCCAGGCGGGCGAGGCGGCGTATTTCGCCTGCATGGCGGCCGGCTGGATCGTCAGTTTCATGCGCAGGTCGCGCCAGACTTCCTTCTCTCCTTCCACTTCAGCGAGCCGTCCGAGCGCATTAATGTAGTTCAGTTCGACGCGATTGAAATCGTCCTCTGCCTGTGCATACAGCAAGCCGAACACGGCGTCCGCGTCGGATTTGCCGAACACGTGCGGGATGCCCCACTTGTCGCGCAAAATCGTGACGCGCATGGCGGTCGCTTGCCAGCGTTTCAACTCGGCCTTCGCCACCGGCGCGCTGCTAGCCGGCGCCGTGACCACAAAGCACGCGGCGCCAAGGATGAAAGGCGCGATCAGGCGGGGCAGATGCATGCGGTGGCTCCGGTGGTGTTAAAAAGATTACTCGGTGAGGCTGCCGTCGAGGCGGCCGATGCGCTGCTTCAGGACTGTGTTCTCCGTGGTCAGCGAGGCGACCCGGTCTTTCAGCGCGCCGATCTGGGCGCGCAGTTTGGCCAGGTCGTCGCCGGCCGCTTCCACGTCGGCGTCGGCCAGCACCTCGCGCTTCGGGCGCCCTGCTGCCTTCTGTTCGCGCACCTGCTTGGCGGCCTGCTGGAGTTCCTTGCGTCCGCCCGCGACGGCCGCGCGCTGCTGCGCTTCCGGCAGCGAGGCGACATTCGCGGCAGCATTGATCGAGATGGTCCCGGCGCGCACGGCTTCCACCAGTTGCGGGGTGGCGGCGCGCTGGATGCGCTCGATCTGGCTGATGGTGTTCGACGACACCCGCGCGGCCTTGGCCACGTCTTCGCGCGTGCTCCATGGCGGGCCGGCAGCCTCGTCGTTTTCAGCGCCTTTGTCGGGTTCGCCGGCGCGCTGGGCGCTGCGGGCGGCGACGATGTCTTTCTTGCGCAGCGCCAGCACGCCGCGCTGGTAATCCGACACGCTGCGGCGGGCCAGATTGTTTTCGATGACCCACAGCTGCACGTCTTCGATCGACGAGAACGAGGTATTCTGCACCGTGTTGAAAGGGATGCCGAGCTTGCGGCAAATGGCGTAACGGTTATGGCCGTCGATCAGGATATCGTTCCACAGCACCAGCGCGTCGCGGCAACCTTCGAGGCGCAGGCTGCGCTCGAGTGCGGCGTATTCGATGTCGGCGAGGGGATCGATGAAGGAACGCAGTTCCTCGTTGATGGTAATGTTGGCAGTATTCAAAACGTGTCCTTGCAATGTTGCACGCCTGGCAGCGGCGCACCGGCAAGCATGCTACACCAAACGCCGCGCCCGACAAATGTTGCCAGGATGATCCTGAGAAGGCCGACGCTGTGCTAGAATTCGGGCCGTTGCCCGGATGGTGAAACTGGTAGACACCCGAGACTTAAAATCTCGTGCTCGCAAGGGCGTACCGGTTCGATTCCGGTTCCGGGCACCACTAAGTAGTTCAAATTGATTCAAAGCAGTACACCAGCAACACCCCTCCCCTCTGCGTAACGGCAAATTCTTGTCCGTATCAGTCCAATACAGATCATTGCAATCCGATCCCCTTGCGTCCATACTTGCATCCATGGCTCTAAAACGTGCCTTTTCATGGATGCAAAATGCCGCGACTCGCCACTCCCCTCACCGACACGAAGGTCCGCGCGGCCAAAGCTCGTGAGAAGACGTACACCATGGCCGATGGTGGTGGCATGTATCTCGAGGTGGCGCCGACAGGCTTGAAGGTTTGGCGCTTGGCATACCGACAGAAAAACGGTAAGTCGAATCGGCTGACCTTCGGGACATATCCCGAGGTGTCGCTGCTCGATGCGCGGGCCCAGCGCGCCGCCGCGCGAAAGCTGTTATCCGATGAAATAGACCCTGGCGCGGCAAAGCGCGATGCTAAATCAAAAGGTCATGCGTCGTCCGCGCAGACCTTCGAAGCCGTGGCGCGCGAATGGCTCAGCAAGACGGCTGCCGAGCGCGCCGAGTCGACGCAGCGCAAGAATACCAATTGGCTCGAGCGGAATATTTTCCCTGTCATCGGGGCGGTGCCGATCGCCGAACTGAAGCCACGGGACGTGCTGGCCGCCCTACAGAAGATTGAGGCTCGCGGCGCGGTCGAATCCGCCCACAAAATAAAGCAGCTGTGCGGCCAGGTGTTCCGCTATGCCGTGGCGGCCGATCTGGCGGAGCGGGACGTGACGTCGGATTTACGCAACGCACTCTCGGCAGTGCCCGAAGCGCACTTCGCGGCAATAACTGAGCCAAAACAGATTGCGGCGCTCCTGCGCTCGATTGAGGTGTACCAAGGGCATCCTTTTGCCATGACAGCGCTGAAAGTGTCGCCGATGCTGTTCCAGCGCCCGGGCGAACTCCGGTCAATGGAGTGGGTCGAGGTTGACCTGGACGCCGCCGAGTGGCGCATCCCGGGCGCGAAGATGAAAATGCGAAACGATCACCTGGTGCCGCTGGCAACACAAGTGGTCGACCTGCTTCGTGCGCTGCATCCCGTTTCTGGTCACGGGAAATATGTTTTCCCCAGCGTCAGGTCAGACGAGCGCTGCATGTCCGAGAACACAATCAACGCAGCACTGCGCAGCATGGGGTATTCAAAGGAAGTGATGACAGGCCACGGATTCAGGGCGATGGCGCGCACGGTACTCGATGAGGTCCTGGGCGAGCGCGTCGACCTGATTGAGCACCAACTGGCGCACCAGGTGAAAGATGTGAACGGTCGGGCCTACAATCGTACGGCGCATCTCCCGGCTCGGCGCGTGATGATGCAGCGCTGGGCGGACTATTTGCAGGAATTGAAAAGTAGCGAGGCCGGCAAGACGAAGCGAGCCACGGCGTGACTCAGGATGACATTGACATGGTCGCCAAGCTGGTGGCAACGATTGAGAAGAACGCCCGGGTTGGCGCGGCAAAAGCAGCGTCAAAGACTTACCCGCTGACCTGGGTGAAGCTCGATCGATACGTGGAGCTTTCCGGGGATTCAGTGGACGCCGTGCAATCGCGGCGCCACGTCGGGAAGTGGATCGACGGGGTGCAGTGCAAAATTGTGGATGGCCGTCTGTGGATTAATCTTCCTGCCGTTGAGGAGTGGATAGAAAAATGGGACCAAATAAAACCGGCGCGCGCGGCGCTGAACTACGGCAAGGAACCGAAGGCGAAACGGCCCGGATGATCGCGGCAGACGAGGTCGCCGAAATGCTTGGCATCAGCCGCGGCGCCGTCTACGATCTGGCCGCGCCGAAGGGGCCGATCCCCTGCGTGCGCTTCGGGCGCCGCTGCATTCGCTTCAATCGGCAGGACATCCAGGCGCACATCGAAGCATGTCGCCAAACGCAAGTGCAGATGCCGTCGATGCGCGGCGCTGCTTTCGGAAGGCCAACGGTAAAGCTTAAGGTGTCGGATCCGGAAAAATTTATTCAGGAGTATCGAATGAAGACGAAAACGAAAACGAAGCCGAAACGCTGAATCGTAGTAGAGGACCTCATTCGTCGGTCGGGTACCCGAGCAAAGTTAGTGCGGCGGCCAGTCGCTGAATATCGGCGCGAAGATCGATTATGAAGCCACTTTCCTCGACTTCAAGGCGCCCTAGGTGAATCAGCCGAAGTGTCGCGAGAGCGCGCACTACTGCATCAGCTAACAGAGAATCTCTCTCTGCTTGGCGGATCACTGCCCTCACCCTGTCCATGCAGCCTCCTTAGGCAATTGGTATGAACAGAATACCAGTGTTGCTATTGCTGTCTTTGATCTTCATCAACGCATTTCAACCCGTTTCGCATAGCGCAGTCATATTCGATATCTTTCAATCAAGGCTGGCGTTAAAATTGCTTTTACACAATGCAATCGGCATGCTTCCATGATCTGGGTATTTGTAACGCTCGCGTCGCTTGTTCTTGGATGGCGATTCTGAGAATCCTACTGGCACCCCGCTGCCGTGCTAACTCGGCAAGCAGAAACGCTGGCCTGGGTCCCTACTGGATCAGTTAAGAACGACTTATGTGGGTTCGAAACGCTACATGGGCGCGGTTCGTATTTGGTCCGACTCGACCAGCTTTACGGTGTCTTGACGATGGTGACGCCCCCATACAAACTCAGTTTGAGACCTTTCTAGAAGTTGACTAATGGATTCGAGCATCCGAATCTGGCGATCAACTTGATACCCGCTGAGTTTCCAAACTACATTTATCAGCACCCGTTTGGTACCACGGCCTCCGCGTAGGTAGGTAACCAAAGAGCTACCAACTTGATACGAAAACCAGATCGACGTCTGCGTGGATGTGTCATTTCGGATTGATCTAATTTCTGACGCAGGTAGCCAATTTAATCGTCATTGGGTATTTACGCTTGCGGTTAAAAGCCGCCAACCTACACTAAATTTCGCTCACGGCAGACACCTGACTCGTTAGCGCTATCCCTACAGTCCGGCATCACGCCAATCTTGCGCGAGGGCCGAACAGGCTGTTACCTCTCTGCTTCGTTAAAGGAAATATCATGCGTATCTCATCCGTTTTGCTTCCAACAGCACTGTTTTTACTAGCGTCCAGTGCTGGGGCGCAATCCATGCCGTATCCACAAGCCGACGCCGAACCAGACGCAACTGTACGTGTCACCGGGGCACTAAAGCCGGTTCGCATTTACGACGATCAGGCACAACAAATCGCCGGAACGTACGCGTTGTCCAATGGATGGCGCCTAAAAGTAAATCCGTCATCGCATGCCATCGCGGCGACAATCGACAAGCAAAAACCAATGCGCTTGTTCGCGGTATCGCCGTATAAATTCTCCTCTAGAGACGGACGAGTTACCATGGAGTTTAACCGGGGCGACATGGGGGACGAAATGGTGATGAGTTACGCGCCAGACCCGCGGTTTGCAGAAATGGTAGTGATTTCCTCATCTGTCGCGCAGCGCTAACGGAAAAACTGGCCACGACAGACATATCAGCATTAAAACATCGTGCGGTCGTGGCCTCACTGCAACTGCAAGTCCAAACGCCACCAGCGGCTAAGCGTCCCACCTCCAGCTTCGTCGCGGCACCAAGGGTAGACCTATGCCGCGCGGGAGGCGCGCCGCTCAGTCCGTCCAGAGCGCTCACGGGTTGAGCGCACGAGCTGGTAGCCAGGTCTTGATCAGCTCCGAGACGCCGCCACGTCAAGAGCGGCGCTTATGGCCCATATTCCTCCCAACCAAGGCCGTCACCGTAGTCTGATCCACGTCAATACGCTGGCGAACAGGAGCGCAATCATTACGACTTCACCACCAAGGAGCCGCAATGGAAACCGCATCGAATATGCCGCTGTATGACTCTCGGACGCCTCAGGATTTCGCGCGATTCACGTCGAAGAAAAACCGCGTCGAGCTGGTCGGCAACATGAATGCAGTCGTGGGACCGCCGACGCCACTAGGGGTGACTTTGCAAACAGCGTTCCTGTTCGACGAAATGGAACCAGCCGACATGATCGAATTTGCGAAAGTCTGTCTGGAGATTCTCGATACCAAAAAAAAGCGGTGGTAATTCGGTGCTATCGACATGCAGCTTCGCGCTGCAGTGCGCTCTACTTTATCCCACCGACCGGAGCTGCATTCACCAAAGGAGCGCTCTTGACCTTGCTGCCCCGACTGAAAAAATCTATAGGTATCGAGTGCTCGGAGCTTAGCATGGGCGGCGCCTAGATGTAGTTCCTGCCGGTGGCAACCGCCTGAAGGGATCGCGTATATATCGAAGGGGCACGGAGAATAAAGCGCTCATTGTGCTCCCTTTGGTGCTCCCTTCCTAATTAGGCAGAAAGAATCGAGGCCCCTGGCAAAATCAAGTCGGTCGGAGAAATCGTGACGTTTTTAAGGTGCCAATGACAGATTGGTACTAGATGATCGCTGCCTGAAAATGCATTCCGTCTGGCTTGTTCCAACTTCCACCCCAAACCCAATTTTCCGCATGAAAAGCATCAAGTACGGCTGGGATAAGCGCAAAGTTAGGAGTAGTATCTCCAAAAGCGTTTCGAGCCGTATCTAAGTCAATTGCGCATCCCCAACTGTGCATCGACAGTCTGGCACCTTCTCGCATCAAGCGAAAATTATAACCGCCTCCGTAGAGGTGCATGCCCCATTCCTGTATTTTGGCTGGCTGTTTCCCGGCAGCCAACCAAATACGGTCAAAGACGCGCTCTAGGCTTTCGGCACATTTTCGATGCATTCGAGCACCTTTCGTTACCGGAGCATGATCCCATGATGTAACGAGTGGCCAGGGAGGGATTACTCGTACAATATTTTCAGCTTCCCAGGAGGCGCTAGGCTCTCCATCCATGCCGCGAGGATTTCCATAAAATTTATCAACGTCGCTTTGATGAGGCCATGCATTCATCGATTCCTCCATTGAAATTAGGATAGCAAGCGCGCTTGCGAAATTCGATCCTATACCGGCTAAAGACGTAATTACAATCAAAAACTCGCTACTGTTTTCTGCAAATTGATAGCCAAATTGTTGGAGCGAAGGGGTCGGGGTCAGCTAAACATTGCCATCAAAAAACATCTCACGTACCGAGAGATATCGCATGCTGTCGAATCGGACTGCAGTGCACGTTTTGATGAAAATAGGTCTTCCGGAGAACGCTTGTTTGGGTAGTAGGAAGAAATCAAGAATATTGTCCGTGCCGTGATTGTGTCGTGCCGCGATAACAAAATCCACCTCTGCCTTCCGGCAAATCCGCCAACTTGGCAGTCCGCGCGCAGGCTGGCGAAACGGCACTACATCCACACACGTCGCGATTTTTCCGTTGATGATCAGTGTCCAGGGTGAGCTCCCAACTTCAACCAATGCGCCGGCCTCTTTGGCTAGCGCGCAAACTTCGTTGAACAGCATCTGACGCAGCTTACGTAAAGTCCGCTTGGCATCGACGAAATCATTGAGACTAGTCCTTGACAGCCCGGCCGCATCGTACGCGCTGACCAGCGAACCGAACGTGCGAACAAAGAGTTGAGGGTCGGGCAGCATCACATCGGCGGCGATGATCGGCGCCGTGACCTTGCCATGTCGGTCATAGCAGTCCCTCAGCAAGTCTAAAAGTTCGGATGGCGCATATCTCCTGGTTCGGCGCGCGCGTTCGGCCTGGGCTTTTTTGAAAAGCGCCTTTGAAACCACCGTCGGTATCGCCCCCTCCTTGACGACCCACTCTGTCGCCAAGTTACGCTCCCGCGGATTAGACAGTTTCCCCGAGCGCCGGTTATAGGCAAGTGTTCCGATATACTTCACGTTAGTGAGAATCGACTTGATCATGCAGTGCGTCCAGGGCCGACCAAATTCGCTCTCGATGCCTTCGCGGTTCAGTAGCCTGACGATTTCAGGTTCACTGGCCCGCTGCTCAATGTAGAGCCGATATATACGACGCACCGTGGCAATCTCATCGGCTGGTCCCAGCGCAAAGACAACGCGATCGGTGAGCGTCCCTTTGGCTTCGCCGTACTGCAGCGCGCGCCGAGGTGTGCCGTCAGCGGCTAGTGAGACTCGGCGCAAGCCATAGCCGGCGTGGCCACCCTGTTTGTAGCCAAGCCCAATGAAGCGACACTGCGCGCCGAAGACCTTCGAGGACAGCTCGCGGCTGTACTCCGCTGCCATCGTGCGCTTAATGCTTTTCAACAGCGAGGCCAGCGGACTACCATCGTTCTGGAACGCTTCCGCGCAGTACACGACAGCGATCCCTGCGCGCCGGCAGGTATGCTCGTGATATGCGGCCTCGTCGACATCCTGGAAGCGGCCCCAACGGCTCACGTCATAAACAATGATCACCTTGAAGACGGCGGCGCCGGCCTGCACGTCGCTGATCAACTGACTCAAACCGGCGCGGCGCCTGATGTCGAGACCGCTCTTTCCGTCATCCGCATATTCCCGAACTATCTCCATCGCGTTCTCGCGCGCGTACTGGGCGATTGCGGCTCGCTGGTGATGGTTGGAATAGTTCTGGCTCTCGGTCGACATCCGCAGGTAGATCGCGGCGGGGGTAGAGGTCACTGTCGCATTGGTGTGTTTTGTCATGGCCAACGATAGCACCGCGTCAGTTACGCGAGCCTATACGACACATATAGAGAAACCCGGCACGTCTGGGCCACGTGTTTGCGCAAGATCAACGTCCGTCGCTTGGCAGTCTGATCCAGGTCAATATCGAGCTCATGATTTGGCCGATGATCAATGGCGTGGCGCCTCAACTTCTCGCGGCCGCGTACTTCCTACAGCGCCGACACGGCGCAGCGTTCGCTGCTGCGCTGTTGGAAGATAACGGCGTGCCCTGTGCGCATTCGCTCCGGCTGCTGGATGATCGGCTAGGCGCCGAGCATAGCCCGCAGCAGATCCGATTCGACGAACGCGGCCTTGCAGCCGCCGCCAATAGTAATGGCTACAACGACGACACCTCCTCACGAGACGCCCGTTCGGGAGAGTAATATTTGTCATCTCCTGCGCAAGCGTGTCGAAGTCATTTGTTCGCAAATACAGAGGGTGGGATTCAAAAACTTATACTGACTACTCCCTATATTCTTCGGAGCCGTGTCGATGGAGGCCCAGATCTAAGCCAGTTCAGCAAGCGTTACCTTGCCCAATGAGCTTCCTGGTTTTCCATCGGATCATTCCCTCCCTGGGGTGCGTCAAATACACTCCAGCAGATTTCGCTGAAGGCGTCGTCCATAGCGGTCAACTGGGCCCGGCCTGGCACGACCTGGCAACACATGACAGAGCGCATTACCGATTCCGTCTTTGTCGAATGGTTCACCGGTATTTATTCTAAAAAATGGGACGCTGTCCTTCTTTCGGGCGGAGGAAACGACATGATCGACGCCGCACTCTCTCCTCCCACGAGCGATCTTTCTCTGCGCCTGCTCCGCCGCCCGGATGAGTGGCTGGCCACAAGCGGTACTGCACGGTAGATCAGCGAGCCCGGCTGGAGTACGTTCACGGCTAGTCTTCAGGCCGTGTGGTTGCATCTACTGTCCGAGCGCAGCAGAGCCCAACATCCAAACGTCCTAGTCTTCATTCATACATACGCTTACATCACTCCGCGTGATGCGCCGGGGGACCTTCAGGCCCGAGGCTTTTCAGGGCCATGAGCGCGCTCTACAAAATTCCGAGCCAAGACTGGAACGGGCTGACAGACGAGTTGATACATCGTCTGGCTGAATTTTGGATTTCTCAGAAAAGTGCAGCGTCACACCAATTTGGCGACACGCATGCGACGCATCGACGTTGCCGGTCTCGCTTCGTACATTCCCAAAGGGAGCCCAGCTCAAGCTCTCCGCCTGCGGGCCAAGACATCCGCCAAGCAACCAGTAAGATCTCCATAACAACCAAACCAGAGCCGAAGAGGCAAGGGTCACGAGTAGGCAAGCGTAGCAAGACGCCTGCAAGATCGTCATCGAGTAATACCGCGATTTACGCCGCCAGGTGGATGGAACTTTCTCTTAATACATTCACCGGCGCCGCGCAGAAGGGCCAGAGCTTATTTGGCGTTTTCGAATTTCGGCAGAACGCTAAGAGTACAACAAACCGACGAGAACCGTTTTTGGGAGATAATCCGCGCGCTGAGGCTGCATTGGACGTATCCGAAAGCTGGAACAACGTTGTTGTTGCGTTAACATCACAGCTTAGCTTCCCGCAGTAATCTTATCTATCAAATACCAGGATTTTGATGGATCGGCGTTTCTTATAAGACTAAGATATCTCGTGATGTGAACGTTAAAACCAGGTGAGATACGGGCGCGTTTGCCCGCGCAACGATGAGCCGCATCATGCCGATTTTTCAAAATATTCGTGCCGTTGGCGCCACGCCTTTGGCAGACAACCTGCTCAAGTCGGCCATTGCTAAGCCGCTACTAGAACTGGTAGTTGAAGACCGCGCCTTTGCGAACACGTTGGACAAACGCGACACCCAAGGGCTTAAGGCCGTATTCCTTAAAGCCGGTTACCCTGGCGGCCGCCGAAAGGCTGCGAACAAGGTCCAAGGTGCGCTAGAGGCTCTTCACAAGGATCGCAAGATTGCGGCGCTGCCTGCCTTTCCCTTGCCAATTAAGACCAGCGTGATTATGCTTACGCTCAGCTATGCGGAGCTCGATGCTCTGCAACGCTTTCCATTCGATACGATAAACCCTATCGAAAAAGTGTGGCCACGCTTATGGTATGTCGTTATCGACGTTAACTTGAAATACAGGCCAGCTCGCGCGACACATGATTCGCAAAGTCCGCGCAGCATTATTCCCGATCCCCGCGACGAGGCCAAGGGATACATCATCGAAGATATCAACGCGACGATCGCGGAGTCGGTAGATCGCCAAACTGAGTCCACCATTGATTGGGCACCGCGGGCAAGTTCCCAATACGTGTTTGCTCAGCTGAACTATTTGATGCTGATCGAGCTATTGCGGCTAGACCGGAGGCGCGCCGCTCTACAAGCCGAATACGACGCCCGAAGCGTGTCCAGCCGCGCGGAGGATCGGAACTTAAACAAGGGACTGCGCCAAAAGGACGAATCGGTCAGCACTGAAAACTTCTTGGCGATTCACCAGATATGGCCTGACTTCGAGATTAGCAGCTGCGTGTATCGCTCACTGCGTACTGTCAAGGCAGATGCGGCGCAAAACTCGTTCAGTGCCTTTGGCGACGGCATCTGGTGGGCGGTGCTTGACTCGGGGGTAGACGCGGAGCACCCACATTTCCAGATGCACGACAATATCATTCGCGACGGGCGTTACTGCAAAGATTTTACGAGGGAGCAAAAGCTAGGCGAACCAAACTCTGCCCTCTCTGACGAGTACGGCCACGGTACCCATGTGGCCGGCATCATCGCCGGCCAGCAACTGCAACCTGCAACGCGGCGAGCCTCGGACGGTGATGGTAGCAAGAGCAGTATGCAGCGTAGCACCGAGGAGTCGATCCGTTACCCGAGGGAGTCAACGATGATGGCTGCCTCGCGCGAATTGGATCCCTTGAACGATCTAGATTCACTTCGAATCAAAAACATCACTCGTAAGCTCGACGCCATTGCCGGCATTGCGCCCAAGTGCAAGCTTGTCAGCTTGCGGGTGCTGGACAAGGATGGCGCAGGGCGAGCTAGCTGGGTCCTGTTAGCTCTCGAACACATTCAAACAATTAATAGTTTTGGGCGCAACCTGAAAATTCACGGGATTAATCTGTCGCTTGGACACGGCTTTAATGCGGAGTGGTTTGCCTGTGGCCACAGCCCACTTTGCGTTGAAGTGAACCGTATGGTCAAGTCCGGGGTTGTCGTGGTGGTGGCTGCGGGTAACAGCGGCTATGGCGTCATCAATTCGCTGCTCGATTCCGACGGTATCAACGGCTCGCTTGACATGAGCATCAACGATCCCGGCAACGCCGAGCTTGCCATCACGGTAGGCGCCACTCATCGCGATCAGCCGCACAAATATGGTGTGTCGTATTTTTCATCAAAGGGGCCGACCGGCGACGGCAGAAGCAAGCCGGACCTGCTTGCCCCGGGCGAACGGATCGTGTCAGCGGCGGCAGCCGACAGCAAGCTTGTGCATGATTACCAAGACGAACGGAAAACTGTCTTTGCATACATGGAGCAGAGTGGGACGAGCCAAGCAGCGCCTCATATGAGCGGCGCTGTGGCTGCTTTCCTGTCTATCCGGAACGAGTTTATCGGCGAGCCGGAACGCGTTAAACAAATTTTCACTTCGACCGCGACCGACGTTGGCCGGGACCGGTCTTTCCAGGGTGCTGGCGTGCTAGATCTTCTACGTGCCATCCAGTCCGTATGACACCTGTGCCACCAACCAGGAGCGGAACATGACGACCTATGGCAGCATTCCTTTTCAGTCCGTTATTTTTGATGAAGATGGCAAGCTGAAAGAAGCGCGGCCCTCGCCTCCAGACGTGACGGATCTGATCATCATTTCGCACGGCTGGAACAATGATGCGGACGAGGCAACAGGCCTTTACGAAGAGCTTCTAACGAACCTGTCGTCGTCATTGGAGGCGGCAGGAGGACCAAACGGGCGCACCTTCGCAGCAATCGGAGTGTACTGGCCATCCAAGAAATTCGACTTCGACGGACGCGGACAGCCTCCATCGGGCTACGATAACAAGGAAGCCGCGAAGGGTGGCGTGGAGAATGGTGTTATGCGCGCTGCCAGCGCGAATAGCATAGCCTCGCCAGTTGTCGACAACGCGATGAAGCAGCTTTCTGCTTTATACAACAAGCCCGCCGATCAGGGCAAACTATCCGCCATACAGGCCCTCGTAGAAAGCCGCAAACTGGACGACAACCACGCGGGAGTGTTGCTGGTAGGGGCGCTGCGGGATCTGCTGGCAGGCGTGGAACAGTCTGAGCTCGATGGGTCCAAAGCCTTTTTTAACAAGGACAAAGGCCTGCTTTACGAAAAGGCCCAACAACCAATAGATCGCACGCTCAAGACAGTCGGCGCCGGAGGCGACGGTGACCGTATCGTTGCCAAGAGCATTGGCAATGTGCTCAACAAGATTGAAAGCGGATTTGCCAACCTGCTCAATGTTGGCTCCTACTACACGATGAAAGAGCGGGCCTCTATCGTGGGGGCGGCGGGCCTAGCGCCTTGCATTGACCATTGGGCGGAAGCTCTTAGTTTGAAACGCGTTCACCTGATCGGGCACAGTTTTGGCGCGAGGCTGGTCACTGCGGCTGCGATGGGGACGCAAACGGGCAAGCTCAGCACGATGAGCTTGCTGCAGGCCGCATTTTCACATAACGGGTTTGCTGTTGGCAAAATCACCGGGTATTTCCGGGATGTGGTCAGCGCTAAGCGAATTAAGGGGCCGATCATGGTCACCTTCAGCACTCACGATTCTGCGGTTGGCACAGCGTATGCAATTGCATCGCGCCTGTCGGGGACTAATTCCAAGGCCATCGACGGCGGTCCAAATGACCAGTTCGGCGGACTGGGAGCAAATGGCGCGCTGCACATGCAGGAGGGCGAGTCGGCGAGCCTGCAGATGCTAGCAAACGGCCAGCCATACACACTGAGCCCGGGGGTGTTTCATAACCTAGAGAGCAGCCGATTTATTGCGTCTCATGGCAACGTGCGCGACGTGAATGTCGCTTGGGCGATTGCCAGCGCACTTCATGCTGCGCCCTAAAAACAGGACGCGCCAATCTAACCTCAGTGGCGTTGGGCTTGTAAGCGGCGTTGGATAACCTAGTTGTAATCCGTGGGCGGCACCCATTACTTTGAACAGTATGGCGAAGTATCGGAGCAAGCAGAGCCAGGCAGTTTTCTCAGAAGCGCATTTTGCCGCTAGTGGGTACAGATCGCCAAGGCGGCATACCTGACTCACAGGCTCAGTTGCAGCGTGGTGCCGACGCCGTAGAAGGACAGGTAGCCTTCGGTCGTCGGAACCACGGCGATCTGCTGGTCTTTGAGGCGCGCGCCGTGCTGGCGGATGGGCTTGACGGAGACTTTCATGTGGCCAGTATAGCGGCAAACCGACCACAAATTTTTAGCTGCTTATGTACGTTGCATCGAGTCGCCAATTAATTCCGCCGGGAGCTTCTCTTCGTGTTATTTTTATGAAAACGTTGGAGACGCTATGCTGACTTACATCGCTAGTTTATTTGTTCCTCATAAGTGGCAGGCGACTACCTACCGTCGCGAATGCACGCTTTGTGGCCGCATCGAAATTCTTGAGGAGTACACGGACCCGCACGGACCGCCATGGATATGGACCGCGTCGAAAGATGGGGATAGATCACTGCACTTGACCGACAGAAATAGTAGCACCCCAGCCCATCGCAAATAGGATCACCGGCAGCCGGCCACCACCACCTCCAGCTTCGTGGCGTAGCCCTGCTACCGGCTACGCCACGCCCTTAATCTTCTCCACCGTGCGCAGGCCGCCCAAGCCAAGCAGGCCCAGCAGCACCGTCGACATTTCCGTGAAGTCCAGCACCGGCAGCGCAATCGGATGGCCAGCGGCAGTCAGCGCGAATGCCGCGGCTGGCGCCAGGATGAACTTGTAAGCGAAGGCGAAGCCGCACACCCACATGATGAACGGGCGCGGACCGGCGACGAACAGGCTTGTGCTGGACGCTTCGGCCTGATTGATCGCCAACTGGCCTTTTGCCATATCCAGATCAGCCGACAGCTGCGCCAGTTCGCCGGTCTGCTGCAAGCGGATCAGCTCGAGCTTGGCCGTGGCCGCTTGGGACGGATCTGGAAACAGGCGGTCGATGACCTTGCCACCGATGTCGAGCATTGCTGTTACTGGGTCGAGCGCCATTATGCGGCTCCTTTCAAGAGATTGTCAGCAGTCGACCAGTTGGCCGACCAGGTAGCAGGCTTCGGTTTGCCCGGGCGCCAAGCGTTGATGTACTGCTGGTAGCCAAGCTCGACCCGTTCGGGCAGCATGCTCGGCAACACGTAGATCATCAGCCGCGCGGCGATCGCCGCCAGAACATCGTTGTAGCGCATCGCCTCCCACAATCCGGCTGGCGTCGGCGCGACATTAAAGTCAGCGCATGCCTGCCGCATGATCGGCGCAGAAGTGCGATGCGTCAGCATGCCATTGCAGCCGCCGCCGGCTTCGAACTGCCAGAACGATGAAGCCGGGCCGGACTCGCTACCGTCCGATACAACCTGGCGCCGGTGGCGCAGGCCGGATTCCTGCAGCGCGATGGCCAGCATCAACCGGCGCGCTGGCAGCTTGTCTTCGATGCCGCGTTCGTGAAGGTACGCCAGCGCTGGCACGATGGCCGTTTTCAGTAGCAGTTCAGGGGTCATTTTTTCACCCCATCTCGCTCAAGCGCGCCGACGCGGATCGCCAGGATCGCCTGCGACTGCTTCAGTTCAGCAAACTGGTCGCGCATCACGTCGGCGCGCGTCGAGATTGCTTCCTGCTTCGCTTCCATTTTCGTCTGGGATTCCACGATCTGTGTCAGCTTGTTGTTCTGGTTTGCGGCCATCCAACCTATGTAGAACAGGCCGCTGACGACGGAAAAAAACATCCCAATGATCCATGGCAGGGGCATGGAAACATCGATCAGGCGGCGGCGGTTCGGTACAGGGTCAACTACGGGTGCTGGCGGTGGACGTGGTGGCGTCATTGTTTCCTCGGTTTTAATTTGTATAACTGGGCGCTCGAGCATTCGGCATCCCAAGATCATGGCGTCGCAGCTCATAGTTGCACCCGCGCCACATGGATGCTGAGAGCCGAGCCGGCGCACGTGGCGGCGGCCATCACACCGTCTCCATATCGAATGTGGTTGCGTGCCGTTCGAACCCGGGCGTGCTGAGTGCGGCCGACGCGGTGAAGCAGTACCAGCCCTGATTGAAGCGCTCCAGTTCGCGATCGGCGTCGCCCGGGTACAGGCTGAAAATAAACGGCTCAGTTGTGCCGTTCGCCACGCGCGCGGCCTCGACGGTGTAGCGGTCCGCCGCCGTCAGGTGCGACAGGTCGATGGACGCCTTCCGGCTCTTGAAGCTGCGGTAGTGGCGCAAGTTGCTGCCGTCGTCGCGGTACGAGGTGCTGGCGTCCTCCTGTGTCACCGGCGCGCCGTAGTCTGCCGTCTCGGCTGGCGACCACTGGGTGCCCACCACGATGCGGCCGGTTTCGATGTAGCCCTGCAGGTTGGCCGTGTCCACGATGTCGATCACCATTCGACGCACCATGATGTTATCGAACCACACACGCGAGTGCGCACCGCCACCGTAGGCATACGCGCTGGCCGCCTGCGCTGCGGTCCATGGCGGCGCCAGTTCGATTGCTTTTGCCGGGCACGCTAAAACTGTCCCGGTGTCGTAGACCAGCGCCGTACCGGCGGCGTCTGAATAGCAGCGCACCCGGATGGTCGATGTCGGCGACTCGTTCGTCCATGGGCGGTGCACGCCGCCCACCAGCTGCGGGCTGGCGAACGTGAGCGAGTAGCTGGCCGACGTGCCGACCGATCGGTGCACCTGCGTCTTGACGTCGGTGAGCATGTACGGCACCTGCGTGCCCAGCGCGGTCGACGAGGCGACGATGACCGCCAGCCGTGCCACGTTCTTGAAGATGAATTTAGCCATACCGAGTCCTATTAAGATGCGAGAGGTGCTGGCTGCTGCGGCGAGTCAGGCTCAATCTTTACATCAACAAGTTGCCCACCTTGAAATGGGCTTGTATCGTCTGAGACCAGCCATGCTTTGATATCGACGATCAGGTGCCCGGCCGTGACGGGCGATGGCATGGGAATCATGTGCCGCATCATCAGTCCGCCCCGGTTCTGGTACACCGCGGCATTGGCATAACTGTCAATCGTAAGCATGAGCAAGTCGAAAGGCTCCATGCATCCCACATTTTTCAGAACGTGGAAATCCGTCGGCCCATTTGCCGTCGTGAGTGGTATTTGAATCATTGATTCCTCAGGGGTAGAGGTTGTTGTCGATGACGGCGACGCGGGTATAGACCACTTGCGTCGTGTCGGTCACGCTGAAGAAGCCATTGCGGTCTACGCGGACGCTGTAGCCGTACTTGCGCGAGTAAAGCGTATTTCCGTTGGACCAGAAAATATTGCTGATTGTCGTGTCGTCGTACTGGTCTATAGTCTGACCGGTATCGAAGTCGATATAGGAGCCGATGTAATACGGAACAGTGACTGAGCCACGGCTATTCGCCATGATCGACTTACCCGCCATGCTGAAAGGCAGGGTGATTGACGCGTCCTTTGCGTCTATGCGCTCGCTATCGGTCGGCCACGAGCTGGCCAATGCCAATTCGGCGTCATAAGTATTGCCGGCCAACCGCAGTTGCCGGCAGCCAGTGTCGAAAATCAATCGACCTTGGGAATCCCACGCGCGCGCGCCGTACTGCTGGCCTGCACCATAGGGAAAGTTCAGGTGCAATAGCCCGAAGACGCGGATATAAAGCGGCCCGGGGTTACCTCCGTTGACAAAGTTGCAAAAGATGCTGGCAATCCATGTATTGGGGTCGCCCGGGGCTTGCCTGAGGCCGGACATCACAACACCCGCTCGCAACTGGAGAAGCCCATGCCCCTGACCTGATCCGTCGTTTTCACTGCCGTTGACTGTCCCATATGGCAGACCGAAAAATACCAGCGGATAGCCGACACAGTGAAAGGAAATATCGCCTCCCGACTGGAGTACGTTGATCGAGTACTTGCCCAGGTAGACGTAGCTGAACGAGTCCTCGTCGACCGATACGATCCCACTGTCGTTGATCGCCCTGAAGCCATAGCTCATTGATTGGCTCCGGTCAGCATGACGACTAGATATCCATCCAAGATCGGCAGCCCGACCGCATTGTTATCAACGAAAATTCGCACTGTCGGCGTGCCATTCGGATAGCTAACTCGGCAACTCAAAACTGCTGATGGGTAAGGGTCGTAATCTCCATATGGCGACGTCAAGAATGGCATGATTTTCTTTCCCTGGAATTGCGGATAAGAGAGCGTCAAGCCGGCGCCGCTCCCAACTTGATTATTTCCGGAAATGAACTGCTCCGTTTTTGGAAATAGCGTTAAATCGACCGTGCTATCAAATGTGAGATTTCCTTGAGCGTCCCACGCGCGCATCCCATAAGTCATACGTCAAGGTTCCCCGACTGGAATCGCTTGAGGTTGTTGGCGTCATAAACCCGTTCGCCATCTTTGTCAATTTCTACCCCTGCGCCGACGTTGCCAACACGGCCGACATTAAGCTTGTTGGCGGTGACGGCGCCATCGGCAATGAGCACGCTATCGGAGACGCGCGTGATGCTAAACCCGCCAAGCTGCAACGACCCTGCCGAACACTGGCTCTTGATGCGAATCTGTGACCGGGACGTGTAGCCGTTGATCGGCACGGTGTACGTGGCTGTGAAGGACTGCAGCCCCTTAGCCGAGTTCTGGTCAAACCCGACCGGCAGGCCATCGCCCCAGTTGTAACCGCGCGTCGGGCCGCCCATGAGATGAAACTGGACATTCGGAATGTGCCAGAAAGGCGTGACGCTGCCGACAAAGTCGCCCGACACGAATGCCTGAAACTCGACCAAGTACGTGGCGCCGGGCGTCATTGGGAACCATCCCGTCAGGGTGTCAAGCGGTGCGCCATTGCCATTCGCGGCCTGAATTTTCAGGGCGTATCCGGATTTCCAGAAAGTGCCGCCTGCGGAGTAATCGTCGACCGTAAATCCGAGCCGGCCCCACCATGCCAGATCGCGGAATGCCGGGTCGGGGATGATGTTGTCGCTGGTGCCGATCTTGAGCATGCGCGCGGTGATTGCGCCGTCGACAAACAGATCTGAACGGAACACCGCCTGTGACTGGCCGTTGACCTGCCCGACGGTGAAAATCGGCTTGCCAGCGCCGCCCGGCAGTGCGACCCCCAGCACGTCCACGTTGAAAATCATTGTGCTGTAGGGAACTCCGTTGATAGGGGTACTGGCCAGCCCGAAGCCGCTCACGTGGCCGTTGTTGTCGATCTTCCAGGTGAGTTGGCCACTCAAGCCATCGAGCGACTGGGATTGCGTTTGCAACGTCGTCGTGTGCTGGCCGACTGTCGTGCTGAGCGTCTGCGTGGCGTTCGAGATCGCCGTGTTTGTCTGCGCGCTGGTGTAGTAATACTGGTTGAGGTAGCCGGTTGTGACGCCGTTGGTTGCGGCAAATTCCGAGCGCAGTGTGTTGGCCAGCGTACTCAGCGAATTATCGATAGTTGTTTTGCCGTACGCGTAGGTTTGCACGAACGCGTTTGACGTCGAGACTGCTTGGTCGCGCGCGGAGTCTGCGTAGCCTTTGTAATTTGCCGTGATCGTGTTCGTCTGGGCTGCTTCCGCCTGGGTGGCATCAACCTTGCCAAGCGCATAGCTCCGCACGTCGGCGGCGGCATCCGCCTTTGCCTCAGACTTTTTCTGGTCAGCATAGCTTTGTAGGCTTGCTGTCAGGGTGCTTGTTTGATTTGCCTCTGCAGCCAAGCTGTCTGCCTTGCTGAAAGACCAGCCTTGAACGTAGGCCTCGGTCGCGCCACTACTTGACACGAACTCGGCGCGCAGCCTATTTTCGGCAGCGGCGATTGCCCCGTTAGCGTCGGCGAACGAGTAGCCGTATGCCCGCATGTTCGCGTCGGCAGTCGTCACAGCTTGAGTGCGAGCAGTGTCAGCGTATGCTGTGTAAGCGGCAGCGATCTGCGTCGCTTGGATCGACAGCGCAGAATTGATTTGCTGCTGGCTGAACGTGTAAGTCTGGACGTACGTGGCGCGCGCGCCAGCCTCGGCCAGCACGGCAGCAATGCGGTCTGCGACTTCCTTGTCGATGGCATCGGCGCGGGCTTGCGCCTCGGCCCCGAGAGCGATAACGCGCGCGTCCGTTTCCTTCTTGATTCGCCCCTGCACGGTTGATGGGTTGGACGAGGGACCATCAACCAAGTCAATACGCGTGCGCAGGTCGGTATATAGCATCGAATCGGTGATGCGGCCCTCCAGGGCGGCAACCAAGTTCGCAGGCGACAGATCCGCCGGCGTGCCGTCCTGACCCCTCGCCCCGTCGATGATTTTGTAGAACGTTCGGACACGGATGAACGCCTCACCCTGATAGACGAATGTCACAGTCACCTTGACAGTATCGGCGGTCATGTCCGAGAACAGCAGTGTGCGTTCGTTCGGCGTAGTGCCGGTCAGCTTGCCGCCGGACGTGATCGACCACATGACCGTGCCGGCGAAGCCGACCGGCGTCGCGGTGAATTTCGCCGACGTGATCGTGGGCGTGCCGGCGGAATTCTGGTGGAACGCTGGCGGGTCGACGTCGAGCAGCAGCGATTTCCCGGCGGTCGGATTGATGTTGCGCGGCACCGTCCCGCGAAGCAGCCGGTCGCGCTCGCCGACAACGGCGCTCAAACCAGCACCCCGACGTCGCAACTGCCCTGCTTCCACTCGGGCGCCAGCATGATGACCTGCGCGCGCACGCCGGCGGCCATGCTGTTTTCGTGGTGGTAGATTGTGACCTGCTGGCCCAGCACAATTTGAAGCATTTCAGGCGTCCCGGTAAATTTATAGATGCTGCGCGGCACGGCGCCGAGGTCAACAAGGCGATCGGCTTCAGCCTGCGCCTCGGCTTTGATCTTCAGCAGCGTCGGCTTGGCAGTCACGGCGGTCGACATCTTGTAGTCGTCGGCAACGTCGTCGTTGGTGGTCGTGGCGTAGAGGTAGTCGTCAACGAAAAGCTGCTTATTCGCGTCGGAAATGGCTGTGACAAGGTTGTCTTGCTTCGTCCAGTTCCTGTCGTAGCCGATCGACGCGGCGGCCACCGGCGGGATGCTGGTCACCGGCTCGAGCGTGCCGTTCTTCATGTGGTGCACGCGGATATCGAATGTGCTTGCGCCCGCGATGCCGATCTGGATCAGGCGCAGCTTGCCCAGCCGCGACGGGATCGCCTGTGCGCCCAGGCTGCTGGCCAGCTGGTCGATCGCATTTTTGACGGTCGTGTTGTCGGTGATATAGATGCCGGCCTTCTGCGGGTGCGAGGCCTCGAACGCGTCCAGATTCGCCAGGTCGAGATCGGCATCGATGTAGCGGCCGTCCTCCTTGCCATAGCCGGTGGCGATGCGCCGCACCAGCGCGGCCACCGTGTTGCGGTAGACGCCGCCGAACTTGTCGCCCTGAACCGAGCATGTGACCGTTCCGAAATCATCGACGGCGAGAGTGAAATAGCCTTCCGCGTGGTTCACGGTGTACAGCGACTCGTCGATCACCATGCCATTCATGCGCACTTCGAAGATCCATTCGACCGGGCCGAAGTGCACGTAGTACCGATCCGTTCCGGGGTCGTACACTGGTGTGATGTTGAAACACTCGCCAAAGCACGACGGGTACAACGTTCCGGCCATGAGCGACGTGCCGCCGAAGGTACGGTCCGAAATCGGAGTGTCCAGGCGCTGCAACTGGTCCCGCAGCTTGACGGCCAGCAAGAACCGGCTTTTGCGCGCGATGCCGGACGCCATGCCGTTGAGGATCATGCGGAAGTTGCTGGCCGCCCAGCGCGCATCGCCGAAGTACGCGCGTTGCCCCCTGCTGGCCCAGATATCGTCCAGATACCAGTCGTCGCGCACGAAGTCGCCGTTGTCGAATTCAACATCGCCGACGGCCATCGTCGCCGCGCTGGTGAGCGACACTTGCTCAGTGAACTGCACGCCAGCCGATGCGATCGGGTCGTAGAACGTGTTCGCCGGCGAGTCAAGCGGACCGGTGATGGGGAATGAGCCGTTGCACGTGTAGCGCGTGACTTCCGCACCATCGACCAGCACGTCGGATTCGAACAGCGTCACCGGGATGGCGTCGGGGGACGACAGCCAGGCCTCGTATTCAGGATCCGAAATCGGCACGATGACCGGCATCGGGACAGCAGGCGTCTGGGCGTCGAAAACCACGCCGGCGTCTGCTGCCGGCGCGTCGAAGATGAGATCGATCATCGTGCCGCCGTCACTTCTGCGATCAGGTTCTGCGCCCAGTTGCCCGATCGCTGCGCTTGCTCGGCGCCGGCCGTGACTGCCTGGGCATTGTTCGCTGCAGCCGTCAGCGTGGCTTGCACCACGGCATCAGTCTGGCGGTTGATGGCGGCGAGCAGCGCAGCGTTGTCGGCCCGCAGTTCGTCGTTGTCAGCGCGCAGGCCTTTGATTTCCTCAGTCAGCGGCGCCATGTTGGTGGTGCCGACTTCGCTCCAGTTCAGCACCGGCGTCGGCATCGTCAGCGCTGCCTCGATGCTGCTGGCCGTGGCATTCAGCGACGCCAACTGGCTGACCTGCTGGTCGAGGGCGGCAAGCTGCTGCTGCGCGTCGGTCATCTGCGCGCCGGCAATGGCGTCCAGCGCCGCCAGGTCGGACTGCACCTTAGCGAAATTGGCGATGTATGCCGCGCTGCTGGCGTTGACGATCTGGTCTGCAGTCAGGAATGCCGTGGCAGCCCCGGTGATGCCGGATCGCGCAGTCTCGTCGCCGGCCTTGGCCTTGGCAAGCATCGCTTCGTACTGGCTCTTGGCCTCGGCATCCTTCTGCATCGCCGTGAGGGGCGACAGGCTGCCCAGCAGCTGCGAATCGCTGAACGACTTGATGCTCTTGCGGAATGCGTCCAGGCTGGTGACCGACGTTTTCAGCGTATCGGAAAGCGAGGCCGCGTTTTGCAGCGCAGTGATCTGGTCGAACAGGGCGACGTTGCTGGCGTCGATCGCGGTGCGTTCTTTCGCGCGCAACTGCAACGACGTCAGGGTCAACTGGTCCAACTGCTTCTGCAGGTCCTTGCGCTCGTTCAGCACGTCAGCCTCGGTGCGCAGCGCGGCGGTCGTCGCTTCAATGGCCGGGTGGACCTGGGCGAACGCATCCGACAGCGCCATCATCGACGCGAACTGCTGCGCGCCGGCGGCAGTAGTGACGTCCAGGCCTTGCACCACCGTCTTGAACTGCTCGCGCGTGGTGACGCTGGCCAGCCCGAGCGAAGCCATTGCCGCGGCAACTGCATCAGCAACCGGTTTCAGGCGCTCGGCCTCGGTCAGGTAGTTTTGTGCGAATGCCGTGGCCTGCGAAGTCAGGTTGGACACGCCGCCGGCCAGCTCGATCAGGCGCTCGCGCGCCGCCGCAGACGAGATCGTCAGCGAGCCGAACATGCTGGTGCCGTTTTTGCCCAGCAGCATGGCGACCTGATTGGTCGCGTCGAAGTCGCCAGCCAGGCGCTGCAGCGTTGTGGCCATCGTCTCGCCGGACTTGTTGAACTGGGCCAGGCCCGGCACCAGGCGCAGCGCGATCTCGTCGCCCACGCCCAGGAAGAAGTCGCTGATGGCTTTTTCGTTTGCCGTGGCGTCGCTGGTCAGCTTGATGTCGAACGTCTTGCTGTACGCCGAAAGGTTGTCAACCGACGCGCCGACCGACGTGGCGAAGCCGGCCGACGCCGTTTTGATCGCCTCGAAGCCCTGCGTGAACTGCGCTGTTACCTCTGGCGTCAGCGCGGTCTTGTCGGTCCAGTTCTTGTCGCTGCGGAACCAGCCGCCATCCTGGTGCAGGTTCTGGTACGTGTTGCCGCTGACGCCGCTGGCCGACAGGGTTCCACTCAAGCCCTGCGACTTCACCTCTGTGCTGCCCATGCCGAAGGCGCGGTTGATCAGGCCCGAGATGGCGCCCACGGCCACGCCCAGTACCGGGTTGACGTAGCTGGCCACGGCGGTGGCGACCTTTTGCGCAGTCATGAAGCCGCTGCCGGTCGAGTACTGGCCCGAGATTGCCTTGTTCAGCGCGGAGCCGGCGGCATATGCGGCGGCCGCGCCGGCAACTTGACCGACTTGCGATGCGAACGGCGTGAGCGCCTGGCCGCCGGCGGTCGACAGGCCGGATGCTGCTGTGGGCGTGTATCCGGCGGCGCTCAGCCCCTGCTGTACGTAGCCGGCCACACCGTCGCCCAGCGCTTCGAAGCCGCCGGTGATTGCCTTGTACATATTCGACGCGGTCTGCGCGATGCCGATCAGGCCGGTGGCGCCAGTCGTGCCGGTGCCGCCGGCCGCGCCAGCAGCTTCGGCCAGGCCAGACGCGCTCGTCAAGCCGACAGACGCGCCGATGTTCAGTACCCACTTTTTGATGACCATCTGGTACAACAGGTCGAGCAGGCCGTTTTTTAGCGTGTCGCGCAGTCGATCGAATGCCGACTTGCCGCTGTCGAAGATGCTGACGAAGGTGTCGTGGGCGGTCGATTCGATCGAATCCCACATTTTCCGCTGCTCGTCGATCTGCGGTTTCAGCGACTGGTTCGAGTACCAGATGTCGTACTGAGTTTTCAGCGCCTTCTGGGCCTCGGTACCGTCGCCCGCCAGCTTGATGCGGTCCTGCCAGATTTTGGCGTCGATGGCCAGCAGCGCGGCAGCGCGGCCCTTCTCGTCGTAAATCGATTCAGCGGCGAATTTCTTGTTTTCGTCGGCGAGCTGGGTTGCATATTTCAGCGCGTTGCTTTGCCCGAGCGTGGCCTGGCCAACCTCCGTGCGCAGGTCGCGCTCGGCCTCGAGTTGCTTAATGGTCTGGCCTGAGATTGGCAGATTCGCCTGGCGCAACTTGTCCAATTCCTTCTGCATATCGGTCTCGGCATTCACGGCGACCATGAGCCGCGCCACAGCGTCTGCGCTCTTGCCATAGGATTGGTACTCCGCCTCGAGTGCGTTTCGCGAAGCTGATCGCGCTGTCGTGCCTTCATCGACGTACTTGGCTACTTCCTTCTGCGCCTTGGCCTGGGCAACGAGCTTTTCCGACGCATCGAGTTCAACCAATGCCGCCTTTGCTGTCGCCAAGTGCGCAGCAGATAGCGCTTTCTTGCCTGACGCCTGGTCAGCGTCAATCTTGATGGCCAGCTTCTGGCTCTCGGTGACGGCGGCGCCGGTTAGCAGCTCGAGTTTGTTCTCGGCGATCTTGCTGGCGATAGCCGCGCTCACCGCGGCATACTGGTCAGCCTCTTTCTTGGCAGCGGCTTCGGACGTCGATCGCGCATCCTTCGCTGCGGCGGCGGCTTTCTGCAAGGCATCTTGACCCGCCAATTCCTCCATGCGATTCCAGTATTGCGCCATCGAAAGCTTCACCGTGCCATCGCGCACACCAGCCGCAAGTACGATCTGCTCGCGGCGCGCGGCCGTAAGCGCCTGGCCGGTGGCGATTTCTTCTCGCGTGGCGTCGTTCTGGGCCTTGATCGCCAAGCTGGTGGCGTTGTAGGCGTCGATCTGCTTTTGCATTGCCGCATCCGTGACGGTTGCCTTCGTGCCACTGGTGAGCGGCGTTGCGCCGGGCACGTAACCTGCTGATGGCGCGGTCTTGAGTGCGCCGCCCAGCCCGGTTGCTTTGGCGATATACCCAGCCAGCCCGACGCCTGCTTCGGTTGCTTTTTTGACGACGTCTGAAAAATAACCGGCCATGCTGTTCGCCCATCCGGCGATTTTGTCGGTCAGCTTGTCGAACAGCGAACCGCCGCCATAAATCTGGGCGAACGCATCCATGATCTTGTTCTTGGCTTCAAGGATCGACACCGATGCCGTGGTGAGCGCCGGCGTCAACTTGTTCGACAGCGACGTGCTGATGTCCTCCCACATCGACTTGCCGCCAGGCAGAACCTCGTGCCAGATTTTTTGCAGACGCACTACGGCTGCAGCTTGGTCATCGGTGGTGCCAGAAACAAGGGCGCCAGCGTGCGCGATATCTTCGAGCAACTGGACTTTGCCGCCAAAGCCAGCCTTGGCTGCGGCGTCGTATTTCTCGGTTTCGGAGGACATGGCGGCAATGTGGCGCGCGAAGTCGATCAACGTCGAGTCAGTCGCCAGCAGTTCGTTGCCGCTGTTTTTGACACTGACGCCGAGATCTGCGAAGACCTTGCCACCGGTGCCAGCTGCAGCTTCCTTCATGGCGTCCTGAAAGGCCTTCACTGACGTGCCAAGGTCGCCCACGCTCATGCCAGACCGCTTCGCCGCGTCCTGAAACTTACTCAGGGAGCCGGCGCCCATGTCGGTCGAGACGGAGATTTTCGCGAATGCCGCGTCGATCAGCAGCCCCTTGGCAGCCAGGGCACCGATTGCAGCGGCGGCAGCCACGGCGATACCGATTACGGCGGTCAGCGCAGAGCCCAGCTTGGACAGCCAGCTATCAGTTTTCTTGTCGGACTGCTCGGCCTCATCGCCAATATCCTTTGTCGCCTTGCCCACCCCGGGTAGCATGCTCAAAACCTTTTCGAGCGCACCAGATGCGGAGTCTTTGAACGAACCCCATGCGGCGCCGGCCTTATCGCCCAGGTTCGAGAAAAACGACTTCGCCGAATCCCACATCCCAGCGAAATACGACTTCACCGTGTTGAAAATGGACGCGATGAAGCCGACGTTCTCCGTGGTCGTTTTTTTGGCCGCGGCCATGCCCTGATTGAATTTTTCGACGTTTGCCGACAGGTGGACTTCAATTGCGTGCGCCATGGCTTCCTTAAATTATTTCAGCAGCGAGCCGATTGCTTGGTCGACCAGGCCAACGGCGGCCAGCTCGTTCGCGTCCAGCGCCGGGCGCAGGAACGGATGCGCCTTCATGCCGGGGTGATGCACTTCGGGGTAGGCATGGCCGCCGAACGCCAGGTCCTTGCCGTTCTTCGCCTTGATGACGTGCGGCGCCGCGCCACTGAACTCGACCAAGTGCGCGTAATTGATGACCGTCCCGTCGGGGGCGGCGCCGCCGGCCTTGACCGACGCATAGACGCCCTTCGCGCTCTCGGTGACGACGGCGTGAATGCTCGACTGCAGCTCGCCCAGGTGGACCGGGCAATTAGCCTTGGCCGTTGCCTCGATCAGCGCGGCGCCGGCGGCGATGCCGACGCCGGCGCCGGCCACCATTTCAGCCGGAGCGTCGGCCAAGTACTTCAGGAAGTCGCCCATACCTGTAACGCTGTCGTCTGCCATATCAATCCAGGAGTTCGTCGAGGTCGCTTTCGACTTGCGCGTTGCGCAGCCGAACGGCATCGAGTGTTGCGAATGGGGGCTCGCGGTCCGGCTTGGTGGCCAGCTGCGATTCGGAGTTGTATTCAAGGGATAGGCGGCGCAGCGTGCGTACCTCCCATGGACTGAGCCGCAGGCCGAGCTGCGCCTGCCAGTTGCTCAATTCGGTGAACGTGATTGGGGCGCTACCCATGCCGGCTGCCATGACGGGGCCGACTTCCAGCAGGTAATCAATGAGGTGCCTGCCCCACGCCAGATCCGGCATTTCCGGCTCGATGTCCACGTCGGCTAGCTGCTTCTGGCGGGACTTCGTTTCGCGTTTCGCCTCACCCTTCTGCTCAACCTCCGGCGTTGCATTGAGCCAAGCCAGGTGCCGAACGTAGAGGGCGAGGCTATCGCCGCCGGCGGTTAAAAATTTGACCAGTCGCTCAGGAAGGTGTTGACCTGTGCGGTGATCCAGCCCAGTTTCGGATTGGTGAACAGCTCTTGCGCGCTGACCGGGAAGTTTTCGATGGTGCGGGTGCAGGCGATGGGCTTGATCGAGCCATCTTTGATGCGCGTCTCGACCGTTTCTTTGATCGGCTTGTTTCGCAGAGCGGCGAAGGTTTTGGCCTGCTCTGCGGTTGCAATGGCGTGCTGGGCTCCCAGGTATTCGCGCGTGCCCGGGCTGGACAGCTCGATGCGCACTGCCCCGCCGTTGACCAGCAGCGGGCCGTCGTCCTTGATGTTTTGCACGTCCAGCCAGGCGGTGTCTTTGGCTTCGAAGTCGGCGATGTTGAATGGGGTTACTGCGGTGTTTTGGTTATCCATGGTGTTTTCCTATTCGCGGTGAGATAAATGCCCGCGCGCGCCGCCGCTCCCCGCGAAAGGAGACAGCGACCCGCCGGTGCCGGTTTTGGCCGAATGGCCGTGAGGGTTTAAGCCTTGACGGTGTTGCGCTGGCGCAGCAGGGTGAACGAGCCTTTGACGGCGTCGTTCGAGGTGCCCAGGTTTTCCACGAACTTCGCTACCTGCGCCGTGAAAAAGCGCAGCGCGCCGCCTTGCTTGACGACCTTGAACGACGGGATCGAGTAGTCTTCCGAGGCGGCGGCGATGATGATCTGGCCCGCATCGGTCTCGGCCCAGCCGCATTCCATTTCCACATCCGGCAGCGAGTAATTGCCCTTCTTGCTGCGGATCTGCGCGTCGCTGACGGTTTCCAGCGTGGCCTTGTTGTATTCGCGGCCAGTGACGTTGCCGAATTTGGTAATCACGCCGACCTCAACCCAGGTCAACGCGCCATAGCCGGCTGCATCGAAGGTGGTAGGTGCTGCGACGGATACGAACAATTTCGTGTTCGCGACGGTGTCGAAATCATTTGCTGCTGTTGCCATTTGAGGCTCCTGTAAAAAAGCCCGCTCGCGGATGCGAAACGGGCGGGCTGATAAAAGCTTTGGGCGTAAAAAAAGCCGCTCGAGGCGGCGCGCTGGATTGGATGGTTCTAATTCGGTTCGCGGTACGTGACCTTGTAGTCGCGCGATTGCTGGTTGAGGCCTGGCGCGTCGTCCGTCAGCTCGGGCCCAACGCCATCCTCCAGCACGCTGCACACGTACGCGCCGGCAGTCATGCCGGTGAAGGTTCCTGCGCCGAGCTTCGTGGCGGCCAGGACCGCTTTCATTTGCGGATAGTCGCCAGAGGTGGCGGTTACTTGGATGCGCGCCGTAACGAGCGTTGTGGCGCCAGCGCGGGCCACCGTGTCCATGCCATACCGGCCGATTTCCTTGATGCCGACAGCCGGCAGCGCGGTGTCGGCTGGGATCGTGCCGGCTACGACGTTGTCACCGACCAGCGCGGTCAATGGCTCGTGCGCCAGCAGCAGCGCGCGCATGACGGCGACGCCATCCATTATTTGGCTTTCTTCGGCGCCGGCGCATCGGTCGCGGCGACCGGATCGGCTTCAACAGCGACCGCCACGCCCTGGGCGATGTGGTACTGCGCCAGGCGGTCGCCGCGCGGCGAATCGACCGTGTCGTACTTGTGGCCCTTAGTAAGCTCCTGCACGCTCTCTCCGTCGAGCGATCCCTGCACTGTTTCGGTCATCTTGATTTTCATGTTGTCCTCAGGTTGGTCGATCACTGGAATAGCTTTCGATTGCGAATTCGTCATAGTCGGTGCCCTCGACGCGCGCCGGGCCGGCCACGATCTGCATCACCTCGTCGCCGCGGCTGTGAAGTCGGACCCGCATCGTCATGACGGTGCCGGCGGCGTCACGGATGCGGAGCCGCGCGCGCCGCGTACCGATGGCCAGGCCGTTGCCGGTCGCTTCGGCCCGACTCGGCAGCACGTCCTGCACATTCGCCCAGAAATAGGAGTGAAGTGGCACCCAAGTCTTGCCCGTGTCCGTCCCGTATATCGGGTGCTTCGTACCGGTCAAATACTCGATGCTGACCTGGTCGTCGCAGGTGAAAGGCGCGGCCATCAATACACCTTGAGCGCTTGCAGGCCCGACAGCAGCCACGGCGACTGCGGCGTACCCGGAGGCGCATACTGCTCGCGCACGCGCGCCAGGACATAGGCCTTGACCGCATCCGGGACCTTCGTGTCGTCCGGACCGTAGCCGCAGATCACATCGACCTTGACCGATTCAATGTCACCGCCGGTCGCTGGCCAGGCCTTGCCGAACGCTGGCACGATGAAGCCCGGCTCGCGCGTGGTGTCGAAGCGGAAGTCGGCCGGGTTCAGTTCCTGCGGCGCGCCGTCGCCGTCGGTGTAGACGAAGTTCACGATGCTGACCACTGGCGACGCCGGAATCTCGATGTCGCCACAGAACCGGTCCAGCGTGATCTGGTAGGTGCGGTTGATGAACGCGCGGCCGGTGTAGTGCTCGGCCTCGGTCGTGGCGTTGCCGACGGCGATTTTGATCTCGTCGTCCAGCGCCGTGCCGTTCACGCGCGCGGCGGTGCGGGCGGCAGCCAGCGATACCGCCATGGTCGCCGGCGGTGTGATTACTTTGTGCGGCATGTGCATTCCTCGTTTCGATGTACTAGTTGCTGCTCGGGGCGTTGCTGGTGCGGTGCTGCGCGCGGTGGGCTGCTGCCGGGCGGCGTCGATGTGACCGGCTGTACAGGAACGTCGAATATCAAGCCGTCGCCGTCCTGCTGCAGGTCGACGATCACGCGGATCACGGCACCCGCACCCACACCTGGGTGGCGAGGTACGTCAGGATGTTGCCGCCGGTATAGTTGTCCAGGCTGAGTCGCCCTACCCCATCCGACAGCAGGCGCGTTCGAATCGGAATGGTCAGCACGCCAGTGGCGCTGCCGACAAGTCCGGTTCCTGATGACGTAACCACTCCGCGCGCATCGGACCACTCCCAATTGATGCCTGCTGCATTCGCCCGAATGGAGAGATCCCGGCCTTTCAGCGTCACGACGATGTTTTTCTGCACCAGCGCCGGATCATCACCCGCCGCGTCCGTCACGACCGTGATCGACAGCGAGTTGCCAGAGCGGTTGCCCAGCGTGTCGGCTGCCGTTACCTCGTACAGATGCGGCGTCAGCGGCGCCAGCCCGGTGAAGGTCTTCGTGCGGCTGGTGCCGTTGCTGATCGGAGCGCCGCCATCAAAGGCAAAGAAGTATTCGCCGATGCCGCTGGCGTCCGTTGCGACCGGGACCGTGATCGTGGTCGTGGTCGACGTCTTGCTGGCGATGAGTTCGCCCTGCATGACCGGTCCGGTGGTGTCGCCTGCTGCCTGCGTCGTGAAGCTAGCGCCGTTGGCAACGGCGGAGACATTGCCGGCGGCGTCGACATGCACGTAATGCGGGTAAAGCGTGGCGCCAGCTGCCAGTCCGGTGAAGCTCATCGACTGCGCGCCAGCAGCCGTCACGGCTTTCGAAATTCCCGCTTGGACTTGGGTCGCGGTCGCCGTCGCGCTACTTGTTGCGGTGCCGTACAGCGTGCCGCCCGCCTCGTTCGTCGTGACGGTGCCGGTGGCGGTTGTCTGTCCGGTTGCCGTGGCGCTGGTGGCGGTCAGTGTCGGCGCGGTGGTGTCGCCGCCGGTGGGCGCATCAATCGGTGCAAGGTAGAAATCGCTGCCGATCTTCTCCGGGTGCAGGAAATATTCGGCCATTACGCCACCACGACGGATACGGCCATGTTGCGCTTGTCGGATGGTATGACAATGTCGACTCCGCACGTTCCGCCAGAGGCCAGCGACGACGGATAGTTAAAAGCCAGCACGCCGGCACTGTTCGTCGACGCCGTGGTGGACTGGTACCGGACAACCTCACCAACGGGGCGCGCCGGATTGTCGACTACCGAGACTTGAATTCCATTCAGGTTGGCCGCCAGCGCGCCATCAGCGCCTCGTAGCGTCATGGTCACGGTTCGCGCGGCGAGTGTCGTTCCAAACCCGGATAGCAGCGGAACGATTGCGCCTGCGGCAAGCGCGCCCAAGTTCGCATGGCCCTTTGCGTTCGGGTGCTGGCCGTCATAACTCCACTGCGTGTTTCCAGGAGTCATTTCATACCGGGCCAAGTCGATCAGGCGGGCGTTCGATGGCAACGAGGCCGCCGACAGATTGGTTCGCGCCTTGCCGCTGAATGGGACAAACAGGAACATTTTGGCTGTTGGTGCAGCCGCGCTTACCGCTGCCAGTGTAGAGGCCACGGTCGAGGATGCAGGCCCCGGATTGCCATCATTCTCACCATAGTTGATTGTGATGTAATCGGGTGCGGGCGACAGAGCGCCGCCGATAAGCCGCGAAACGCCATTTGCATAGCTCGACCAGCTACTGGTGAACCAGCTGAACGTCTTGCCATAGAACCCGATAATGCCCACCTCTGCATTTAGGGCCTCTGCCAAATACCATGGATATACAAGGTTTGCGTCTTGGCTGGTGGCACTGCGCGGGCCTCCATTACTCAGGTCGCCCTCGGTGATGGAGTCGCCGAACGATGCCTGCCGGTAGGGCTTCACGTTCGGCATGCTCAGCGTACCACCCGCGTCCAGATTCACCGATGTGATCTGGACCCGATTGTTTGGCGTGGTGTAGTTGGCACTTGTGTCGCCATCCTGCGTGATGTACACGCCCCGGAACCATACAAAAACTTCATAGGTCAGGCTGGAGGTTAGTCCAGCAGCGAGCGCCAAACTGGTCGCGCCACTGGCCAGCAGTTGGGATTGCGGAGCGCTGCCGTTCACGCTCCATGCAATTTGTGGGCATCCAGCCGCGTTCACGGCGGCCAGCGTGGCGGTGTTGATCGCCAAAGCAATCGCAGTTGTTCCGGTCGCTTTGAATTTCAGGTAGGCCCCACGCATGTTGGCCCACACCACCGTGCTGGATGCTCGGATATTGTTGGCCTGCAGCGCGCCCGCGCCGTCGCTGTACCAGTTATAGGGTGAGAAAAAGATATTGGCGTTCGTTGGGAGAAATACCGAACTGCCCGCGCCCGCACTTGCTGCCGTATATGCCAACGAGGATGGGTTTCCCAGCCCCGCATTGTTGGTGACGGAAATGCTTTTTGCGCCGGCGCTCAATGCCAAATAGGTGAATGTGGCAGTGGCCGAACTTGAGCTGATGCTGGCACTAGTAGGAGAGAAGGTTCCTCCGGCGCCGGAATCAGATGGCGTTACTACGACCGTACCCGAAATAGCGCCATCTGCCCCGACCGTGAAATTATTCGATGGTGCGCCTGCCATTCCAGACGAAGGGCCCGTGATTGTTATATTCGCGGCTGGCGTTACTGTTGCATCGTTTTCATATACGACATCATCAAATGCGCCTACTGCTGTTGACGATGCGAGCGAGTTATACACGCCGATATGGCCGGACGCATATGAAGCGTCGGTAAACGTTAAGGTCGGACTCGTTGGTCGTGCGCCCGTGCTTTTCCAGATGCGGCATTCAATCGTCGTGCCGTTGGCAATAATTTCTTGAATAAGCACGTCGCCGGAAGCAAAACCGGTGACGGTTGCTGTTGTGGCAGGATTCTGCGTGTAAGACCCTGGACCTGAGATCTTGTACGCTAGAATTCCAATGGTTCCTGCGCCGGTTGACTTCGGCAGCAGCAAGTAACCAGACGAGCCATTGGCGGCACAGCGTACAGCAAACCCCTTGTAGTTATCGACGGAACTACTTGGCGTAACTACCAATTTTTGCGAGACGGTCAGCTTCTGATATGCCTGTACCGCCGTTCCGCTATACACAAGGAAATGCCCAAGGCCATTAGTACTGCATACCATCCCATTTGCGCCCGTGACAGGATCAACGGCGGCAACGACCCATGTCCCGCTGATGCTAGCCCATCCGGTTGGCAATGCGCCTGTAGCGTCCGATTCGAAAGATGTTTGCAGAAGAGTGGTCATTAATTTTTCAGTTGGCGTTGATCGGGTACATCACGTCCAGCACCTTGCCGCCGGCATCGCTGACGATCACTGCGTAGGGCACGCCCGGCAGCAGGGCTGCATCGGTGAACGTGAGCGCGCCTTTCGATGTGGAGGTGGCGCCGGCGAATACCTTGACCTGGGCCAGCTTCGCAGGGTCGAAGAACGCGGCGGTCAGGCCCTTGAGCGATTTGAGCTTCGTGTTGGTAGGCGTGGTGACCTTGCCTGGCTTGGCGGCTGGCGAAGGTGCTGGCGTGACGGCTGGTGGTGCCACAACCGGCGCGGCAGCGTCAGTCGACAGCTGTTCCAGAACCTTGGCCGCGTTGACAGCCGGGTCTTTGCCGAAGAAGGCATTGCTTGCCGTGACAGCGCCGCCGACAGTCTTCGTCACGTAGTACCCGTTGGCGCCGTAGCGCACGGTCGTCCCGGCCGGGACGGTCACGGTGTCACCCTCTTTACCGATCTGCTTCCACGTCTGCTGTGGCGTGTTGTCGACAATCGGCGCGACCGTGGCGGCCGCGTAGCTGCGCGGCACCACGCAGAACTGCGGGCCCATGCTGCAATCAGGCTTGACGGTGCGGCTCTGGAAAAGGTCCCAGGCGCGCTTGGCGTCGGGCAGGCCAGCATCAACCGAGTAGGCTAATGCCGGCTGCATGTTCGACGGATAGCCCATGTAGCCGTTCGAAATGCCGCCCATGTCACCGATCTTCCCGCCAATGAAGGAGGCCATGGCCGCGCCGCCGCACGGCATCTTCATGAAGTCCGCGCCGCGCGTGGCTGCTTGCGCCTTCGCGTAGGTGTCGTAAATCGGGCTTGAATCCTTGTCGCGCACGACCATTGCGTACACCACCGCGTCGATCCAGCAAACGCCCGGAGCCGTCATTCTGCCGACCGGGAATTTCGATTTCCAGTCAAGCAGCGGCTTGGCCTGCGCGAAGCCGAGATCGACCATGTGGCCGATTGCCGACGTGAAGAAGTCGTCCTGCCACGGCGCGAGCGCGGTGTTGTTGAGGTAGCCGAGCGCGTAACCGTTCGTGATCACGCCCAGTTTGTTGGCATAGGCAGGATCGCCCGGCGAAACGTAGGTGCTGATGTACCAATCGACGTTGCTGTTCAGGATCGAGACGAAGGAAGATTTCAGCGGATCGGCGTCCGGCGTGATGGCAGCGACCTCGGCCAGCGTGCGCATCGACCAAGACTGGCCGCGCACCTGGTCGGAGGCGAACAGGCCCTTGCCGTACTGGCGATACCCGGGATTGGACGAAAGCGTGTTGTAGGCGGCCCAGAACTGCAGCTCCTCCAGATAGTAATAATCGCCGGTCATCAGGTATGGCACGTAGGCCAGGCTCGGCTGGTGCGGCGTGTCGTGCGTGAATGGCGTGGCGCAGTCGCCAGCGCAGGCCGGAAACGACTCGTAGGCCTTGGTGGTCGGGTTGAACGTGTCGGTCGGGCGGCCAACCGTGGTCATGTACGGGTAGTTGGCGAGGCTGACCGGGCGATCCGTCACGCGGTCGCGGTAGTGCATGGAGTAGCTGCCGGC
The DNA here is from genome assembly GCF_036688685.1 of Massilia sp. S19_KUP03_FR1. Classification (NCBI taxonomy): domain Bacteria; kingdom Pseudomonadati; phylum Pseudomonadota; class Betaproteobacteria; order Burkholderiales; family Oxalobacteraceae; genus Massilia; species Massilia sp. S19_KUP03_FR1. The sequence goes on along the minus strand of NZ_JAQQPS010000004.1, from coordinate 52,427 downwards.
CAGGTCACCGGTGCTGAGTGTCACGTCGCGCGCGGCTTTGTCCATCGAAAGGACGTAGGCGGCGGCCCACGCTGGCATCAGGCCGATGCCCTCATTCGCACCAGTCGTCGGCATGTACGGCGACGCGTAGACGAGCGTCATCGGCTCGGCTGCCACGGCGGTGTTTTTGGCGTAGGACGCGAGCAGGCTTGGCGAAACACCCGGCGCCTGGTCGTAGTTCGGCACGGCCCGCGTGGAAATCAGGTATTGCACATTCGACTGCACGTTCACGGCAGGGGCGTCGCCGCCCCACCAGAACAGTTTACGCCAGCGCGCGTGGTGATAGTGCGTCAGGCCGGTCTTGCTATAGACGGCCTTGCCACCCACCAGGATCTCGGCGTCGTAGGTGAAGTTTTGCGGGCCCGGCTCGTATGCCCATGCGTTTTCGATGGTGACGTCGACGCGGGCTTTATTCAGGGCGCTGTAGTAGCGGACGGCGAAGCGCGCGGTCAAGTGCGGGTGTGCCACCCCGGCAGTGGTAGTCAGCGGCGCGACAACCTGCCATTCGTTGACCACTGCGCCGGCCAGCCAGGTTGCCTTGGCGCCGGCTTTCAGCAACTGGTCAGCGGATGCCGAGTACTTGACGCCGGCAATGGTCGCGGAGGCCGAGGCGGTGAAGCCGGCAGCCAGCAGATCGGCGGGCGTGGCGCGGTGTGTCGAGGCTGCGTCGACACCCCCTGCGTTCAACGTCATCGTGCCGGTGGCGCCGGCCGCCAGCTTCGGGATGATGGCCGAAATGATCGCGTGGCGCACGCTGCCGTCGGCATGGGTGGCCTTGACGTCGACCTGCAGCGGCACGGTGGCGCCAGCCAGCTTGCCGACCAGGACGTCGGACTTCTTCATGTCGCCAGCGGCGAACACTTGGCCGAAGGTGACGGGCACGTTCGACTGGGTGGCGCCAGTAATTTGGAAGCGCACATCGGTGATGGCGCCGGCGGCGGCTGCGCTGGCGGCCAGCAGAGCTGCGGCCAGGAGCAGTGTGATGCTGGATCGGGTGGTCATCGTGTGCGCTCGGGGTTATTGCAGGGATTCTGCGTATTTTACGGCGGATGGGTCGACATCGACCTTGTCGGCCAGCGCCTTCGCTGTGGCTGGGTTGATCTCGATCACGTCATTCGGGGAGCCCAGATCGCATGCGACCAGTACGCGGGCCTTGATATGTTTTTCATTTGCCATGATTTTCTTTCTTAGTCGAGGAAAGCGGCGGGCGCGAACCCGCCGCGGATCGGCTTAGGTCGCCGAGTTCTGGTACAGGCGCACGGCGGCGGTGTCGAGCAAGTTGCCGCCAGAACGAGTCCAGCCGCAGAAACCGACCTGGCCTTTCAGCGCAAATGCTGAATCGTCGAAGCGGCGCATCGTGGTAGTGTTGGACACGTCCCGGATGTTGTACTGCGACAGGTCGCCGAATGCGATCGACTTGGCGTTGGCAGCCATGACGGCAACATCGTCGTTGACCGCGATTGGTTTGCCCAGCAGCAGGTCGGGCGCGCCTTCGGTGATTGCCGGGATCCAGATCGGACGGCCGACGGTATCAACCAGCTTCGACAGCGATGCGACGGTCAGGTCGTTCATCATGAACTGAGCGTTGCTGCGGTACGCGCGATTGACCGAGTGCTTCAGGTCGACCAGGTCGATGTATGCAACGGATGCGACCGAGCCGGTTGCGCCGATCTTGCCCACCGTCGATGCAGTGATGATGCCCGTTGGCTGCGCAGTACCAGTCCCGACCGTGTAGTGCAAGTTTTGGATGCGTGCGATACGCGTGGCCAGGCGGTTGACAACGAAGGCAATCACGTCGATCGCGCTGTCCTGGATCAATTCCAGTGGGAGCGCAATTTGCTTCGACGAATACTTGAACACCGGCAAGCCTACGGTGCCAAAGGTGATGTCGCCACCGGTAGCGACGATGTTTTCCGCGACGATTTCACCGATTTCGCTCGTGCCATCGCTGGTCGGGAAGTTCATCGCATGACCGGTTGCAGTGGTCAGGATCGTGGCCACGTCGCGCATGCCGCCGAAAGCCTTGAGGCGGTCGATGACCATGGAGGCCACTTCGGCCGGTACGGTGTACCCGCCTTCGACTGGGGTCGTGGTGGACATGGCATTGTGGATGGCCGCCGCCTGATCGGCGTTCACGTTCGTGCCGTAGCGCATATACAGGGCGACGGCGACCAGGGATTCGATCGGGGTATCCGCGTCTTTCTTCGGAGGCGCGGCGTTGAAGAACTTGTCGGCTTCCAGCTCGCGCATGGTTTCGATGTTCTTGATCGCGGCCTTGGCGCCATTGATTTCATTCGCGAAGCCGTCGAACTTGGCTTGCTCTTCCGGGGTCCAGACCTGATCACCCTTGTCGGCGACCAGTTGATTGGCTTGGCGTGCGAAATTGGAGATCTTCTCGCGCAGGATTTGGATAGTGTCCATTTATGCTCTTTCAATGAAAAAAGGCGCCGTATGGCGCCCTATTGGGTTGAGGTGTCCGACCTCGGCGGGCTTACGCGAGAGGCGTTTGCGGAAAGGAGTTACTGCGCGAGCGCGAGGGTCAGGCGATTTCGATTCGCTGTTGTCATAGAATTGGCGACGGGAGGCTGATCGGAGGCCGGTGGCTCTGCAGGTGGCGGCACGACAGGTGCCGACTCAACCATCGGCGCGACATTCGCCAGCTCCTTCGGCACCTTGGAGTAGGCGGCGAGGTTCCAGGCATTCGAAGTTTTTTCAACCACGGTCGCGCTGCGGTCGACGAAGCCTGCGGCAATCGCTTCTGCGCAGGTGAACCAGGTTTCATCGTCCATCCAGCTGACGACCTGGGTGATGTCCTGGCCAGTTTCGGCGGCATACTCGCTGGCGATAACGCCCTCCACCTTTTCCAGCAGGTCCGCGGTCTTGCGCATGTCGGCCTTGTCGCCCCATGCAATGCCGGATGCGTTGTGGATCATGAAGAATCCACCATCCGACATCTCGACCTCGTCGCAGGCCAGCGAGATACTGGTGGCGGCGCTGGCGGCCAAGCTGTCGATGTGCGCGATGGTCTTGCCGGCGAAGCGCTTGATCGCCTCGATGATGGCGCGCGACTCAAATACGTCGCCACCGGGGGAGTTGACGCGCACATGCAGAACCGCCGCGTCTCCAGCGGCCGCAATGTCAGCCATGACGCCGGCCGCGCTCACGCCCCAGTATGGGTCAATGATGTCGTAGATGTAGATTGTCGCCTCGGCGCCGTTGCGCGCCATATTGAAAATCTTCTTCTCGCGCTTGGCGTTGTCGAAGTGAAGCTGCAGGATTTTGTTCATGCGGGAGGCGTGCTTTCAGGGTTTGGTTGAGCTGCCGTCGGGGGTACGATGGATCGCGGGTCGTAGACTTTCGCGGCATCGCCGCCCAGGGCTGGGAGCCCCTTCTCCTTGCGGACTTCATCGATGGTTTTCCAGCCGGGGCCGGTGCCGGGCCCGCCGAGCGCGGCGCGGTTGTAGTCGGCCTGAGACTTGCTGTCGCCTTCGATCAGGTCGCCAAGATCAAACCGCACGAAGCGGCCGGTTTCGCGGGGGTACATCTTGCGGTTCAGCTCCTGCTCCATTCGCTTTAGGTGTAGGCGCAGGGTGTGCATCACGAAGTCGCGCGCCTGCTGCTCGTACCCGGCGCCGACTGCAGAGCCGCCGGAGGTCTCGCCAATCATGTGCGGGGGCACGCCGAACGCGCGCGCGATGTCGGTGACCTGGTACTTGCGACCCTCCAGCAGCTGCGCATCGGCGGCAGTGAGGCTAATTTCCTGTGCTTTTAGACCCTCGGTAAGCACCAGTGGCAGCGCATGAGCATTCGCCATACCGGCGTATTTGTTCACGAAGGCGCGCTGCAGCCCGGTAATTTGTTCTGGGCTCATGACCTTATCGGACGCAAGGATGATCGAAGGGTGCGCGCCGCCTTCGAAGAACTTGCCGCTGTAGGCATCCATCGCCAGCGCGTTTCCGATCGCGTTGCGCGCGTGGTGCTGGATGACGCTCATGGACCGGACTCCATCAAAACCGAAGCCCGGGAAGTGCAGCACCTCGGATGGCTCCAGCCAAGTGGTGATATTCAGCTCTGGCAGATTGATGTAGTAGCGCACCGCGCCGCCGGGCATGCGCATCGGGCTGACGGATCCCCATGGCAACGGCAGGATTTCACGAATCGTGCCGTTCATGCTGCGGCGGATCCACGAGAATCCGTCGCCGCGCAGCAACTGGCACGCGACAGCGCCCTCCCAATGGCTGGTGGCGGTGAACTGTGGACTTGGCGACTCGTTCAACTTATACCAAAGGTCGTCGCGCGGTAGCTTCGACTCGTCCTCGCCGTCGACCTTGAGAATGTCCAGGCGCAGCGTCGAGATCGTACCGGCGATCTTTTGCACACACGCTGCCACCGCGGCGACGCGCATTGCCGACGCCGCTGACACGGTCGTGCCGAACGTCTGCACGCCAAAAGCTTCCATCACATCCGTGCTGTACTGCGACTGATTAGAAACCTGTGGACGTGACGATTCCTGCCGCCAGTGTTCGGTTGCGGCAAGAGCGTCAAATATTTCCATTAAATCTCCACAAAACCTTGCATGATGTCGCCGGATGGTGCGCCGCTGATGGCTCGCGCCACACCCATGATCCCGGCAACGATGCCGTCGATCTTTTGCTCAGGCTTTTCCTTGCGTGGGTAGATGTTATCTTTCGCGTCGAGCTTGGCCACCACGTTCGACGCCATCCAGGTCAGCACCGGATTGCCGTCATGGTGAACACGCCCCGCTTTCACCGCGCTCTCAAACTCTTTCATTGGCAGCGACAGGTTCTTGACCGTCTGCCCCAACTCGACCGCCAGGATTCCGTTTTTGGTCAGGCGTTGCTCCAACTGGGCAGCGCGGTACGGGTCGAACACTGTTTCGTCGGGCCCGTACTCGGCGATCATCGCCAGGGCGTCTTCTTCGATTAGATCGAAGTCAATTTCGGCGCCATCGTGCTGCTGCAGGTAGCCTTCAATAACCCATTTTTTGTACGCGCCGCTGTTTTTCGGATCGTTCTCGATGGCGTCTTCCGGCAGGTAATACTTACCGAACAGAAAGAAATGCTGCTTGCCTTCGATCTCCTTGACGAACATCAGCATGATCACGCAGACGTCGGAACGGCTGGCCAGGTCAAGCGTTACATAGCAGCGCTCGCCTTTAAACTGCGCCGGCGTCAACTTCGCATCAGCGCACTTGTTCCATTCCAGGATATTCAGCCATGCCGATTTTGCTGAGCACCAGATGTTCAGGTGCTTCGTCTTGAAACGAGTCTGTTTCGATGCACTCTGGACGGCCTGCCGCTGCTGACTTAATAGGAAGTCCTCGTCGACCGACACGCCCATGTTCGGGTTTGCCTTGTACAGCGCCTTCGGGTCGTTCCACTTATCGTTGTCGTCGATCGTGTAGATCAGCGCGAACAGCTCGTCGTTATCAAGGACGCCGTCCAGTACCTTCTTGGCTTCGGTCTCCTGGTCGTAGCACGGCCCGGCGATATTGAATCCGGCCGTAGTGATCATCAGCATCAAGGGCTGCTCACGCGACCCCATGCCGGTTTCCATCGTGTCGACCAGGTCGCTGGTGTCGTGCTCGTGGTACTCATCGACGATTGCGCAGGAAGGACTTGACCCATCGCCAGGCTTTCCGATGACTGGCTCGAAGCGCGAGCCGTCATCAGGATTGAATAGCGACTTCGCCATCACCTCCGCGCCCAACGCCTCGCGCAATTCAGGCGTGCGCTCAAGCATCTGCTTTGCAGGGCGGAATACTTCCCATGCCTGCTTTTCGGTACCAGCGCCGGCATATACTTCGGCGCCGAATTCACCGTCAGCAGCGAACATGTAGAGGCCGATGCCGGACCCGATGATCGATTTACCGTTCTTCCGCGGCACCGCGAAGTAGGCTTTCCGGTACCGACGCCGGTCGTCCTTCGTCTGCTTCCAGCCAAACAGCGTGCTGAATGCAAAGCACTGCCAGGGCTGCAGCACGATCAATTCACGCTTGCGCGCCCACTGGCCTTTCGTGTGCGGCATCAGCGACAAGAACTGGCAGACCTTGTTGGCTGCCGCCTCATCGAAATAGTATTTCGCCTTCCGTTTTTTCGCGGCTTTCAGATCGTCAAGGTGCCGCTTGCAAGCCAACCGCACCCACTTGCATGCGACGATCTTGCGACCGACTACAGCCTGCGCATACTCATGCGCAATGCCGACAAAATCGGCCGACACGTCAAGCCTTGGTCTTCGCCACCAGAGCCAAGAATGGATTGGCAGCGACCACCTTCTTGGCGCTGACGCGAGAGCGATCCGCTGGAGTCATGCCAAGCGTCGCGAGCGCGGTCCGGATTTGCGCAACCTGGGCCATGGTCACATCGGCATCATCGATCGAGCGGAACCGGGCGACCAACCGCGCGACCAGTTCCACGGCCATGCGATCCGTGGCCTGCAAAACCGATGGAGGCAAAAGGCGGATCAGCTCAGTCCACACAACTGTTTGCGCCGCCGTGAAATATTCAGGTGCAACCGCATCGAATTCGCCGGACTCAAAGTCTTCGCGCTTGCGATCAGGATTTTGGGCGAACGCTCCCCGCGCCTCAAGAACTGCCGAGGGTGTGCGAGGTTTTGGCATTCAGAACTCCAAAGTTTGATTTGTGGATGTAAAAATGAAGCTGGACATACGGTCTAGATTGTGATTGGCCCAAAGAATTACCCTCCCCCTACCCTTGCAGCGGCTGCTTCGGCATCGGATTTGGCCTTGTGACACGGTTTGCATGCACTTTGGAGGTTCGTTTCCACATCCATCTCCGCCCTGGTCCATCCCATCGAACTAGCCTTCGCTCTGCCGATGATGTGATCGACCTCGCGTGCGACGTATTCGCATCCACTGCCCTTGATGCGGCAAAGGCCACCGTCCCGACTCAGTATCCGCTTGCGGAGCTGCTGCCAAGCGTAATCAAGTCCTCGTTGCGCTGCTGTCTTGCCTTCGTGCGAGGCTGTCCAGCCCACCTTTAACTGCGCATGCTTGGCGCAGTATCCCGGCGCATCGATCAGGGCACCACAGGCAGCCTTGCGGCAGATCGTTTTTGGACGCGGCGCCATCAGGCCATCGATCTAGATGCGGCCCAGCTGTGCGCCACCAACCACCGGCACCAGGTGCGCATCAGGCAGGTGAGCCTTCAGGTCTGCAATGACCTTGTCGCGCTGCTCTTGCGTCATGTTCGGCGGCATGTTGACGGTGATGATGCTGGGCGGGGCCTCTGCCGCATCAGCGGGCGCCTTGCTGTAGGTGTAGCTGCGCACATCAGGGTCGGCTGGCTTGGCCGGGTTCTCGCTGACCAGGCCATCCACGATTGCATTGATGCGCCGACGTACCAGCATCTCGCCATACTCGGCCGCCACTTCGGATGCGAACTGCCATGACTTGTTGAGCTCGGCGCCGAAGCCGAGCTTCACCAACTCAGCGCCGACCATTGATTCGAGATGCTTGCGCGTTTGATCCACCTCATCGCGGATCGACGCACGGATGCGCTGCTCGATCATCGGCAGGATGCTGTAGGCAGGCGATGGCACGCCTGTCAGATCACACGGCCGGACGCCGAAGTGTTTGCAGACTTCATCGACGGCGAATTGCTTGCTGTTGCTGCCGTTCGTTGCGGTATCCATGTCATGCCTTATCAGTTTGAGGTTTGTCGGGCAGTCCGGCTGGATGCAGGTACGGCAGCCGAATAGCCAGAAGCGGCGAGCGGTCGAGCTGCCGCATACAGGGCAAAATCCACACATTCCAACGTCGCCGATAATGCGGCCCGGTGGTGGGGCCGGTGGCGCGGGTACGACACGCTTAACCATTGCGGCGCTCCGCACTCCACCGCTTGCGCCCCCGATAAGCCAGCGCCCAGCACAGCCCGCCAGTGGCGAGAATGCCAGCACCAATCAGGGCGCCGCACAGGAAGCAGTCCAGTGCGGTAGCGTTATTCATCGCAAGCCTTCACGTTCAGTGCGCGGCATACCACCACGTCGATGGGCTGGCCGTTCAGTTGGTAGCCGTGCGCCTGCAGTGCGATGGCCAGGCGTTCGTCAGCAGCGAGGCGCGATGCCAGCGCGTTGATCTGGGCAGGGTCGTTGCTGTGGACGGCGCGGGTGATATGGGCGCGCCAGAGGTGTTCTCTCATGCCGATACCAGTAGGGCGGCACGCAGGGCGGCTAGAGGCGGCAGGTACTTGCGCCAGCCCTTGTAGCTCAACCAGAGCCGAGCCAGGTAATTTCGACGCTTCATGCAGACCTCATAAATGAAAAAAGTCCGCATCTTTGCAGTGCGGACCTCTTTACAATGGATGCGCTCGATTGCTTCCCGGCGCCGGGCGCATCCCTCAACTTCGAAAGAAAATTATGGCAAATACATTTACTTCGGCAGATCTGAAAATTGAACTGAAGGACATGCACCCGGTGGTGACCAGGACCATCAGCTTCGCCGACGGCAGCACAATGAGCTTCACGCTGCACCTTCCGCGTGATGACGAGGTCACACTGCCCGGATTGCACAGGAAATCAATCGAGAATGCTATAGAGCGGCTTCAAGATTTTTTAAAGCCTCAATCAGCTTCGCCGGCGAAGGCGCCTTAGCCCCGTAGGACCGGCTCGCGTCGCAGGAGGCGACCCAGTCGCGGGCCATTTGCAGCGCGATTCGGTCCACACAATCCGATGAGGACCAGGCCGTCACCATCTGTTCTGGCGCGACATCCGTAACCATATCGACCTCGGAATAAAAGACCGCCAGCACAGGCCGGCGGGAAGGCGCCACGGGGAAGTGGCGCTGGAGCTTGCAGATTTCTTTGAAAGACGAATGTTGACAAAGTACAATGTCACTATCATTCACCTCGGAGATCGTATGGAACCGACCAAAACCACTCCGTATTTTCAGACTCAACAATTCCTTGAGGATTGTGAGAGGCTTGCCGACTCGTCACCGAAAGGTGTGGACCCCGCAAGATGGGCGATTTGCTTAAGGTGGAGTGAAAACATAATAGCGATGGGCGGGTTCCCAAACGCTGAACAAAATGAATTATTGGCCACCTTTGCTTTCGGTGAAATCTCGGTTGCGAAGTTGATCGAAGAACTTCGGGTCGACGACGCAGTTATCACGGCATCGAAAATCACCTTGCCGTAAAACGAAAAACCCGCCTCTTTGCAGTCCAGGTTTCGGTTCCATGCACTTTCTGTCAGCCCGGCAACTATCTGCCGGGCAGGCCTCTTGCGAGGACTTCAGCCCGATGCTTGCGCAGAGCGGGAACTCAGTCGAGCGCCTGTTTCAGTCGGCGCTCTTGAATCGGTTCGAGGCCGAAGTACCTGCGTTCGTTACCGCATGCCCAGCATGAGCAAGGGCGCGGCGTCTTTACAGCCTTGCCGAGATCGGCTGGCGATCCAGAGAGGTCGCGCCACCAGTCCAAATGAATGCGGCGCTTTTTCTTCATCCTGGCAACCTGGTGTCGACGGTCTGCTCGCTCGCTCACGGCGACCCTTGATTGTTGTGGCGGCCGAGAACTCCCAACCCTACGCGACGACACGCGTTTGTCCACACGACAAGCGGCTGGCCCAGGTGCGTGGCGTCCAGCGTGAAGGGAATAATTCGCTTGTCGTGTGGCACTGGTTGCGCCAGTGAGGCGTCCGGTTAGAGCGTCCGGCGTCGTGCGCTTTCGCTCGACTGATCCGGCCAGTGCCGAGGCATCCTTCATGCGTGTTATGGTCGGCTCGTTCGATGACGGGTCGCATCAGCGCCAAGTGGCCCGTACTACTGTCAGCCCGGCGACTATCTTCCGGACAGGCCTCTTGCGAGGACTCTATCCCGATGCTTGCGCAGAGCGGGAACGCGGAATATTTTTTCCACAATGAATCGAGCCAGCTTCAGATCGTGATAGCGTGACAAAAACTATACAGCGGAGATAGCAATGGAGCTTGTTTATGGCAATACCTTGCACGATGTAGCTCTAGTATTGAGGGAAGTACAGTGGAACAAATTCGTTAATGCGGCTGGCATCAGAGCTGCTGTTCAAAGCGACAGTTTAGTGGCGCGAGATGTCAGGAAGGCCTGGGATCTAGCGAACCCAGTTTCGAAGTATGTCGCTGCTGCAGAGGCCAAAGCTCGCGAAGACTCGTCGATAAATTTCCGATGAACAATGAAAAAAGCCCGCTGACCTTTCGGTGCGGGCTTCGATGATCTGGCGTCGGCGCGTCTCGCTCACAAAAAAACCGCCAACGCAATGCGCCAGCGGCGGGGAAACCACTCGATTTCGTAACCGGGCGGATACCGGGAAGCAGCAAACAACCCGGGGGAGACTTAGTTGAAGGTACGCTCAAAGCGCGCGACGTCAAGGCCTGCTATCCTACGTTTTGCCACTGACTGGTCCGGTTCAGAACGCAAAAACCCGCCTCATTGCAGAGCGGGTTTTTATTCTTCCGTACGAATGGAAAAGCGTAGCACAATATAACCAATATGGTCCGGTTACGTCAAGCTCTTAATTTTGATTTCGCCTCAGCCGCAACACGATTTTCGTATGCCCGATCCTGCGCCGCGATATCGATCTCGTTCAGCGCGTCCATGACAGCTAGGTGCAGCGCGTGCAGCCGCGTATAAGCCGTCGTTTCGCCGCAGCCCAGTTCCTGCGCGATGCGCTTCACGGTGTGCGAACCCTTCAGGTAGAACCAGTTGGCGACCGCGTACTGGGCTGGTGCCTTGGCACGAATGGCGATGATGATGCCCTCGATTTCCATGGCCGGCGCCGACTCGGTGATGGGCCCGGCCGCGCGGTCGCCATGCGTCTGGACCAGGCTGCAGTAGTTCGATTTGCCGGGGTAGCCCAGGCCGCCGTCGTCGCGCCGCTTGCACCAGGTGGCCCAGTCGATCATTCGTTTGTTGATGTATTCGATCATAAAATCCCTCACAAAAATTCTCTGTAATATTTCCGCAACAGTCGTCGAGAACAAGAAACGGCGGCGCATACTAAACAATCAGAACAGCTTGGCTAAGACATGAATTCCATACATGGAATAACCCGTGATACGTGGTTCCTCGATGGAAAATATTTAATGAGGGTAACCGCGAAATTTCTCCGCCACGCGGACACAAGGCGCCGCGATGTTGTTGAGGCTTGCGCAAAGGTCTTCGAGGGCGATGCCCTTACAACTAACAAGCCTCCATTGTTCATTTCGGAGAGCCATCTTTACTCGAACGACCTCTATGGACCGCTCGAGGAGGCTGAGCGAATTGGTCGAATTTTCATTGCAGGCCTCAGACCTTAACCACCTATTCGACGGTATGCTCGACACCCCCGATTCGAGGTTCTCGAGGCCTCGCGATGCAAGCATTTGACTGGGCCTCGGTGATGGTCGCCATGCCTCATACCGATGATCACTAATCATTTGCAGATGTCGTAGGTACGGGCTGCGTTTGGAGGTCACCGCCACTTTCGCGCCGCACGAAACACGTTTTACTGGCGATTTCATGGCCGCACTCCGAATCCGCGGCGCGGCGGCAGTTCCTTCTTCTCGGCCTGGTGCGGCTGCCACCGATGCCCCAAATCCTCGAAGCGCGTCTGGTTGCCGATATACGCGAGCGCCACCGGCCCTGGCTCGCCTTGGCGCAGCTTCTCGCAGTTGACTTCGCACATACCGCGGTCCGATGTATCGGGGTTGTAGACCTCGTCGCGATACAGGAACAGGATGTTGGCGGCGTCCTGCTCGATCGATCCAGACATCGCCAGGTCGGCCATGATCGGGCGCTTATTGGGCCGCTTCTCGCACTCGCGGTTCAGCTGGCACAGCAGGATGACGGCGCAGTCCAGCTCCTTGGCCAGCGCCACCAGCGCGCGGGTGTGCTCGCCGACTGCCTCATACGATTTGTCCGAGCGGCCGCCGGTGATGAAGCTCAACTGGTCGATGACAATGACGTCGAGCGCGCCAGCCTGGCGCTTCACCTTGCGAGCCTTTGCGCGAATCTCGATCGTGTTCAGGCCGGTCTGCGAATCGATGATCAGGTTCATTTCACGCGTCTTGGCGATCGCGTGTGTGATTGCCGTCCAGTGCACAACATCGCCGTCGGATTCGGTAGGCTTGCGCAGCCACTTCAGCGGGATCTTGCCGATCGCCGACGTGTTGCGGTCGGCCACCTGCATGCGCGACATCTCCATCGAGAAAAACATGCCCACGCCCTCGTATGACGCGTTGCGCGCGACCCCCAGCCCGAACGCGGTCTTTCCCATGCCCGGGCGCGCCGCCAACACGGTCAGCGTGCCGCGCTCCAGCCCGCCGTCGAGCTTCGCATCCAGGTCGGTATAGCCGGTGCGCACTGGCTTGATGGCGCCGCTCATGCGCGCCTCGAGAACGGCGATATAGTCGGCCATCATGTCCTCGATTCGCTCGGGCTCCTGCGTTACCTTTGCCTGGGCCAGCAGATCGAGCTTGGACGCCACCAGATCGACACAGGAAGCCGCCGACTGGGGCGACCCTGCCAACTCCCCCATCTCGATGCTCAAAGCCAGCAGCGCGCGTTTTGTCGCTTTCTCGATGACCATGTCGGCATGGCGCCGGATGTTGACCGCGCTGACAGCCGAACTACGCAGTTGGGTGATGTACCGCAGGCAGTCGGGGACTTTCGAGCCCAGGGCCGCAGCAACGGTGATTGCATCCGCCGTCTGATTCGCCAGGATCTGCCGACGCATCTCGCTAAAGATCAGCTTGTGATCCTGGTGCTGGAAGTGGCCAGCGTCCAGATCGACGATGCGGTCCATGGCGTCGTTGCTGATGATGAGCCCACCCAGCACGGCCTGTTCGGCGCGCATGGACATCGTTTGTGTTTCGGTTGGTGCTTCGGTCATGGTGCATCCCGGTGGTATTTGTTTTCGAGCGTCTTGGCGAAACCGCTCGGTGAGAACAGAAAATCGATGTCGGCCACGAAGGCGGGCTTACCGGGCGCAGCTGGCGCCAGGCCGGTCAGGAACTTGGACTCGGAGCAAACGGCGAAGAACTGGCGCCAGGCCTCTAGACCGGCGGCTTGCGTGGTGTAGCCGAACGGCTCGCAGTCGAGCTTGGCTGCTTCGTTCCACCGTGCCTTCATGGCGCTCTTGCGGGCAGCGTTCAGCACTTTCATCTTGGGGTTCAGTGGCATTAGGTCGTGGTACAGGTTTGCCAACGTGCCGTATGGGCACTCCCGCACGTCGTCGCCAGACGACATAGGCAGTTGACCTTTGCTTTTAGATGTAGATGAAGATGGAGATGAAGCGCCGTCACCCTGCGGCTCACCAAAGGGGGGCATTGGTGAGGACATTGGTACGCCATCAGGTGCATGCTTTGGTGGCTGATTGTCGCTTGTATATCGGGTACTTTGGCCACGACGCTGCCGTACGTATTCGTCCCGCACGAAGCGGCTGCAGTACCAACATGGACCATCACCAGCCACTACCAAGGTGACAGGATCGCCGTCTTTGTTCGCGTGTCGAGGGGTGAATACGTAGTCGAGCGCGGCCTGGTCGGCGCCCTTGAGCACGTCCTTGGCCGACAACTCGCGCGCCAGCTTGATCGGCACGCCGGCCGATTGCGCCAGCTCGACCAGCGGCCAGCGGCAGACACCGTATTCATCGGAATCGTGCAGCACGCACATGATGTCGACCCACGCGCCGCGGGCGGCCGGCGAGCAGCGGCGGAGCTTCGAATTATTGCGAAAGTCGGCAGGGTAAAACTGGAACGACGGCCGCTTCATTTTCCCGCCGCCTCTTCGATGGATTCGAAGCGTTGCGCATGTAAAAGAACATCAGCGAGGTCGAACCGGTCATGCTCTCCATGTAGTTCGATTTTGGCCACAGCGGCAGCCTTCAGCAACGGGCCGCCCAGCTCGGTAGAAAGTCCATCGGCACTGCTGCGAATGTAGTGTCCGAACATGTGCCGGGCTTGAACGATATGCGCTGTCAGCATAAGGCGCGTCACGATGGCCTCGAATTCGCCGTCAGGCAGGTTCGCTTCTTTGCAGGCGCCGCAGACCGCCATCATGGCGCGGTTGATTGGAATATCGGTCAGGTGCCAGCCCTTGCCTGGGCGAGGCTTGATCGGCACCAGGGCGCCCTCGTTGAACACCTGCGTCATCGCCAGGAAGCGGTCCGGGTCGACTGGCGCGTACATGGCCGCCATGGCGTTTGTGCCAAATACCGTTTTGGCTGGTATTTGAGACTGTCGCGCGAACTTGCGTTTGTTGCGGTTTTTCATGCGGCACCGCCTTCCACGCAGACCAGCCGCGGAGGATTGCGATGCATCGGGCCATCGCTGCTCCGGGTATAAGTGGATACTTTTTCGAGAAGGCCACCAGGCGCCAACATTTCGTCAAAGATTTCGTCGGCAACCTTGCGCCCCTCCGGAGTGCTGAACATTTGGTGGTGGATGTGCGCATTGACTGCAGCGTGCAGCGGACGGTCGTTGAACTGGTCGCAGCGATGCTGGGCAGAGTCCTCGACGCAGTACACGCCCATCAGGTAGACCATGCCGCTGTGCTCGTCGTCGATGGTCGGGCGGTCTGCGACGTTGCAGTTCATCAGTTCGAAGCGCTGTTCAAGCGTCGTCTCTGAGTCGATCTGGTCGCCCACTTGGATCAAGACTTTTCCTGCATCCCGCAGCACATCGCGCAGCGCAGTACTGTGCACCCGTACATCAGCTATTTCACTGTCGATTTTGGCAATACGGTCTTGGTTGAACGGCGACGCGCCAGAGGCAAGGATCGCTTTTTTCCGGCCCAGGCTGCGAATCTGCGCGTAATCCTGTTCGAGTTTCGCGTGCAGCCTGCGTACGCCCAGGCGCATAGCGAAAAACACTGAGCGAGTGCACTTCGGACGCTCTGTCATTAAGTAATTTACGATCTCTTGCATGGTGCTCTCCAAAATTTGGGCGTAAAGGGGCCTGCGCAGACGACCTGTTCTGGTCGCCAAGCATGCGATAGTTTTAGTGCGCCTCGGCCTTCATAATCGGCAAAGGATCTGCCGGCTCTCCGCCAACCTCTTCAGGCCAGTGACAACCTTGTAAGAAGGCCTCGTCTTGCCAACCTGGCCAGTGGCGATGCCAGAAATCGTCGGTTGGCTGCACTGCACTTCATGTGCAATTTCCGATTGGGTCATGCCGCTGTCGATGAGCGACTTCACGATGTGTTGGATATCCATGTGAAAAATTATAGGTATATCTATGTTGCGCGTCAATAGGTAAATCTATTAAGATCTATATAAGAATACCTATATAAACCTATTTGGGGGAAATACATGTCTATTGGACAACGCATCAAAGAGTCAAGAAGAGCGCAACGCCTATCGCAGAGCGAGCTCGCACAGAAAGTTGGACTGACACAGGCAACCCTTAGCGATCTTGAGAATGACAAGTCGAAGGGCACTGCTCGTATCGCCAGCATCGCTACAGCGCTGAAGGTGCGCCCATTGTGGTTGGAGACGGGACGTGGGGCGCCTACTTTAGACGACTCTTATGACGGGGCACGTTCAGAGGTCACCGGAGCACCTCTTACACAAGTGGTGCAAGCGTCGGTAAGCGGCTGGATTGAAATTATGCAAGAAAATATCAGCGCGGAATTTCCTGGCCTCGGCTTGCCCGATCAGTCATATTTCTTAAAAATAAAAGGCGATGGATTTGGCGATAGAATACTTTCCGGCGATACCTTAATTATAAATCCTAATGCAAAAACTTTGGCAGGCGACATTGTTTATTCGGAATTAAAGGACGGCAGAGCCGGGATTTTTCGACTTAGATTTATTAGAGACTCGGAAACGTGCTATGACCCACTGAATAGAACTGCGGACTCACTCACTTTGCCTAGTACAGAAATTATCCGTGAGTCTAAAATATTTGCAATTATACCAAGATAAACAAGGGATTTATACCGATGACGAAGCGTAGAGATGGTCGATCGTGGCCGATATCATCTAGATTTGAGAGGGAGCGAAGACTAAAGACCCTTGACGCACAGGCCGAATGGTATCAAGAGAAGCTTATACAAGCAGGCCTTCGAATAAATGTAGATGTTCGAGATGAACAGGTCCAGAAAAAATTTTTGAAAAGGTTTGAGAAAGAATCTAGATCAGACTTACGCGATTTGGATAATAAGGAGTATGCCGAACGCTTCCTTGAGATGGCATATTTCCAGCATCTTATAATTTCAGGAAATAGAGATGAAACTGAAATTATCGACGCGTTATGCCTCGGCAACTGGCTTGTCGGGGTACTGGTATCCATGACAAAAATAGAATTGTTCGATGGTATGTGCGCCCCATGCGCGATCAAAGCGCACGCTTCTAAAATTGGCAAAGCCGGTGCGGCGAAAAAACTGGCTCCACTTCGGGAACTTGAAAGCTGGACCAGGGCAAAATACGCGGCCGGTGCATGGCCTTCGGCCAACAGAGCAGCTCATGAGCTGAAAGATGCAGTCATAGATCACGGCCGAAAACTAGGTGCAGTGCTCACCGAGCAGAACGCGCAGCGGACCATCGCGGGATGGCTGCGCAAGAAATGATATACGTCTAGCGGCTTGACGGGTACGCCTGGCGGGTTAAAAAACACGTTTAGCAGGCCGGGGCATACGTCAAGCGGCCTCTCTGTGTCATGTGGCAGCTAGCCGCACTTAACACACTTTCCAGTCTCAGCAATCATGTAGCTATCCATCCACTCCGATGAGCCTAAACCAGCGCTGCATCGGAGAGTTTAGCCATGCAGGCAAAATTATAGATAAACCTATTGACACACTTAATAGATTTACCTATTATTGAGCCATTCGATGACGCTGCTTAGGAAAATGTGATGAACGCACCGCTCCGCACCACCGCTCCAACTATCTTCAACTTCGACAAGCATCAGGTTCGCGTAGTCATCGACGAACTCGGCGAACCCCTGTTAGTCGGCAAAGACGCCTGCGACGCGCTGGCTTACGTCGACTCTACGACGGCAATGCGCAGTCACTGCAAGGGGGTGCAAATCTTGCGCCCCCTTCAAACCGCCGGTGGCGTGCAAAAAACTGCGCGTGCTGGCTGAGCCGGATGTTCTGCAAAGGTCAGCGCAATTTCTTGCTTCGCAATTTTTTTGCAAGGGTATCCGTCTGCGACTCGCGCTCATTGCTCGAAACGTGCGCGCCAGCGTTCACGGTTATCGAGAGCCGAACGTCATTGACGTTCATAGTCTTACGAATTGCGCGGATGTACTCATGAATTTCATCCCAGCAGATAGGCTCATCGCCCGCGTCAAGGGTAAGCCTGAGCTCAGGCAGCTCCGGCGAGGACGAGGATTCATATTCGGCGCTGGGATTTTCTCCAAGATAGCCGAGCTCCGAATCCACCAGCCGATCGCTTATCGCTTGGCGCTGGTAGTGATCCGACAGTACATGAACAATTTCAGAATTCAGGCTGCGTCCGGCGCGCGCTGCCGACTGCTCGGCTTGTGCTTTCAAATCCGGCTGGAGGCGAAGTCCAAACGGCGCGATGTGCCCGGTAGGAGGGCGAATAGTTTTGTTGGTAGCCATAGCTACACAGTGTAATCAAAAATTTCTTGACGCGATAGCTACACCGTGTAACCATAGCTTCACGATGTAGTCATGGAGATAAATCAATGACTCGTTCGATAGCCCCATTTGGGATCCGCATGCCGGAAGAGCTGAAAAAGCAGCTGACTGAGCAGGCCAGAAATAACCATCGCAGCCTCAACAGTGAGTTGGTGATGCGCCTGGAAGAAAGTTTGAAGAAGGAGTTGAAATCAAATGAATGATCGAGTCAAACACGAGCTGCTCCTCGCCGCCGAAGCCCCCACGATGTCCAGCGTCGAGCTGGTCGACGTAATCAACGAAGACCGCGAGCCCGGCAGCGCCGAACTCCGCCACGACAATTTCATGGCGAAGATCGAGAAGCACCCAGGGATTCAATCTCCTAAATTTTTAGGAGATTACAAAGACAGCCGCGGTCGCACTTATCCGTGCTACTACCTGCCGAAACGCGAGTGCGAGCTGATGGTGATGAGCGAATCGCTCGTCGTCCAGACGAAGGTCTATGACCGCCTGGCCGCGCTGGAATCTGGTGCACTTCCAGCGCCAGCACCACGCCATGTTGGCGTCGATCCGGCGCTGTCGGCTGCGCGCCGCGCACGTGCCATCAAGGAAAACACGAAAACTGCCGAATTGCTGTGCGCTCGTTTTCCCGGCCTTGGCTTACCTGCTCAGCAAACAATTTTTGCCAAGCTCGTCAACCAGGGGGCTGGCGAAGAGGTAATGCCGCTGCCAACGATTGAGAAGATGATCTCGGCAACCGAAGTTGGAAAACTCTACGGCATCACCAAAAATGCCGTCGGCAAAATAGCCAACGCTCACGGGCTGAAGATCGCGCAGTACGGCGAATTCATGATGGACAAGTCGCAGACCTCAGATAAGCAAATGCCGAGCTTCCGCTACAACCCGGCCGGTGTCGCCAAGATCGGCGAACTGCTTGGTACCCAGCAGCACGCACCGCCGCAACAACACACCCTCATCTTGCAGTAAACCAGCAGCACAAAGAACAAAGGCCACCCGGTGTTAGCGCACCGGATGACCCCTTACGCCCTCAACCTTTTGGAGAAAGAAAATGGCGAATCGTGAATGTACCACCAATGAACAGGCAAGCGCAATAACCCTGCCGCCAATACATCAATCTTTTTCGTGGCTTTCAAACAACGTTGCAACTGACGCAAACGCTCGTCTGGCCGCTGACGCGAAAACGGTGGCACTCGGCGGCATGACCGTCGCGAACATCGTTCGCAGAAACGCGATGGCGCCTGACAGCGGCCTCGCACCACTCTTGTCCGGCAACGACCTCGACTACCTCGTCGGGCTGCTGATCTTCTCGCTCGAAACACTGCACATCGCCGCGGAAGATCAAATCGACCGCCTCAGCGACGCCGCTGACGCAGCAGAAGCAGCTGCGTCGAAAGGAACGAAAAAATGAAAAAGCCGCCACTCAAATTTATCGAGCGCCCAGCTTACGAGCTGCCGAATCTGCTAAAAGATTTCAACGCACAGACGGCGCGCCACGATGAGATGACCGAAGAACAGCGCGATAAGGCGGACGCCATCGAAACACACGCGATCAATGCTACGCAGACCATCTTGGACGGTATTGAGGCGATCGGCGCAGCAATGTTTTCGGCGGGCTCAAACGCCGACTGGCCGCTCGGCGGACGCACCGTCGGCGCACTGGGAACCCTGATCACGCACCTCGCTGTCGAATTGCAGTATTTGAGCGACGTCCAGAGCGACATGCATACCCGCATCGAAATGCACGACCGGGAGGCCATCGCCGCGAAGGCACAGAAAGGCGGCGCCAAGTGAGCGCGCGCACCATCGGCGCCGACCAGCTGTTCGACATCTTCGACCAGAACGGCCAGGCCCTGGCGGTCGGCGTCGATGCCGCCGGCGCCGCGATGAAGGCCGAGACGCTCATGGAGCGCCTGGACTGGACCGGCGACATCGTCATCCGTCGCCGCCGCGCCAGCGCCACGCCCTCGGCGGCCGCCCGGTTCTGGCTCGTCCATGACGGCCTGGACCAGTTCGGACCGGTCACGGTGCACGTCCGCAGCCCGTTCGGCTTCTTCGGGTTGACGCTCGAGCAGGCGCTCTTCCGCATCGACCAGTTTCACCTGCAGGACCAGCACCGCCTGCGCGCCGGGATCGAACGCTATTTCGGCGTGGGCCCGGGCCAGGTCGACCAGTCTCGCCACGCCGTTGCAGCACCCACTACCACACCGGCGCCAGCGCGCCGCACAACAAAACGCACAGAGAAGGAATCAGCATGAACAACGAAATGAAAATTGCAGCGCCAATCACCGCCGGCGGCCTGGTCAAGATTGCTCACGAGCTGATCGACAACCAGCACGGCGGCAACAACATCAGCAAAAATCAGGAATGGATGCGCGCAGGGTTCAAGACCGGCGTCACGACGATGTGCATGTCGGTCATCGAGGCGCTTCCAGAATGGCAGGACGGCTACCAGCGGCCCACCCCCGCGCATCGCAATCACGGCCTGGTGCTGAGCGATGTGTCCTGGCCAGCCATGCGCGTCGGCGAGCGCAAGGCCGGCACGGTGCTCGATATTGAAACCGGCGTCGTTTATGACCTGATGCTGATGCCGGGGAGGCTCGAGGATGTAACCCGCGAACAGGCGCTTGCGATCTTAAATGCTGCCGGCGGCGACCTCCCAAGCCAATGCGAAATGCTGATGTTGGAAAAGCTCCTGGGGACCGCGACATTCGAAACTGACGCCTACTGGACGAAAGAAAAGGTCAAATTCGAAGGTGACGATCACGAATCGCATTCATGCTTCGTGGCCGGGTATTTCGACTTCACCGAACCATACGACGAAATGCGTGCGCGCGGCGTGCGCCGGATCTCCATCGGTGACGTGGCGAACGAAAACCTCGGCGAGGTAGGCGACAACGCGGTGATCGTTCCAGCGCCAGCAGTCCCCGCTAAAGCGGTAACCAGCGCCAGCCAATCCTGGGGGCTGGCCACCGCACATGCATCACCTGCATCACCTGCAGCACCAGAGGTAGGCGCGCCCGACAGCGGCCTGTTGGCGGAGAAAATGTCCAGGCTGGTCACAAGGCAGCGCCGCGCATGCGATCTGCTCGAAGCAATGGGAAGCCCTCAGCACGTTGAAGCCGCCGGCGACCTGCGCTGTGCGACAGGCGACCTGTGGGACGCGGTCCATGAGCAAGTGGCCATCAACGCACTGCCAGCGGCGCTCGATAACTGGATGACGACGCCGGCCGGCCTGGCGCGCGTGCTGGTCGGCGCGCTGCGGGGTGAGCTGATCGAGGAGGCGGGGCAATACAACGAAGCGGTCGAGGATTGCATCGTCGCGGTGGTGGGCACTCTCTCGGCTGGCGCTGGCGGGGATAAAGAGGTCGCTTATCAAAAGCAGTGGGTCGAGCTTTCCGCGATGGCGCCGAAGGTTCCTGTCGATGACATCGCCGAAGTGCTGGCACGGCTGCAAGTGCTCGGTGACGGCGCCGGCGCGGACTCGGTGCTGGGCCAGACCTGCACTCTCGCAAGTTCCGTCATCAATGGGCTGATACCGCACGCGGGCTTCGGGGTGGAGGCATGAGCGCCGCCAACAGCCAGGCGCTGCACCAGCTGCGCGGCCAGCTTCACCCGTCCCTTTTGCCGCTGTATCCGGAACTTTTGACGGCGGCAGCCGCGCCACCAACCTGCCGTGACGTCATTGACGTGCTGGAGCAGCTGGAGGCGATCAGTTATGCGACTGGGATTACGAACGTCGCCCACTTTGCCATGGACGTCATCAGCAGCTTGGTGGCAATGATCGATTTGGATCGGCTCGAACCGGGCGCCCCGCGGCAAACGTGCTACGACGAGGAGCGGCTGGCATGAGCCCGCTTTCGCCGTACGCAAACATGCGGGCTGCGGGCCAGGGCTTCATCATGGGCAGCGCGGTTAGCGCACCGATGATCGCCATTCTCGCGTGCACTGAGTCGCAGGGAGTGGCCGGGCTGGTCGCCTACTGCGCCGCTGGCGCCAGCATGGGCGGCGTCCTTGTCGGGGTTGCCACGCTGCTGGATCGCTTGCACATCAAGCGTCGAGCTGCTGTGCAGCCGCCGATGTCCACCAATGATGCTCAGCGCTTGAAGGACTGCGAAGTGATGATTCAAGCACTGCAGGCCGGCCTGATGAGATGTGCCGGCGCGGCCGGACCGGAAACGCTAAACCTGGTGTCGGCGCGGTTCAATGAAATCGTGATGGCGGAAATCGAGCGCCAGCGCCAGACAGGCATAACACCGCATTGGGAAGAGAGGAAAAATTGATGATGCGAACGATCATGCAAGCATTTCGCTCGGGACTGGCGCCCACCGCGCCGCCGTGCCGGGTCGAGCCCACGATTTACAGCCGGGCCCAGCCGCCGGCATCCGTCTGGATCCGGCCATCTGTCGAGGAAGGCGCCAGCCTGCGCTGGCGGATCATCGAACTGGAGTGCAGTTTGAAGGAGGCTCGGCGCCAGGTCATCGTCGCCGAGTTCTCCGCCCATATCGACAGGACGCAGATCAAGCAGCTGCAGGCGCTGCTGGAGCGTCGGCAAAACACTAGCACGAAGGAAATCGAATGAACAAGCTTCCCGAGACTGGGTTCCTACGAATCCGCCAGATCATCGGCGACAAGAAGGCAGGCATCCCGCCACTAATCCCGGTCTGCCGCAGCGCTTGGTGGAACGGCGTCAAAGCCGGTCGCTACCCTGCGGGCGTCAAACTTTCGCCGGGCGTGACGGTGTGGCGTGTCGACGAAATTAAGGCGCTGATCGAGTCGATTTGAGATTAGGATAGGTGCCGTCTAGGCTCCTACGCCGTCTTGGCGCCCCAACCTAACGCGGCCACCGCGGCGCCGTCGCCCTCAACACCGAAAGCCTTCATGCCAATTTTTAAGCGCCAAGAACTGCACGCTGCTGTATGGCTAGAGCCTATGGGAGCTCTGTCTCGCCGACTCAATGAGACCGCCACCAGGCTGCGTGCGATGTGTAAAAAGATGGCGATCCCATTGCCGCCGGCGGACCATTTCGCCAACTTGAAGGCGGGTATTGTCGGTCCCCGCACGCCGCTACCGCCGCATGATGGACCTGACGAATTCAGCACGTCGCCCAAGCCAAAGCAGTCGCTCGCAGAATGGGTGAAGCAACTTCATCCCGACGATATGCCGCCGGCAGCCCGGGCAAGGCGCACCCCGAAGCCAAAGCCGAAACCACCCGAGCCGCCAGCGACCACCAGCAGTCCGAAGGCGTTACCACGCTACATCACGCTCGACGAGTGGGCCGCCAGCCAGTTCTCGCGCCCTCCCCACTACAACACGCTCATTGCATGGGTCCGCGACGGCCGCATCCATCCGCAGCCGGTGAAGATCGGCCGCGCGTGGCGGGTGCGCCCGCACGCCGAATACGTGTGCGATTAGTGGGCGGCAAATAGTGGTGAACAAGCGCCAGCCAACGGACCCGGTCGAGAACGCCATCGAGCGACACCTTCGCGCAGCCGCCCAGCTTATGTCAACGTCCCGTGGTGGGAAAGATGAAGTCAGCGCGCGGCTCGATCTAATTCTCAAACGTCAACCACCGGTCATTCAATAGTGTAGGTGCGGCGAGCGGAATGTATTCAGGCTCGCACCCTATTGGTTAAATTTCAATAAAAACTACCTGTGTTACTTCCTTGAGACACTTGCGTATTTAGGAAACTATTTTCTCGACAAAATTTTGCCTTATGGCTATAGTTTAATGGTTTCCACAAAGAAAGAATACTGATATGTCAATCAATCAACTGGTGTACGTTAGTCAAGCAACACGTAAGATGTCTCCCGCAGATTTGGCCGAAATTCAAGCAAAGGCCAAGACCAACAACGCTCCACTCGACGTCACTGGGAGTCTGTTTTACAACGGCGGGTGGTTCCTACAAGTTTTGGAAGGCCCCGCAGATACGCTCGACCAACTCTACAACAAGATCGAACTCGACCCCCGACACAAAAATTCGCGAGTCCTCTACAACGAGCCGGCCAAGTATCGTACGTTCCCACGCTGGAGTATGAACATGACCAATTTGAACGACCGTCAAGCTGACAAATATGATGAGTTAGTCGAGGTTTTGGAAGCGGCGCAAGCAAATCGCAGGATTGGCGCTGCCACCCCGGCTGTTGCGCTGCTGAAGCTTTTCGCAAGCTGATAGGTTGTCTGCTCACCGATTTCGGGAAAATTTAAATCGCAGAATTGGCAAATAATTTGAAGCAAAGCGCGCCCGCCCCCCTTGGTGGGGGATGGTTAATGTTGCAAGCCAAAAATATTTTCGTTGTGAGATTTCATGCTCGACTCGCCAGCAAGGCATAAGGGCGGGCGGCGCTATGCTGAACCGAACCGATGACACACAGAATTTTGCGTCCATGGTTGCATCCATTTAGGCCAGTTTCCTAGCCTTCTTCATTCGTGAATTCGATTCCGGTTCCGGGCACCAATCAAATCAAGGACTTACACAGGAGTTAGCGTACAACGCGCTGCGTGAAAAGTTCCGCAATTATCAGCGAGTTCCGCAATTCTGTAATTTCCAGTTGCTGCTGGCGTACGCCAGCTGTTGAACCGCAACAACGCACACCACCGAAAGACGACTGCGGCTTCTTTATGCTGCCGCACGCACCAGAGGGAGCGGGCTATGACGTTTGCGGCACGCCGCCGAGCAGGCCCAGCTTGCCACCGTTGACTGCCACACTGACCGCATTGATCCACCCTTTTTCGGCCAGCAGCGACAGACTCTTGCCGGTCGGGTTGCCGCTGGCATCGGTGACGCGCGCGCCTTGGATGGCGCCGGCAGCATTTGGGTTCAGCCCGGTCAGCACTTACACTGGCGTGAACGTCGCGGCATCGAAGAACGTGCGGGTCAGGCCAACCACTTTTTTCAGCCTGGCGTTGCCGGGCGTCGTGACCTTTCCGCCGCCGGCGGCCGGCGGCAGCTTCACAGGAGGGGTGGCGACTGGCGCGGTTCCGGCAGGCGTGAATGCCTCGACTGTCTTGACGACGTTGACGGCTGGATCTTTACCGAACCATGCATTGGACGCAGTGCCTGGGAACTTCTTGTAGATCCAGGCGTTTCCTGCGCCATAACGCACGGTGACGCCGGCGCCGACGCCGACGGTGAAGCCATGACCCTCATCAGCGACTTTCTTCCAGGTGCCGGCAACCGTTGGCGCACCGGCGATCGGGATGGCGACGGGCGCCACATGCCGCCTTGGATCCGGCCGCGCGCGGCAGGATGGCGAACTGCGGACCGTTGCGGTAGTCGGTCTTCACGGCACGACCGATGAACTTCTTCCATGCGGCGGCGCCGCCCGGCGCGCCAGAATCGACGGTCAGGGCGTGCGCCGGCTGGAAGTTCGACGCGTAGCCGACTGTGCTGTTCGAGTTGCCCACCATATCGCCCAAGACTGTGGACGCAAACTCGCTGCCGACAATGGCACTCGTGCGGAACGCCAGCTGCTCGGGGGTGTTGCACTTCTGCGCGGAAATTCTTGCGTCAACCGTGGCTGAATAGACCTGACCCAGCGTCGCGTAAAAAGGCGCGTACAGCCCGTCGCGGATTTTCACGTTGTACAGCGCGGCGTCGATCCAGCAGAACGCCGGGTCCATCATGCGGCCAATCTGGAACTTTGCCTTCCATGCCAGTAGCGGCCCGGCCTTCGCGAAACCGAGTTCGGCGACGTGCCCGATAGCGGACGTGAAATGGTCGTCCTGCCACGGCGCACCAGCGGTATTGTTCTGATAAGTGATGCCGTAGCCATTTGTGATCATGCCGAGGTTGTTATTCGTGCCGTTTGTGTAGGTGGCGTTGTACCAATCAAGGTTTGCATTCAGGAAGCCGAGAAACTGCGCCTTGAATTTGTCGTTGTCCGGCGTGATGTAGGCCGCTTCACCCAGCGTGCGCATGCTCCAGCCCTGCCCGCGCAATTGGTCGTTCTGGAACAGCCCCTTTTCGTATTTGCGGTAGCCCGGGTTGTCGATCAGTGCGTTGTACATTGCCCAGAATTGCAACTCTTCGAGGTAGTAGAAATCGCCGGTCAGCAGGTACGGTAGATACGCGAATCCAGCCTGGTGCGCGGTATCCGACGTGTAAGGCGTGGCACCGTCAACCACGAGTGCGGGGAAGGCTTCTTTCACCCCGGTATATGGGTTGTTGGTGTCCGTCTCGCGCCCAGCAGCGTCATGGCGGGGTGATCCAGGATGCTGACCGGGCGATCTGTGGCGCGGTCGCGGTAGTGCATCGAGAAACTACCAGAACCGTCAGCGGTCGCCAACGTTGCATCCCGCGCGCGACTGTCCATGCTGAGCAGGTAGGCGGGAGACCACATCGGCAGAATGCCAATATCATCACGGCCACCGGTTGTCGGCATGTAAGCCACGGCCAGACCGATTTGCATCGGGCCGCCCTTGCCGTTCATCCGGGCCGCCAGCGACTGCAGCAAACCCTCGGATGGCATCACCGTCTGGTCGTAGTTCGGTACCGCGCGGGGGGAAATCAAGTAAGGCACGTTCGATTGCACATTCAAGGCCGGCGCGTCGCCCCACCAGAACAGTTTGCGCCAGCGCGCGTGGTGCAAGTGTTTCAAGCCGGCTTTGTTGTAGACGGACCTGGCGCCCACCAGGATCTCGGCGTCATAGGTGAAGTTCTGCGGGCCCGGCTCGTAGGCCCAGTTGTTTTCGATGGTGACGTCGACGCGGGCCTTTTTTATGGCGCTGTAGTAGCGCACGGCAAAGCGCGCGGCAAGGTGCGGGTGTGCCACGCCAGCAGAGGTGGTCAGCGGCGCCACAACCTGCCATTCGTTGGCGACGGCGCCGGCCAGCTAGGTGGCCTTGGCGCCGACTTTCAGCAGCTGGTCAGCCGATGCGGTGTACTTGACGCCGGCAATAGTGGCGGCGGCAGAGGCGGTGAAGCCAGCGGCCAGCAGATCGGCGGGCGTGGCGCGGCTTGCCGCCGCCGTGCCGCCAGTGTTCAGCGTCATCGCGCCGGTGGCACCGGCGGCCAGCGTCGGGACGATGGCGGAAATGATCGCGTGGCGCACGCTGCCATCGGCGTGCGTGGCCTTGACGTCGACCTGCAGCGGCACGGTGGCGCCGGCCAGCTTGCCGACCAGGACGTCGGACTTCTTCATGTCGCCGGCGGCGAATATCTGGCCGAAGGTGACGGGCACGTTCAATTGGGCGGCGCCGGTATTCTGGAAGCGCACATCGGTGATGGCGCCGGCTGCGGCTGCGCGGGCGGCCAGCAGCGCGGCGGCCAGGAGCAGTGTGATGCGGGATCGGGTAATCATCGTGTGAGCCTTTGAAGATATCGTTAATAATTCGCTGAAACTTATGCAATACGGGTGATTGCTAGTCAGAATTTTTTACACTGGGAGATCGCAGGAATTTTAAGCCTTTGATTTTTATAACGAATCGACTCTGGCACAACAATTGCTCTTAAGTCAATTCCATAAAAACAACCATGAGAAACGAATGACTAAAGATACCCTTGCCGCTGTCTTGCTTGCTGCTCTTGGCGCAACCGGCACCGCTCAAGCGATCCCAGTGATCACTTTTCAGGGTGTCGGCAACACGGCAAACGTCGCCGACTTCTACAACGGCGGGACGGACAGCCTTGGCTACTCGCTCGGCTACAACTATGGAATTCACTTCAATGCGATCGCTGCTTTGAATGAAGCAGGCGCGTATGTAAAAGGCGGAGCGGGCATGACGATCGCAGCGAACCTGTTCGGTGAAGGCGTCGCGTACTTGATTAAGTTTAACGCTGCTGAAAATACAGAACTGGATGGCTCGTACTCCTACATTAATTACGGAGGAATTTCCGATAGTCAATATATTACATCCAATCTAAATCCTTTTTGCAGCACAGAAGCGTCCTGCATCGATAGAGGTTATCGATATATTCATCCAAGCCAAATGGGAAGCTACTCGTTCTATTCGAACGGCGCCGAAACACAGGTTTTCTTCAATACTGATCGTCTTGACAATATTACGTTCGTCGCGCTTCCAGGTAGCAACACTCGAATACCTGAGATTGCTGGTTCGTCAAATTTAGATCGCGATATTCCCGAGCCGGCGAGTCTGGCACTCCTGGGTTTGGGTGCATTCGGACTCGTAGCGGCGCGTCGCCGTTCCAAGGAGGCGTAACTAGCGCCCCCGTTTTATGGCGCTGCGTCGAGCAGCGCCTGCTACCTTGGCGTCGAACTCGGCGCGGTCCTTGTCGAACTTTACGTCGCGCATAGTCAAGTCCTTCTCGCGGTTATCCAGATCGATCTGCATCTGCGCAAGCCGGCCGTGCGCGTCGATGATGTCCTGCCTGGTCGGCTCCCCGCCGGTGGCAACGGCACCAAAACGGCTTCAGCGTGACTTTCGGCGGATGCTTCTCTTCCTTCATGCCCGGGGAAGAGATGTGGCATGAATGTTTGCGCGGAGCCTTACATGCTGACGTGCTTCGCCGTGCACGAGATCGACGCGTTGTTCAGTCCATTTGCCATACGTGTCGCTGTGGGCCAGCAGGTTCGGAAAGTGTCAAACTATTTGAGGCATTTTATATAAATAGTTTAGTTCGTAATTTTGGCTATAGCTTCTTCCCCGGCTGAGTCCTTGATCGAGCCCGGACAGGCCCGGCTGTCGCTGATCCTGGCGCGGCCGTTAATGCTGGGCAAGCCGGAGAAATTCGGCGGTAGCGGGATGGCTGATCAGATCGGCCAGCGGAGCCGGGTAGTGTCATTTTTTCGGCTGATCCCGGGCGTTGATGACCACGGCTATATTGACGTTGTCTCGTCCCTGTACGGCGGCGTACTCGCGTGTACGACTGACTGCTACTGGACAAGTAAAGGGGCGTGGTTCTGGCCGTTGAAGTAGAGCACCGGCAGCCGGCCATCGCCACCTCCAGCTTGGTGGCGTATCCCTGCCGGCTATACGACGCCCATGATTTTCTCAACCGTGCGCAGGCCACCCAAACCAAGCGAGCCCAGCAGCCGTCAGCGCGTACGCAGCGCCCAGCGCCAGGATGAACTTGCAGGAGAAGCCGGGAACCAATCAAATCAAGAATCTGTCATCGCGTTTTGCGCGCCATGCGCAATCCGACCGTTTCCGCCCCCCACATGACATCACCGGCACAAGCGCAGCAGGTGTTCCGCTTGCAACCTTCAAAGCAAGACAAGTTGCAAGGAAACAACGAAGCTGTAACAAAGTGTGTATATTGTCGCGAATCAACTATATACTCTCGATATCGCCTGACTAGTAGTTATCTTGAGAGTAATTATCCTCCCTTCGCGCCCCCTTTCCGGGGAGTTGAACGGTGATATCCAGGCCTGCCTCTGACATAGGCAGGGACAGGTGCCGCCTGCATGCGCAAGCATGCTGCAAAACCGTTCCGCCGCACTGCGCCTACCTTGCACCACACGCCACGATTCGTTCGACTGCGCTCGGATGGCGTCAGCTTTCGCTTTGGTGATGTGAGTATTGGTGATGATTGCAGTGAGCGGGCACCGCAGATTGAACGAGACTCACTGGCATCGGTCGCTGCCGTATGAACTGTTATAGAAACCCCGATGTTGCATAGGAAGCAATTTTAACTGCAACATCTCTTTGATTTGACCAGGAATATTATGAACACCTTGCACGCCCAATTTCCCCGCACCACGCGCCGTCTGCGCCAACTCGCCCTGCCGCTTGCGTTGGCCGCCCTGCCGGGTGCCGCGCTGGCCGATGACAGCAACAAGATTTTTACCGTGGGCGGCTTCGGCACGCTCGGCGTGAACACGTCGTCCTTCGACAATGGCGACTTCGCCGTCAACCCATTCCAGCCCACTGGCGCCGGCACGAAAAAGCAATGGTCGGCCACCACCGACACCCTGGCGGCCATGCAGGTCGATGCGAAGATCGACGAGCACTGGTCGGGCGTGCTGCAGGTGGTCAGTTCGATGACGGCAGAAAACAGCTTCGAGCCGCATATCGAATGGGCCAACATCAAGTACGCGTTCACACCGGACCTGAGCGTGCGCGTCGGCCGCATCGCCCTGCCATCGTTCCTGGTGTCTGACACCCGCCTGGTCGGTTACGCCAATACCTGGGCCCGCGCGCCACAGGAAACCTACAGCCTGTATGGCCTGACCAATTCCGACGGCATCGACGGCAAATGGAGCCAGTCGTTTGGCGGCTTCCGCAATACCGTGCAGGCCTGGTTCGGCCGCGCCAAGGGCATCAAGGCCCCGAGCGCCGGCGGCACCACCACCGAGTTCTCGATGCGCAAAATGCGCGGCATCTCGGATACCGTTGAAAAGGGCGCGCTGACCATCCGCGCCAGCGCCCACATTTCGCAACTGGTCTTCGAGCTGCCTGCCAGCTACGGCAGCGACCTGCTGATCGGCTATAAAAACTACAGCCTGGGCGCGATCTACGACCCCGGCACCTGGTTCGTGCAGGGCGAAGTGGCACTGCTCAAGCGCTGGATTTCCGCGCCGCTGTTCGGCATGCCGCCGGGCTCGGAGCGCGCGTTCAACGCCATCGGCGGCTATCGCTATAACGCATTCACGCCCTACCTGGCGTACTCGCGGGTCGGCAACAGCACCATGGCCGCCTCGCGCGCCCAGCGCACCACCGCAGCCGGCGTGCGCTGGGACTTCTACAAAAACATGGACTTGAAGCTCCAGCTCGAGCACGTGGCGCTGGGTGCAAAAAGCGCCGGATTCTTTGTCAACGCCAAGCCTGGCCTGGCCGGCAGCAGCGGCAATATCGCCACCCTGGCCCTCGACTTCATCTACTAATTGAGAGACGACACCATGCCCACATTTACCTTCTATCGCACCACAGTGGCAGTTGCATTGCTCGCCTCAGCTTGCCTGGCCGCCTCGGCTGAAGTGCTCGTCGTCGTCTCAGCCAAAAGCCCTGCCACCGCCCTGACCCAGGAGCAAGCTGCCGACATCTTCCTGGGCCGCAGCACCACGCTGCCGGGCGCCGGCGCCGCGGTTCCGATCGACCAGGCCGAAGGCGCCGCAGTTCGCGACGAGTTTTACCAGAAAACGGCCGGCAAGAGCGGCGCCCAGCTGAAGGCCTACTGGTCCAAGCAGATTTTTTCCGGCAAGGGGCAGCCACCGAAAGCAGTGGCCGACAGCGCCGCCGTGAAAGCGCAGCTGGCCAGCAATCCCAACATGGTCGCTTACATCGACAAGGCGGCCCTCGACGCAACCGTCAAACCACTGCTGACGATCAAGTAACAGCGCGCTAAAGCAGCCTGCATGGCGGGCCGGAAGTCCGGTCCGCCATGCAGGCTGTCGCCCGCGCCCGTTTAGCACAAGGAAAGTTATCATGAACATCAAGAGCAGGATCTGGTCGCTGCCAGTTATATCCGTCGTCATTTTCGGCATTGGCATCGCCGTGTCCTCCTACTTCGCCAACACGGCGCAGGCGACCATCGAACGCACCGGCAAGGTCGACTACGCCATACTGTCCCAGTCGCAAATCCTGCGCACCGACGTGCAGGCGCTGGCTGACGACCTCAAAAACGCCGTCATGGAAGGCGACAAGAAGCGCCTCGACAGCGTCGACGACAACGTCGCCAAACTGGACGCCAAATTTGCGCTGTTCAGCGCACTGCCAGGCAACCAGGACAGCGGCGCCATTCTGGCCAGGGATTTCAAGGCCTATGCCGTGCAAGGCAAACGCACCGCGCGCATCATGCTGGAAATCGACACCGGCGACACCGCCGTCGAGATCGCCGGCATGCAAAAAACATTCAACACCATCGCCGCCGACCTGGACCGCACGATTGCTGCCGGCAAGCAGCAGTTTGCCGCCGGCATCAGTGCCAGCGCCGCCAGCGTACGCATGGTGCAGCTGGTCAGTATTGGCGCAGCCGTGCTGGTGATCCTGGCGCTGGCCATCGTCGCCCACTTTGTGATCCGCGCCATCTGGCAGCAACTGGGCGGTGAGCCCGAGTATGCGGCCGGGATCGCACGTGCGGTTGCCGCCGGCGACCTGTCGATGCAGATCGTGTTCGATCAGCGTCAGCCGAACAGCCTGCTCGCGGCCCTGTCCGAGATGCGCCTGCGCCTGGAGGGCATCGTCGGCGAGATCAAGATGTCCGCCGAGGAAATCCGCCATGCGTCGGCCGAAATTGCCAGCGGCAATGCGGAGCTGTCCTCACGCACCGAAGCACAGGCGCTGAACCTGGGCCATGCCGCCCACTCGATGACGGAAATGACCGGCGCGGTCCAGCAAAACGCCCAGAGCGCACGCCACGCCACCGACCAGGCCAACCGCGCCTGTGACGTGGCCGTGCGCGGCGGCGCCGCGGTCGGACAGGTGGTCAGCACCATGGACGACATCAGCGCCTCGGCCAGGAAGATCGTGGAGATCATCGCCGTGATCGACGGCATCGCGTTCCAGACCAATATCCTGGCCCTGAACGCGGCTGTGGAAGCGGCCCGCGCCGGCGAACAAGGGCGCGGCTTTGCCGTCGTCGCCAGCGAGGTGCGTAACCTGGCCCAGCGCAGCGCCGGCGCAGCCAAAGAAATCAAGGGTCTGATTGTCGATTCGGTCAACAAGGTTGCCACCGGCTCTGCGCTGGTGCAGGATGCCGGCAAAACCATCAATGAAGTGGTCGGTGCAGTGCAGCAGGTAACCAGCCTGATTCGCGAAATCAGCGAGTCGAGCCGGCACCAGAGCACCGGACTGGAAACCTTGAATGCCAGCGTCAATGAAATGGATGAATCGACTCAGCGCAATGCGGCCATGACGGAACAAGCGGCAGCGGCGGCTGGATCGATGCAGGAACAGGCCATCCAATTGTCCGACGCGGTGGGCGTATTCATCCTGTCGGCCGCAGCCAGCAAAACCCGCGATGTGGTCAAACCGGCGTTTGCGCATATTGACCAGGGCAATGGCGCGAAGGCGACGCTGCTGCTAAAACGCGAACCGGTGTGAAATAGAAAAACGGAAATAGCGATATCGCCGAGATAACAAAATAGCAAGGCGAAAAAAAGCCGCTGCGTGGGAAACCCGCGCAACGGCAATTCAACTCACTGCAAACCAGCAGGCTTGCAATGGTTTTTATGGCTCAAATTTTAGCGTCGTCAATACTTTTTCCCGACGCGGTCCAGGCCTTGATCCAGTTTGGCTGGCGGCCGCGGCCGCTCCATTCCTGCGACGCATCGTTTGGATTGCGGAACTTGGCGCCCGCCGGTGCCGATTTGGCGCGTGGTGCCGATTTGCCAGACATCAATTCCTTAACCGAAATGCCAGCGCCCTGCGCGATGTGAAGAATTTGCTCGCGGGCTTTGCTGACACTCAGGAAATGTCGCGTTTTCAACTCCTCGACCACCTGGACCTCAAGGGCGCGCAATTTGGAAAGAGAATAAGTTGACAGGTCTTGCATGGTTAGGCCTTCAGAAAGAGTTGAACGTCGGTGAATAAAAAAACAGGGGAAACCCGATAGCGCGAATCATACCCGATTCGGATAGTCGAGTGCAGTTTTGACCGATGCTCGCGTCAACTTCCTGCCACGATGATAAAAAACAGCGCGCCCGCGCGACTGGCCTTTACACGCTTTTACAAAAAATAAGTGAGCAGCAAATACTGCAAGGACACGTCAACGGCGATCCACTGCGGCGCATGCGCGACTTACTTCTCGCATTTTACTCCACCGATTAAGCACAGCCTGATTTACGCGCGATGCCATTATTAATTGCGGAATACAGTCGCAGCCTTTCCTGTCGTCCCTGCAATTGCGCGTCATCCATGCGCAAGCAGCGAAGACGAAACGCCGACAATACTGGATATCACGTCATCAGGCCGCTTTGCACAACAGCGCGCGCAGTTGGTGCAAGCGCGGATACACCATGGGCACCGTCAGCATGGTGCTGGCCACGGCCATCAACAGCAGCGCCGTGAAGCTTGCGGCCGTGATGATCTGCTTGTCCAACAGGATGTTGGCAAAGATGATCATGATCAGCGCCTTGGTTTGCAGCAGCCAGCCAATGATGCCCGCTTCGCCAGGTTCCCACTTGAGAATCTTGCCGGCGATCTGCACACCGATCAGCTTGCCGCCGACCGACGCCACCAGCAAGACGCCGGCCGCCGCGAACACGGCGTAGCCGCCCACGGCGCCGTCGATGCCAAACTTTGTGCGCAGTCCGGTGGAGAGGAAAAACACCGGCATCAGCGCCAGCAGCACGTGACTGCGCAGCAGATCCATCTGCGCTTGCTCGAACCACTCGGCGTCGATCACCACGCCGGCCAGGAAGGCCCCGACCATGAAGTGCAGGCCAGACCAGTCGGCGCCGAAGGCGCACATGGCCAGCCAGATCAGCGCCACGTACCAGCGGTCGCGCGCCGGCAAGCGCCGCATCATGATCCGCAACAGCCAGGTGGCCACGGCGAACGCCAGCAGGAAGCCGGCCTGGCGTCCGACCCGTTGCCAGTCGAGCAGAATCAGCGCCAGCACGGCCCAGATGGCGATGTCGTCCAGGCTGGCATAGCGCAGGATGCGCTGACCGATCGGCTGGCGCAGGATGGCCAGTTTTTCCAGCAGCAGCACCAGGATCGGCAGCGCTGTCACGGCGCAGGCCATGCCGATGCCGAGTACGAATTGCCATGACATCGCCTGCGGCCCCATCCAGCCGGCGTAGCCCAGCAGGCCCAGGCCGGCGCCACTGCCGAACAGCAGCGGTACGCCCAGTGCCAGCGAGGCCGTGATGGTGCTTTCGCGCCGGTGCCGCCAGGCCGATTTCAAATCGAGTTCGATCCCGGCGATCATCACGAACAGCATCACCGCCCACCACGCGATGCCGTTCAAGGCGCCGATGACGGGTGGGTTGAACACGAACTGGTAGTACTCGGGATAGGCCCGCCCCAGCACACCGGGACCGAGCAGGATGCCCGTCAAAATCTGCACCACTACCAGCGGCGCCCAATAATCGAGGTTCCCCAGCCGCCAGATCAGGTAAGGAAGCGCAAAGATCAGCAGCATCGCCAGCAGGAAGATCTCGGTGGTGTTCACGCGGCCCCGTCGATTTTTTCGGCCAGCATGGCGGCCACGCCGATCAGCGCCGGGTGTTGGTCGGTGATCAGCCAGGTGGGAATGCGCGCCAGGTACGGTGCCAGCCGGCCCTTGTCTTCGAAGCGCTGGCGAAACGACGACTGGAAAAACAGTTTGCCGAGTCGCGGCACGATGCCGCCAGCGATGTACATACCGCCGGTGGCGCCCAGCGTCAGGGCGACGTTGCCGGCCACGCTGCCCAGCACCCCGCAAAAACAGGCGATGCTGCGCACGCACGCGGCGTCGTTGCTGCCCAGTGCCCGCCCGCTGATGCTCGCTGCCGGCAAGGACTCGCCGGCCAGGGTGCGGTGGATCAGCTCGAGCCCCATGCCTGACAGCAGGCGTTCGGCCGAGACGTGGCCGAACTCGCGCCGCAAGGCCTGCAGCAAAACGATCTCGTCGTCGGTGCCGGGTGCAAAACTGGCGTGGCCGCCCTCGCCCGCCAGCGCGGTCCAGCGTGCGCCGGCCTGCACCACGCCGGCCACACCGAGCCCGGTGCCCGGCCCGATCAAACCGATCGGCCGTCCCGACAAGCCGGCGCCGCCGCCCGGGCCGGTGCCGATCCGTTCGCGTTGCCCGGGCTGCAAAAACGGCAGCGCCATGGCCAGCGCGGCGAAATCGTTGACCACCAGCAGCGTGTGCAACTCGCGCTCCATGCGCAAGCGCGCCACCGAAAAACTCCAGTGGTGGTTGGTCATGCGCACCAGGTCATCCTCGACCGGATTGGCAATCGCAATGGCCGCGTGGCGGATGGCCGCGGTGGCGTATCCCTGCGCGGCGGCCGACGCCAGGTAGGCATCGATGGCAGCCCCCAGTGTCGGATAGGCGGCGCAGGCCAGCACGCCGATCGCCTGCAAATTACCGTCGACCTGGAGTGCGAAACGCGCGTTGGTGCCGCCGATATCGGCCAGCAGGCGTGGTGCGCTCATGGCTGCACCAGGCTGACAGGATGGTTGATGGATGAACTATTGCTGGCGCCGCAGCCGGCAGCGGGGAAGGATGTAGTCAATTGCGCGAGTTTCGATCGGGTGGACGTGGACAAGCCATAACCGTAGGCGAACAGCGGCGCATAGCCGGCATCGCCCACGTTCAGGCTCGCCTGGCAGGCGGACGCCGGCCAGGAGAACGACAGTTTGCCGGTAAACCCATGGCCTTGTCCACCTGCCAGCAGCAAATCGGCCACGCCGCGCCCTTCGGTGCCGGGCAGCCAGGCGGCGACAAACACGTCCGACAGATTCAGCAAATCGTTGACGTACAGCGGCCGGCCGGCGACCAACACCGTGATAACCGGCTTGCCACGGCCCGCGACTGCCTGCAGCACGGCCAGGTCCTCGGGATAGCGGCTGCTGTGGCGCAGGGTGCCCATCAAGCCGATGTCGCCCTCGCCTTCCGCGTAGGGGCGCTCGCCGACGATAGCGATCACGACGTCGTAGTTGCGCACGTCGACGTCGGCCGCATCCAGGCTATAGGTGACCTTGCCCGCGCCGGCGGCCTGTTCGATCCCGGCCAGAATCGTGTCGGCATGCGCAAAGTCGGCATTCGTATTCTCGGTGCCCTGCCAGGTCAGCGACCAGCCGCCGGTCTGGTTCGACAGACTGGCCGCGCTTTTGCCGACCACCAGGATGCGCGTGCCGGCTTTCAACGGCAGGGTCGGCCCCTGGTTCTTCAGCAGCACCAGCGATTCCCGCACGGCGCGCCGCGCCAGCGCGCGGTCCTCCAGCGCGTCCTGGCGGCCGGCCCAGGCGTTCTGCGACGGCCGCTTGTCGAACAGGCCCGCGCGCAGTTTGACGCGCACGATGCGGCTCACCGCGTCATCGATGCGCGCCATCGGAATGTCGCCGCTTTCCACCTGCGCGATGGTGTTGGCAATGAAGGACTTCCACTGCTCCGGCACCATGGCCATGTCGATGCCGGCGTTGATGGCCTGCGCGCAGCTGTCGTCCTTGCAGCCGGGGACTTCGCCGATGCCATTCCAGTCGCTCACCACGAAGCCGTCGAATCCCAGCCTGGTTTTCAGGATGTCGGTCAGCACGGCGCGGCTGCCGTGCACCTTGCCGTAATCGACGCCGGCGCCCACATCGTTCCAGCTATTAAATGAGGCCATGACCGTCTGCGCGCCCGCGCCCAGCGCCGTGTAATAACCCTGCGCGTGGATCTGCATCATCTGCGCCTGCGACGCTTTCGTTACGCCGCGGTCACGGCCCTGGTCGGTACCGCCATCGCCCATGAAGTGCTTGGCGGTGGCCAGCACAAACCCGTCGCCGGCAAGCTTACCCTGCAAGCCGGCGACGTACGGGCCGGCATAGGATGCGACCAGCAGCGGATTTTCCGAAAAGCTCTCGTAGGTGCGGCCCCAGCGGTCGTCGCGGACCACGGCGATGGTCGGGCCGAACACCCAGGCGATGCCGGTGGCGCGTACCGCCCTGGCGGTGGCGGCGCCGATGGCGTGCGCCAGTTGCGGGTCGCGCGCGGCGCCCAAGCCGATATTGTGCGGGTACAGCGTGGCGCCGTAGACATTGCTGTGGCCGTGGATGGCGTCGATCCCCCAGACCACCGGCACCTTGACCGTCATATCGGTGGCCATCGAGGCGTGGTAATACTGGTCGGCCAGCGCGACCCAGTCGGCGGCGCTGGCGCGCTTGTTATTGTTTGGCCAGCTGCCGCCGCCGTTCAGGACCGAGCCGAGGTAATACTTGCGCACGTCGTCCGGCGTGACGCTCTTGATTTCGGCCTGGGTCATCTGGCCGATCTTCTGGGCCAGGGTCATGCCCGCCACGATGGCGCGCACGCGCGCGTCGAGCGCCGCGTCGTGCGCCGCGTCGTGCGGGATCGTGCTGCGGATGGCGGGCCAGGCGGGCGCCGCGGCGGCGCAGGCAGGAAATGCGATTGCACAGGCGAGCGCCAGGGAAGTGCGTAGGGTGGTTTTCATGCTTGTCTCTGTTATGGTCGTCCCCGCTTGAGCGGAAATCGATACTGTTATTCTTCAACGGCGGTGCGCACGACCCGCCAGACGCGATTAAACCACGTTCCGTGCAAGCTTGGCAGATCGGCAAGGGCGACTGGCGCCGCCCGCTGCCGGCAATTCCCCATAAAACGACTGCCGGTACAGTTTAACTTGCGTTTAAAAGTTTCCTAACGCTAATATATCGCTTTACACCGCCCTCGCCGAGACGCGCCATGCTGAACAAATATGTAGCTGCCCTGGCCGCCACGGTCGTTTTCGGTATTCTCTTTCCGCTGAGCTTTTGCGTGTTGACGCAGCAAAATCTGCACCCGATTGCGGTCGCCGTTTGCGCGGCAGTTTTCTTTTTTTCCGCGCTGGCTCTATGCGCGCGATTCCAACGCAAGCAGCGCCATCACCAGGGTTAAACCATGACGGTCACTGATTCGATTTCGACCTGTTTCAAAAAATACGCCACCTTCGATGGCACTGCGAGCGTGTCCGAATTCTGGTGGTTTTTCCTGTTTCAGGTCATCGTCAGCCTGCTTGCCCGCATGCTCGGCAGCAACCTGAACCTCCTCGTTTCACTGGCGATTATGCTGCCTGCCATTGCCGTCGGCTGCCGCCGCCTGCATGACACGGACCGCAGCGGCTGGCTGCAGCTGCTGTGGTTTATTCCGGTCATCGGCTGGATCGTGCTGGTGGTGTTTTGGGTGCAGGATGGCAAGGCGAACCGGTACGGCGGCGCTGCCAACTGAACCATGCGCGCGCGGACTGCGCAAACTGCGCCTGAGAATCGCTACCGCGCTTGACTACTTGCCGAGCAAGGCGAGCGTTTGATCCCATTCGTACTTCCATTCGTGCAGGAAGTCATGCGCGACAAACGCCCGGGCCAGGCGCCCTAGCGGCACGCGGTAGAGATCATTCAGTCCCAGTGCCAGCGTAATCGGATTCCACACCGTATTTGCCTTACCCTTCTTCACGCTGGCTTTGACGCGCGCGCCCTCGTCGCCGAACACGCCGCACGCTTCCAGCAAAGCCTGTTGCAGGTCGATCTTGACCAGCCCCGCAAACGCCGTCATCACCTGGGCGGCGTTGATCCCTGCCTTCGATTCCTGCGCCGTCGCCACTTTCGGCGGCGGCGCCGCGGCCGCATGTTTCAGGCGGCCCACGAGGCGTTCCAGTTCTTTTCCGAGGAAGCGCAGTTCATGCCGCTGGCGCGTAAAACCCGGCGCGGGCAGGCGCGCGACGATCTTGTACGCATCCTTGGTGATGGTAATGAGCACGTCGTCGCTGCCCGCCAGCAGGCGCGCGATATCGCCCTCAAAAAAGATCGGCGCGGCATAACCGCCGTTCGCTTCGCCGAACAGTTCCGGCAAGGCGGCGTCGTAGTCAAGCCAGACGTAGGGGGTGATGTCATGCTCGACCAGGCGCGCCAGCGTCCAGGGCGAGCCGGTTTGTTCAAGCATCCAAGCACAGCTTTCGTCGAGTGTGGCGCGAAACGGCAGCTTGGGTAATGCGGGTGTGGGATTCGTCATGGCACCATTTTAGCCGACGGCTTCACCGGTGCCGGCTGCTGACAATTTGCAGCCGCTCGCAAGAACGCACCAGGTCTGGCAGCGAGCGGGCCGCCATCTTCTCCATGACCTTGCGCTTGTGTGTCTTGGCCATGATTTCGCTGATGCCCATGGCGTCGGCCACCTGCTTGTTGAGCAGGCCGCCGATGACCAGCGCCAGTGTTTCGCGCTCGCGCGGTGTCAGGCTGGCGTGGCGCTGGCGCAAGGCGGCCAGTTCGCTGCGCTGCGCCAGCGCCGCCAGATCGGCCTCGAGGGCCATGCGCACCGCATCGAGTAGTTGCTCGGGCTGGACCGGCTTGGTGAGAAATTCGGTGGCGCCGGCCTTGATGGCCTGCACCGACATGGGAATCGACCCGAAGCCGGTGAGGAAGATGACCGGGATACCGGCCTCCACACGCGCCAGTTCGGCCACCACCTCCATGCCGTCCAGGGCCGGCATGTGCATGTCGAGGATCAGGCAGGTGGGCGCCAGCGGCAAGGGCGTGGCAAGAAAGTCGCGCGCGCAGGCGAACGCCTGCACCTGGTAGCCGTCTGACTCGAGCAGGCTGACCAGTGAGGCGCGCACGGCGGCGTCGTCGTCGACGACAAAAACCAGGGGAACGGGATGCATGGTGGCGCCACTATACCGCGCCGGTTCCCAGTGCGCGCTCGACGATGCACAGCAGCGTGTCCGCATCGACCGGTTTTTGCAGCAGCGCGATGGCGCCGGCTTGCAGCGCGCGGGTCGCCATGTCGGCGTCGGCATGGCCGCTGACGAACAGCACGGCCACCTGGAAGCCGCGCTGCAGCAGCGCGTGATGCAGTGCGAAGCCATCCATGCCCGGCAGGCGCACGTCGAACAAGGCGAGCTTCACGTTCGCCAGGCGGGCGAAATCGAGGCATGTCTCGGCCGATGCGAAGGCGACCGTGTCGTAGCCAGCCGACGCCAGCAAATTACACATGCCGTCACGCACGCCATCGTCGTCGTCGACCACGCAAACCAGGGCCAGGCCCAGATTCACGCGTTCTCCTTGCCCGTCTGGTCGGGCGGCGCAGTGTCCACGCCGGTGATCTTCGCGACGCACTCGTGGCGCAGCCAGGCGACGGTAACCGGCTCGCCGGCGATCAGGCGCTTTGCGATCGGGACCAGCTGTTCACCCGCCAGGATGCCCAGCAAGCCGATCAGGGCGATCGCGGGCGGCGCCGGGGAGCGCACCTGCAACAAGGCATAGATGATGCCGACCAGCAGGCCCGCGGCCAGCGATACGATGTACAGCTTCATGTGTTCTCCCCTTGCGCCTGGTGGATGATCAGGCCAGCGGCGCCGGTACCGGCGCCAGCATGGCGTGCGCGCCGACCGCGCGCTGGGCAGCCTTGTGCACCATCGTGTAGGCGTAGTCGACGCCCATGCCGTAGGCGCCGGAGTGTTCGCGCACGATGGCCATGACGGCGTTGTAGGTGTCCTTGTTGGCCCAGTCGCGCTGCCATTCGAGCAGCACCTGTTGCCACGTCACCGGGACCACGCCGGCCTGGATCATGCGCGCCATGGCGTAGTCGTGCGCTTCCTTTGACGTGCCGCCGGAGGCATCGGCCACCATGTAGATTTCGTAGTCGCCCTCTGCCATCGCGCACAGTGCAAAACTGTTGTTGCACACTTCGGTCCAGAGGCCGGACACGACGACTTTTTTCTTGCCGTTTTTGGCCAGCGCATCGCGCACCTTCTGGTCGTCCCACGAATTCATCGAGCTGCGTTCCAGGGTTTCCTGACCCGGGAATACATCGAGCAGTTCGGGATAGGTGAAGCCGGAAAAGCTCTCGGATTCGACGGTCGTGATGGTGGTCGGAATATTGAAAACTTTGGCAGCCTTGGCCAGGCCCACGACATTGTTTTTCAGCGCCTGGCGGTCCATCGACTGCACGCCGAAGGCCATCTGCGGCTGCTGGTCGATGAAAATCATCTGGCAATTGGTGGGGGTGAGCACGTCGAGTTTCGGGTTGTTCACGGTAGTTCCCTTTCGTGATGGTGGAGGATGAAATGCATGGTAAAAGCGGCGCCGTCACGGCGCCAGTATCCGTAGGTATAGGCTTATCCTGGTGAGACCACGGCAGGTGCCGCCAGTTCCTTCCAGATCAGGACCGCCAGGATGAGCAGCGGCGCCGCCAGGGCGATGAAGCCGATCGCGTGCCACGCAAACGCCGCGATGATCGCGCCGACGCCGAACGCGAGCACCGGCCAGACGAACTTGGCGCAGCGCGCCCCGATGCCAGGCCCGCGTTCGCCGCGCAGGTAGTCGACCGTGTCGATGACGACCTGCGTGACGTTCCCGGTCATCATCGACGTCGGCGCCAGCTCGCTGAGCAACAGGCGGCTGGTGCCGCTGTGCACGCCCATGGCCGCGGCGCCGCACAGGCCGGCCGCCATCGCCAGGTGCGAGGGCGCGTCGCCCAGCGGCATCGCCGCCATGCCGAACAGCATGAACGAGGCCAGCAAGAGCAGTTGCAAGCCGTAAGCGAGCGGCAAGGCGCGCACCGCGCGCCGCCTGGTCCACGCCACCAGCACGGGCATCACGGCGACGCCGAGAATAAACGCCGGAAACGCCAGGAATTTGAACAGGAGCGATGTGTGGCCAGGATCGGCCATCGCTGCGCCGATCAAAATAAAGTTGCCGGTAACGTGGGCGGTGAACAGGCCGAACAGGGCAATGAACCCGAGCGTATCGACATAGCCCGCCAAAAAGCTCAGGGCGATGCCCTGCGTGCGGCTGCGGTTTGCTGCCATAGGTGCCTCCTTGTGAACCTTGATGCTAACGGATCTGTGGACCTTCGACCCCTCCCTTTTGGCTAGTGGCAGATGGCGCGCCGGCCCCTATGCTGGCGTTGAAATCCTCCCCCACCCTCCTCCCGAAAGGTAGCAATATGAACCGTCAAGATCAACCATCCTCGCGCCGCAGCATGCTCGTCAAGACCGCCCTCGGCGCCGCCGGCGCCGGCCTGGCCGCAGTGCAGGCCAGCGCCAGTGCAGCTGTGCCGGCAAGGGCCGGCAAGGGCTCGGTCGTCGGTACCGGCGGCGGCTATGTCGTCGTCGCCGACGGCACCCGCATCCACTACAAGGACATGGGCGCCGGCCAGCCGGTCGTGTTCAGCCACGGCTGGCCCTTGCAGGCCGACGCCTGGGAAGACCAGATGTTTTATCTGGCCTCGCAAGGCTACCGTGTCATCGCGCACGACCGGCGCGGCCACGGCCTGTCCAGCCAGCCCTGGAACGGCAACGACATGGATACCTACGCCGACGACCTGGCCACGCTGTTGAACACGCTCGACATCAAGAACGCCATGCTGGTCGGCCACTCGACTGGTGGTGGCGAAGTGGCGCGCTACATCGGCCGCCATGGCACCAGGCGCGTGGCGAAGGCCGTGCTGGTGGGCGCCGTCCCGCCGCAGATGGTGAAATCGCCGACCAACCCGAACGGCTTGCCGATGAGCGTGTTCGACGGCATCCGCGCCGGCGTGCAAGCCAACCGCGGCCAGTTTTTCCTCGACCTGGCCGTGCCGTTTTACGGCTTTAACCGCGCCGGCGCCAAGCCGTCGCAAGGCCTGATCGACACCTTCTGGGCGCAAGGCATGCAGTGCGGCCTGAAAAACGCGTATGACTGCATCAAACAGTTTTCCGAGACCGATTTCACGGCCGACCTGAAGAAAATCGACGTGCCGACCCTCATTGTGCACGGCAGCGATGACCAGATCGTACCGATCGACGCGTCCGCCAGGACGTCGGCAAAGATCGTCAAGAACGCCAAATTGATTATCTACGAGGGCGCGCCGCACGGCTTGCCGGCCACGCACAAGGACAAGCTCAACGCCGACCTGCTGGCCTTCCTGAAAGCGTAACGCGCGCCCCGGTATCTGTTTGTATAGCTGGACGCAAGCGCAGCGCCTGCGCAGAATGACAGCATGCTTTTGGTCCGTCATTCGGCCATTTCTGCTACTTTTAAGGAAATGAGGCGCTGCACATGCATCCACCCGACACTCCTATCTCGGTGCTGGTGGTCGACGACCACCCGCTGGTCCTGGCCGGCCTGGTCGCCCTGATCGAATCCGAACCTTCGCTGGCGCTGGCCGGCCAGGCCGTCGACGCCGACAGCGCACTGGCCGCTTTTGACCAGCTGCGTCCCGCCATCCTGCTGGTCGACCTGCATATTCCCGGCGGCGGCCTGCAGGCGATCACCCGCGTGCGCGCCCTGCATCCCGCGGCCCGCATCATCGTCATTACCGCCAGCGAGGCCGAAGAAGATGTGTACCGCGCGCTGCTGGCCGGCGCGTCCGGCTACCTGCTGAAAACCGCCGACTTCGAGCAGATTGCCATGTGCATTGCGCAGGTGGTTTCCGGGCGCAACTACCTGCCGCCAGCGCTGGCGGCAAAATTGGCCGGGCGCATCAAAGGCAACCAGCTGTCGCCGCGCGAGCTGGAAATCTTGCACTACCTCAGTGCCGGCAAGAGCAACAAGGTCATCGCCCGCGTGGCCGGCATCGGTGTCGGCACCGTCAAGTATCACGTCAACAACATCCTCTCGAAGCTGAACGTTTCGTGCCGCACCGAAGCCGCCAGCGTGGCTGTCAAGCGCGGCCTGGTCCACCCTTACTAATGGAGAGAACATGCAGCCATCCACCATCCCCCCGGCGCAGCTGATCCTCATCAACGGCTGCTTTCACACCGTCGACAGGACCAATCCGCAAGCGTCCGCGCTCGCCATCCGGGACGGCAAGTTTGCCGCCGTCGGCGACGCCGACGAAGTCATGCGCCACCGCGGCCCGGCCACCCGGGTGATCGACCTGAACGGGCGCACCGTGATTCCTGGCCTGAACGACTCGCACATTCACGTCATCCGTGGCGGCCTGATGTACAACCTCGAATTGCGCTGGGAAGGCGTGCCCTCGCTGGCCGACGCCCTGCGCATGCTGAAACACCAGGCCGAGCGCACGCCGCACCCGCAATGGGTGCGCGTGGTGGGCGGCTGGAACAGCTTCCAGTTTGCCGAGAAGCGCATGCCCACGCTCGACGACCTCAACAGCGCGGCGCCCGACACCCCGGTCTTCGTGCTGCACCTGTACGACCGCGCCCTGCTCAACCGCGCTGCATTGCGCGTGATCGGCTACACCAAGGACACGCCCAATCCACCGGGCGGCGAAATCGTGCGCGACAGCGCCGGCAACCCGACTGGCATGCTGATCGCCCGCCCGAACGCGATGATTTTATATGCCACGCTCGCCAAGGGCCCGACCCTGCCGCGCGAGCTGCAGGTGAACTCGACACGGCAATTCATGCGTGAACTCAATCGCCTGG
The DNA here is from genome assembly GCF_036688685.1 of Massilia sp. S19_KUP03_FR1. Classification (NCBI taxonomy): domain Bacteria; kingdom Pseudomonadati; phylum Pseudomonadota; class Betaproteobacteria; order Burkholderiales; family Oxalobacteraceae; genus Massilia; species Massilia sp. S19_KUP03_FR1. The sequence continues at coordinate 7,903 of NZ_JAQQPS010000004.1, read as the reverse complement.
GCCTGACCAGCGCCATCGACGCCGGCGGCGGCTTTCAGAATTATCCGGACGATTATGCCGTCGTCGATCAACTGGCGCGCGACGACCAGTTGACCATCCGCATCGCCTACAACCTGTTCACCCAGAACAAGGGCCAGGAACTGGACGATTTTAAAAAGTGGACGGCAATGGTGACGCCAGGCCAGGGCAGCGATTACTACCGCCACAATGGGGCCGGCGAAATGCTGGTGTTCTCGGCGGCTGATTTCGAGGATTTCGTCGAACCGCGTCCCGACCTGGCGCCCGGCATGGAAGACGAGCTGGAAAAAGTGGTGCGCCACCTGGTCGAAAAACGCTGGCCGTTCCGCCTGCACGCCACCTACGACGAGTCGATCGAGCGCATGCTGAACGTGTTCGAGAAGGTCAACCGCGAGATCCCGTTCAATGGCCTGACGTGGATGTTCGACCACGCCGAAACAATCTCCCACAAGAACATCGACCGGGTAAAAGCGCTGGGCGGCGGCATCGCCATCCAGCACCGGATGGCGTTCCAGGGCGAAGCATTCGTGGACCGCTATGGCGCCGAGGCGGCCAAGGCCACACCGCCGATCGCACGCATGCTCGACGCCGGCATTCCGGTGGGCGGCGGCACCGACGCCACGCGCGTGGCCAGCTACAACCCGTGGACGGCGCTGTACTGGCTGGTATCCGGCAAGACCGTCGGCGGTCTGCGCCTGGCTGACGCAGCCGGCCGGCTGTCACGCGCGACGGCCATCGAACTGTGGACCAGCGGCAGCGCGTGGTTCTCCAGCGAGCAGGGTAAAAAGGGCCGCATTGCCGAGGGCATGCTGGCCGATGTCGCGGTCCTGTCGGCCGATTTTTTCAGCATTCCCGAAGAAGCCATCCGCGACATCGAATCGGTGCTGACCATCGTCGGCGGCAGGGTGGTGTACGGGCAGGCGGAGTTTTCTTCGCTGGGACCGCCGCCGATTCCCGTGCTGCCCGACTGGTCGCCCGTGGCCCAGGTGCCGGGACACTACCGGGCCGCCCCGCCCCAGGCGCTGGCCAGACTGCCGCACCAGTGCCGGGGCGCCTGCGGCGTGCACGCGCACGCGCACGACGTGGCGCGCAAGTCGAACGTGCCGGTGGCCAGCCATGGCGGCTTCTGGGGCGCGCTCGGGTGCAGTTGCTTTGCGTTCTAGGTTGTATCCTTTTGTATAGCTAGGCCGGGCCAGGCGAGCGCGCGAGAATCGCTTGCCTCTTCACGCGGCATCGCGCCGCCATTTACTTTTTTCTTGAAAGGAAATCCCATGAGCAACCACACCATCAACAGCATTACCGTTCGCGACGGCACCCTGATCCACTTCACCGACTGGGGCCACGGTCCCGCCGTCGTATTCAGCCACGGCTGGCCGCTGCAGGGCGACGCCTGGGAAGACCAGATGATGTTCCTGGCCCAGCACGGTTACCGCGTCATCGCGCACGACCGCCGCGGCCACGGGCTGTCCAGCAAACCCTGGCACGGCAATGACATGGACACCTACGCGGACGACCTGGGCCAGTTGCTCGAGGCGCTTGACCTGAACGACGTCATGCTGGTCGGTCACTCGACCGGCGGCGGCGAAGTGGCGCGCTACATCGGCCGCCATGGCGTGGGGCGCGTCGCGAAGGCCGTGCTGGTGGCAGCTGTGCCGCCGCAAATGGTGCAATCGCCCACCAACCCGGACGGCCTGCCGATGGCGGTGTTCGACGGCATCCGTGCCGGCGTCAAGGCCGACCGCGCGCAATTCTTCCGTGACCTGACCATCCCGTTCTTCGGCTACAACCGGGACGGCGCCAAGATCTCGGAAGGCATGCGCGAAACGTTCTGGCTGCAAGGCATGCAGTGCAGCATCCACAGCGCCTATGCCTGCATCAAGCAGTTCTCCGAGACCGATTTCACGGACGACCTGAAAAAGATGACCATTCCCACCCTCGTGGTGCACGGCGACGACGACCAGATCGTGCCGATCAAGACTGCCGGCGAGCGCGCGATGACCTTCCTGCCCCAGGGTACCCTGCATGTCTATCCGGGCGCGCCGCACGCCATTCCGGCCACGCACAAGGACCAGCTGAACGAAGACTTGCTGGCGTTCCTGCGCAAATAAGCATGCTGTAAAACCTGTCTCTCTCCAAGCCTTGCGCCGCGGTGGTTCACGCGGCGTTTTTTTGTCCAGAAAATAGCTGGCAAGGCCCTTGGACACGGTGCGCGCCATTCGGGTATCCTTGCGCTTTTCGCCCATGCACACCTCAATGACAGCACCTGCCATCCGCGTCCTGATCGCCGACGACCATCCGCTCATGCGCGAGGGCATCGCCGCACTCGTGTCCAGCCAGGATGACATCACTGTCGTCGCCCTGGCCGCAGACGGCATCGAGGCGGTGGCGCAATATGCACAGCAGCGCCCCGACCTGTGCCTGCTCGACCTGCAAATGCCGGGCAGCGATGGCGTCGCGGCGATCGGCGCCATTCGCAAGCTGCAGGCCGACGCCCGCATCATCGTGCTGACCACCTTCGGCGGCGATGCGCGCGTCAGCGCCGCCCTGCGCGCCGGCGCAGCCGCCTACCTGCTCAAGGATGTGCTGGGCACCGAACTGCTGACGACCATCCGTGCCGTCTGCGCGGGCCGCCAGGTCATCTCGCCGGCGCTCACGCGCGAACTGGCGGCACACGCCATCAGCGACACCCTCTCGGCCCGTGAACTGGACGTCCTGCGCCTGGCCGCGTGCGGCCACTCGAACCGCGCCATCGGCGCCGCGCTGGCGATCCGCGAAGCGACCGTCAAGACGCATATGAGCACGATCCTGGCCAAGCTGGGCGCCAACGACCGCACGCACGCCGTGGCCATTGCGGTGCAGCGCGGGTACATCACGCTGTGAGCATCCCGCGCTTGCGCAGGCTGCTGGCACTGGTTCTGCCGGGGCTGGGGCTGCTGATGGCGGTCGGCTGCGCAGGGGCCGCCCCGCTGCGCGATTATCGCCACACCAGCTGGGGCGCCAGCGAAGGGCTACCGGCCCAGATCTCGGCGCTGGCGCAAACCCCGGACGGCTGGCTGTGGCTGGGCACAGCCGATGACCTGTACCGCTTCGACGGCGTCGCGTTCGAGCACGTGGCCATGCCGACGCGCGGCATGCTGGCGCGGCGCCAGATCAACACCATGCACGTGGCCGACAACGGCGAGCTGTGGATCGCCCACGTATTCGGTGGCGTGTCGGTACTGCGCGCGGGCGGCCGCTTCGACGATATCGCCGACTCGACCCAGCTTCCGGTCGGCACCGTGAACGCCATGGCCAGCGACAGCGATGGCAGCCTGTGGGCAGCCAGCAATGTGGGCGTGTTTCACCTGGTCGACGGCGCCTGGCAGCGCGTGGTCGATGGCGCCCCCTGGCCGGTCGAGCGTGTGCGCAGCCTGCTGCGCGACCAGGACGGTACCCTGTGGGCCACGTTTGCCGGACAAACGTGGCGCCTCGACCGCCAGAATAATCGTTTTGCCGCCGTGGCGCCGCCAGGTGTGTCCGGCGCGCTGCTGCAGTCGCCGGACGGCCGCGTCTGGGCCACGCGGGCCGGCGCGCTGGTGCAGGTGTCGAGCGGTGCCGTGCGCGCGCGCGCCCCGCGCGCCAACCAGTCCGAAGCGCGCTGGGGCGGCCAGTTCGACCGCCACGGCAATCTATGGCAGCTGCACTGCCCGACCGGCGCTTGCGTGCTGCCGGCGGCCAGCGCGCAAGCTGCCGTGATCGAGACGATCGGCCGCGGCCAGCACCTTGCCGCGCCGCCGGACATCTCCAGTGCGAACACCGAGCAGGTTCTGGAAGACCGCGAGGGCAATGTCTGGATCGCCACTGATCGTGGCCTGGATCGCTACCAGGCCAACCGCCTCCTCCACAGCGGCCTGCCGGACAACGGCGGGCCGGTCAGCCTGGCCGCCGATGCCGACGGCGCGGTGTGGGCCGCCTTCGCGGGCAGCGGCGCCTTGTTCCGTCTGACTGCCGGCGGCGCGCCGGTCCTGCAGCCGGGACGCTATGCCCGCGTGGTCGGTACGGCGACAGACGGCGCCCTGCTGCTGGCAGGCAAGCGCAGCATCGAACGGCGCCTGCACGGCGCGGTCACGCAGATCGCGCTGCCGCCGGGCCGCGACGGCCAGGCGGCGGACCTCCACGTGCTCGGCCTGCTCGACGACGGCAAGGTACTGTGGATGGCGGCCTACGAGACCGGCCTGATGGGTTACGTGGACGGCCAGTGGCGACCGCGCAGCGCCTTCAACCTGCCCGCGAAAATCGTCATCTCGGCGGCGGGCGCGCGCGCCCAGTTGTGGCTGGCCGATGGCGATGGTGGCCTGTCGCTGTACGACGACGGCAAACTGACCCGGTACGACGCGCTCGTCGCCGGCATCGCCAGCGCCGTGTTCGCCGGCCCGCAGGTGATGGTGGCCGGCGAACATGGCCTGGCCGTACTGCAACAGGGCGCGCTGCGGCTGCTGCGAACCGACCGGCCCGATGTGTTGCGCAATATCTCCGGGATGGCCATCACGCCGGACGGCGACCGCTGGTTCAACGGCGCGGCCGGGCTGGTCCACGTGCGCGCGGCCGACTGGGCGCGCGCACTGGCGCAAGGGCGCGAGGTGCTGCGTTATACCCTGCTCGACGCGCGCGACGGCTACCCGGGCCAGGCCAGCACCGCCAGTCGCCTGCCGTCGCTGGTGCAGGCGCCCGGCGGCCAGCTATGGATCGGCGCAACCGAGGGCGTGGTGCAGCTCGACACGCGTGGCATGCAGCGCAATCCGGTCGCGCCGGTCGTGCAGATCGCCCAAGTGAGCAGCGGCGCCGCCACCTGGCCGCTACTGGCCGGCGCGCCGGTGCAGCTGCCGCCCGCTGCGCAGGACTTCAATATCGCCTTCACCGCGCCGGCGCTGCGCCGTCCGGAAGCGCTCCGCTTTGCCTGGTGGCTGGAGGGCGTCGACCGCGGCTGGGTCGATGGCGGCACCCGCAGAAGCGTCAGCTACACGCATGTCGCCCCGGGCAGTTACCGGTTCCACCTGCGCGCCACCAATGAAGATGGCGTCGCGAGCGCCGCCGAAATCAGCCAGGCAATCGTCATCGCCCCGACGCTCGTGCAAAGCGCCTGGTTCAAAGCGCTGTGCGCTCTGTTACTGCTGCTGGCAGGCGTGGGGCTGTACCGCTACCGGATCGCGCTGCTGACGGCGCGCCTGTCCGCGCAGTTGCAGGTGCGCGCCAGCGAACGCGAGCGCATCGCGCGCACCTTGCACGACACCTATCTGCAAAGTGTCAATGCGCTGATGCTGCGGGTGCGCACCATGGCGCAGTCGCTGCCTGGCGACAGCGCGACCCGGGCGCGGCTCGAAACCGTGCTGGTCGACGCCAGCAACGCGCTGGTCGAAGGCCGCGATCAGGTCGAGCAACTGCGCGCCGGTGGCGCGAGCGCCGAGACGCTGGAGCGCCTGCTGGCACGCAGCGCCGGACCGCTGCGCCAATGCTATCCGGACGTTGCCTATGCCATGGAAGTGCGTGGCACGGCGCGCACACTCGCGCCGGCCGTGCTGATGGAAGCGGGCCAGGTCGCGGCCGAGGCGCTGCGCAATGCCTTCATTCATGCAGGGGCCACCCACATCGCAGTGCGGATCGATTACGCCGACACATTCACGGTTGCCGTGGTGGATGACGGCAAGGGCCTTGACGACGAGGTACGCCGGCTGGGTTACCGCAGCGGCCATTGGGGGCTGCTGGGCATGCGCGAGCGCGCCAAAACGATCGGCGCCACGCTGGCAGTGACCAGCGCGGCCGGCGCAGGAACCAGTGTCACGCTGTCGATCGCTGCCGCGCGCGCCTATGAAGGTGGCCGTTCAAGGTGGCGCAGCCGGTCAAGGTAGGCCGGCACATCCGGCTGCGCCAGTTTTACGCCATTGTGTGCGACGCCGCTCACAGGCACGCCGCAGCGCAGCGTTTGAGTTGCTTCTACGCCACTTTTTCAGCGGCGGTTGGTGGATTGCGCGACTACCCTGCATCCCGATGCTAGCGAAAGCTCCTTGCGCAGGCTGAGCGCGAGCGCCGTCGTCACTGCTTCCTGCCTGCCGGGCCTGCTTTACTTCGGACGCGATCTATTGAATCGACAGCTGGCGAAACAAGCTTTACATTCCTCCGACAGCAGATCGTGCAGCTGTAAAAACAATCCGATTTGGGTCTTTGCCGGCCTGTCGTAGCGGCCGCTGGATTTACGCTTAGCTTGCTGTTATGCTAAGCCGAGCGACGGTATTCGGCCAAAAGCGGGCATTTGCCCTGCCCTCCCCCAAACCTGCCCCGCGAGGGCACGATCAATGAACTCAGGGAATATATGAGCCGATTTTTATCGGTCGCTTTGATGCTGGGCGGATTGGCCATAGCGCCACACCATGCGCTGGCGCAGGTCGCGGACAGCAAGGCGCAAATTGAGCGTGTGATTGAAAACTTCCGTTCCGCCATCGTCAACAAGGACGAAGAAGCATTTCTAAAACTTTTCGTAAAAGAGGACGTTACCTTTGCTGGCGTCACCACCGATGCCAGTATTGAAAGGCTGTATGCAAACCGGCCCCAACCGCAAATGAAGCGGCCTTCCAAGCTCTACTCCACCACCCCACGTAAATTTATCACTGCGATTGCCAAGGCCGAGGCAAAGGTCGACGAGATTGTGTCGAACGTACGCATCGAAAGCGATGGTGACGTCGGGCAGGTATGGTTCGACTATGCCGTCGTCAATGGTAGCTACAAGAAAATGTGGGGCAAGGAGAGCTAGCTGGTCGTTCGCGCAGCCGATGGTTGGAAGATCGCGGGAGTGGTGTCGTCGCAGGAATTCAATCCCATACCAGCATCTGCTAACGAGTCACCGTAAGTTGGGTGAAATGCGTGGCGCAAGTGCCAGGCCAGTTCTGCAAATCTGGTATTTCTGAACTTCCAGTTATTAACAAAGTCCATAAATAAGGGGAACGTTATCAAAAGCTTCGTCATGTTTGCGGTGCTGTTATTTAGCAACGCACCATCTTTCGCTCAGAAAGCACCGCCGCGTCATTATGAAAGTTGGGGCGTGTGTCCGTTTGAATGCTGCACCTATCGCGAGTGGACGGCCCTCGGAGACGTCCCGGTACATAAAGACCGCAGCGAAAAATCAGCGGTGATATTTCGCTTGCATCGTGGCGACGCTGTCGATGGCATCAACGGTGCGGTCGTGACGGAAAAGGCTGGTGCCGTCACGATTAACCGGGAACTACATGATGGCTATATTGACGGAAGCGACCAGCCACAGCTTTCCCTCAGTGCCGGTGACGTGGTGTACATGCTTGCACCAGTGGGTGAAGGATCTTACCTCTTTTGGTACGAGGGAAAGGTGTATCGAAGCGGAAACAACCTTGCCGGTATGCCGGGTGTCGATGGCCGCGGCGCCAAGATGGTTTGGTGGAAACAGGTACGAAACAAAACTGGTAAAAGCGGCTGGACCTTATCCCAAAAATTTCAACATGTTGACGCGTGCGGCTGAATGCGCGTCGGGTCGAAACCGGCCTGGCAGCGGCCGGCCGATTTTGTCCGGGAGGGGCCGTTGGCTAATCGGATCAATTCAATGACTCTACGATGAAAATTTCCTGAAAAAATGGATCATTCAACCGCGCAGAAGCTGATGGCTGTCTATGTGTTTAGTTTCGTGTGATCATATTCCTCGTCGCAGCATGGCGTTGTTCCGCGCCAAAGCCGTGCTTGACGAGTTGATCGCCGGCTTGCCGCCGCGGTCGTTCCACCGGCTACAGCAGATCGCATAAACTTCATTTCATGAGCTCACGCATTCATCCCCAAGCCCGCACGACGCCAAAAATCCGACAGGAAATCAAGGACTCTGGCCTGTCCG